>QEXY01000021.1 GCA_003130875.1 Ardenticatenia bacterium
CTGGTTTCATTGGACCGGCATCACCCCAGCCATCTCGGCCAATCTGGCTGACGTATGTCTCGAGGGCATCCAAGTGGCGCGCGAAATGGGCCTCACTGTCTCGTGCGACCTGAATTATCGCAAGAACTTGTGGAAGTGGGGCAAGAAAGCGGCCGAGGTGATGCCCGCTATGGTGCAATTATGTGACATCGCGGTGGGCAATGAAGAGGACGCTGAGAAGGTTTTCGACATCACAGCTCCCGAGACAGACGTACAAGCTGGTCGCGTGGAAGCAGGACAGTACCGCTACGTCTGTGAGGAGCTGCATCGTCGCTTCCCCAATCTGAAGATGGTGGCGATCACCTTGCGCGGCTCGATCTCGGCCAGCCATAACACGTGGAGCGGTGTGTTATGGGATCAAGGGAACTTCTACACCGCGCCACTCTATAACATCACCCACATCGTGGACCGCGTGGGCGCCGGCGACGCCTTTGTAGCTGGGCTGATCTACGGATTGCGCACCTATGGCGACGACCGTCAGAGGGCGCTCAACTTCGCCGTGGCCGCTTCGTGCTTGAAGCATTCCATCATGGGCGATTTCAACTTGGTGACGGTCTCGGAAGTCGAAGCGATCATGGCCGGCGATGTATCGGGACGGGTGTCGCGCTGACCGACGCCTACGCCCAGACGCACTTTCACGCTGCGGTGCAAATGTGTATTTCCCGCACCCCTTGTGGTAAAATAGCTCAATATAGGATGCTCGATCTCTCGTCTTTGCACGTCTCTATAGAGCAGTGATCATCAAACACAATGCACCATTTCCGAGGGGATAGAGGGATATGATTGATGTAAACGATTTGAAAAAAGGGGTCACCTTTGAACTGGACGGCGAAATCTATCGCGTGTTGGAATACCACCACATCAAAATGGGGCGTGGCAATGCCACCATCCGTGTCAAGGCGCGCAACCTGCGCACCGGGGCGACGGTAGAAAAGTCGTTCGTCTCAGGTGAAC
This sequence comes from Ardenticatenia bacterium, assembly GCA_003130875.1. Classification (GTDB taxonomy): domain Bacteria; phylum Chloroflexota; class Anaerolineae; order 4572-78; family NAK82; genus NAK82. Next base: position 994 of record QEXY01000021.1, read on the forward strand.
GGGTACAGGACATCCGCCTGGAAAAGCGCCAGGTGCAATATCTCTATCATGATGGCGACTTGTACACGTTCATGGACACCGAGACGTATGAGCAACCTGTGCTTTCAGCCAGCATGTTGGGCGATAGAGTATACTACCTGACCGACGGGATGACGGTGAACCTTTTGACCTATGAGGGTGAACCGATCGACATCGAATTTCCAACCACGGTGGATTTAGAGGTGGTGCACGCCGAGCCTGGAGTCGCCGGTGATACTGCTACCAGCGCTACTAAAGAGGTGGTCGTTTCCACCGGTCTCAAGGTGCAGACCCCTCTGTTTGTCCAGGTCGGGGATATTATCCGCATTGACACGCGCACCGGAGAGTATGTGACGCGCGTCTAAAGGGGCACACTATTCGAACGCGCGCACAACTGCCCTCAAGCGCTCCGTACTATCTGGTTCCTCACGCAGCCAAGCACGTGCCGCACTGATCAGCTCCACCACGCGTTCTGAGTGGTGGAGTTTTTGCATCTGGGTCATACCTAAGATCTTTGCTGGGTGGGATGCCATCACCTGTTCCAGCAGCGCTCGCGTGGCGGGATGGATAGGCAACACACCGAGATCTTGATAGGGTATCCACCGTGCTTCTGCCGCATCGTCACCAGCGCGCACTTCACCGGCGACATATTCCATCCAGAGATCCACAATGACGTAGTGGAACTGTACCTGTCCTGCTTCGTCACGTTGGATCACATCAAAGGTGTAAATGGGAGCGCCAGCACGTGCGATGATGCCCGTTTCTTCGCGAAGCTCACGTTCGGCCGCGTGCTGCAATGTCTCACCCAGCTCGACCCGTCCCCCGGGTATAGCCCACGTACCTTGACTGGGCGGACTGGCGCGCTTAACCAGGAGCACGCATCCATCCCGGACCAGCACCGCTCCCACCCCAACCTGTGGTGCATCCGGGTACTCGCTGCGCCGTACTTTTGTCATAGCGCTGCCATCTCCGGAACGGCAACGGGATGCTCTTCCCGACGCACAAGCAGATGCTCAGGCAGTCTGGACGGTAGAATAACTGTGATGGCCTGTGGCACCACATTGATGCGCACGGGTGTAGTGCCCACTGGCTCGGCATCGACATGCACCGGCAAGGGCTTACGCGTACGCACCGAAACGGACGAACAGCGATATTGGTGCACCCGTGGATCGCGCACGTGAAAGCCGAATGTCAGCCCCAAGATGTGGTGGATAGTGGACAAGATGCCGCGTCCCTCAAAAACGGTCACATTCAGCTGCCCGTCGTCCATCTTTGCATCAGGGGCGATGCGCCACAAACGACCGTAGAGCTGGCCATTGCTGACCACCACCCAGAGCAGTCGCCGTCGTAGCTTACGGCGGTCCACCGTAACCTGACCGCGATGGCCCATAAAATTGAGTGCCACCAAGACGCTGGCAATCCCCCAGGCTAAATATCCCAACCGACGCGTATCCTCGGAGCGCACCTCACGCGTGATAGCCGCATCTAACCCGATGCCACACCACATGAAGAAATAGCGCTCCAGACCATCGGCTAGTTGGATATGTCCAAGATCGAGGCGACACCGCCTTCCTGTGTGGATGATGCTGGCTGCTTCCCGCACGGCATGGGGCCGCAATGGACTCCAAACAGGGATACCGACATCCGCTGCATATACATTGGCGGTGCCCGCAGGGATGACGCCCAGGGCAGTCTCACTGCCTGCCAGACCATTGACCACTTCATTGATGGTGCCATCACCCCCGACTGCGATGGCCACATCATAACCCTCTTCAGCGCAACGACGCGCCAATCGCATGGCATCACACCGAGCAGCGGTTTCCATTCGCTTGACCTGCCAACCGCAACTTTCCAGATAGCGCACAGCTTCCACAACATGGTGATGGAAATCGGCAGGTCCAGCCGCCGGGTTCAGAATCAGACACGCTCTCATAACATCACATGACCTGAGATGATTTGTGGCGTAGAATTGATCTTCTCGTTTGGCTCACGATTCGACGCGCGTGAGCATGTGGCAACTAGTCCCATACCGGATAGCCTGCAAGGCATGCCCGACTATGCGGACTCACGTTCTTTATCTCGATTTCTGAAATCAACGAAACGGTAGCCGATGCCCCGTTCTGTCAAGATGTATTGGGGATTAGCAGGGTCTTTTTCGATCTTCTGACGCAAGTACGTAATATAAAGGCGCAGATAATGGGTCTCGTCGCGATATTCGTGTCCCCACACCTTAGCGAGCAGCGTTTCATGGGGCATAGTCCAGCCGGCGTTGTTGACCAGATGATACAGCAGACGATACTCGGTCGGACGTAGTTTGATCACTTGACCATCCACGATCACCTGGCGCAAATTGAAATCGATCTGTAAGCGATCGTCCACCCGCACAATGGATTGTTCGGCGGGTGCGGGAATCTCAGCGCGCCGCAGCACCGCTTTAATACGGCTGGAAAGCTCCCGCGGGCCAAACGGCTTCGTGACATAGTCATCAGCTCCCAGCTCTAGGCCACGCACCTTGTCATCTTCATCCCCTTTGACGGTGAGCATGATGACCGGCACATTGCTGAACTGGCGAATCTCGCGCAGGGTCTCGAAACCGTCCATCTCTGGCATCATGACGTCCAGCAACACCAAATCGGGCAGATCCTCACGCACGCGCTTGATCGCTTCGAGACCATTGCTGGCTTCCAACACCTGGTACCCTTCCAGGTCAAGATTCATGTGGATGAATCGTCGCATGCGAGGCTCATCATCCACGACTAGAATGCGCTTTGCATCGTCCATCGCACAACCTCGCTAAGAATGCCGCGAGAGACGTTTTTACAATTCAAAACCGAAAGGCCCCTTGGCCGACAGAGGAAGAACCAATTCAGTAGTAAATATAACACGTGTAGAGCGGACAAGCAATAATGTGTGATCCTTCACGTAAAGTGTTACCAGGGTTAGGCCCTTTCAAACGATCATAGTGCCGGAGGTTGCGATGAAGACAGAGGGAATGATGTGCTTCACAGAGCGGTATCGTTGTCTGATCCAGATGCGCAAGCGCTGCCGCACCGCTGTACATACCCAGAAGAGTGCCCTCTGGGACGAGATGCGGACGGCCCAGGATGTCTTTCAAACCCTGGGTGTACTTCCTACCTTACCCGAGGAACTCTCGAGGTTGGCAGCATCTTCTCTCGATCTGCCGAGCCACAGGCACCCAGATTTCCAATTACTTTATGTCAAATAAAACGAAATTAAATCGGTCGGATGCGCTCTAGGCTGGTGGTACCTCTGGGTGCGTCTTCGGTCTGACGTTTAGCATGTGCGATGCACACTGTGTCCCATCACGATCGGGAACGTCGTCGAGGCCATAGGGCCCCTCTGCGCGGCGCCAAAAGAAAGACGAGCACAAAGAGCATAGTGGCTGTCAGCACCACTGCAGCGCCTGAAGCCACGTTGAAATAGAAGCTCAGATACAGGCCGACGATGCCGGAAAAAGCACCCAATCCGGCTGCCAGCACCATCATATGCGATAGTCGCCGCGTCACCAGGTAAGCTGTCGCACTTGGCGTGACCAACATCGCCGCCACCAATCCTACCCCGACAATCTGCAGCGACACGACGATTGTCAGTGCCAGTAGGATCAACATGAGATGGCGCAATAGATTGATAGGCAGCCGCAGCGCCGCCGCGTGCACGGGATCAAACGAAAGCACCAGGAACTCTTTATAGAGGAGCACAATCGTGGTCAGCACGATACATGCCAACCCCCCGATGAGCCACAAATCGCCTGGACTGACGCCTAACACATTGCCGAACAAAATGTGAGTCAGATCGACGGCATACGTGCGGATAGTGCTGATCAGCAACACCCCCAGAGACAACGAAGCGGCGAAGAGGATGCCAATGGCAGTATCCTCTCGGATGGTACCTGGACGCGAGAGAAAAGCGATTCCTAGCGCCACCGCGATCCCAGCCGCTAATGCGCCGATCGTCAGGTTGACCTGCAACAGGTAGGCAATTGCCACACCCGGCAGGATGCCGTGCGCCAGTGCGTCCCCTAGGAAGGCCATCGAGCGTAGCACAATATAGCAGCCTACCACGGCGCACAAAATGCCCACCAGCACCGAGGCGATCAAGCCGCGCTGCATAAACCCGTAGGCTAGTGGTGCGAGTAACCAATCGAGCAGCATCGTCATCGCCTGCGAGGAACACTTTGCTCGGGCGGGCAGCAATGGCTGGCAGTTGCCATACGCGGTCCCTCGCCCCGGGGTTCGAGCCAGAACACCTGCCCGCCGAACGTCTCCACAATGGTCTCGGGCGTTAACACCTCTTCCGGTGGTCCATAATGGATCAGCCGTCGATTGAGCAATATCACCTGGTCGAAGTACGCAGCCGCCAGATTCAGGTCATGGGTAGATAACAACACGGTGACCTGGGCGTCACGCAAATGATCGAGCACTTGAAGGGTAGTTTCCAGTGTGGCGACATCAATGCCGGTGAAAGGTTCGTCCATCAGCAGGATGTGGGGCTCTTGAGCAAGTGCACGCGCCAGGAAGGTGCGACGTTGCTGCCCACCGGACAGCTCGCCGATGGGGCGCTCCGCCAAATCGAGGATGCCCAGTTGCTCCAGGCTGCGCTGCACAATGGCCCGATCACGCGCGGTAGGACGCCGCAACCATCCCAAGTGGCCGTAGCGCCCCATCATGACCACGTCGGCTACGGTGACCGGGAAGCGCCAGTCCACCTCTTCGCGTTGGGGCACATAGGCGACGCAATCGTGATGAGAGCCCAATGGCTGCCCGTGGATGAAGATCTGGCCTGTGTACAACGGCACCAGACCCATCAGTGCCTTGAAGAGAGTGGACTTCCCAGCGCCATTTGGTCCCACCACGGCCACCCGTGCTCCGTGGGGCACCTGCGCCGTCACATCCTCCAGCGCAAGGTGCCCCCCGTAGACCACCGTTACGTGATCCATCTCCAGACGAGCAGGTTCCTCAGGCAAGGGAACCATACCCCTGGACTTGCTAAATTGCTGAGTCACCTAATCACCTTCCGTTTTTGAGCTCTGGTTCCGAGCCCTAGCGCAATGCCTCCACAATCGCAGCGGTATTATAGCGCATCATGTCCAAATAGGTAGGTGCCGGACCATCCGGTGGACTGGGTGAGTGGGTATAAAGATCGCTGACCACCCGCACGCCGGTCTCGCGCGCAATCTGTTCCGCTAACTGAGGGTTGCTACCCGTCTCCAGAAAGATAGCTGGCGCACCGGTCTCGTGGATGAGGTCGATCAGCTGGGCGAGCTGCTGTGCAGACGGCGAAACACCCGTGCTCACCCCTGGCAGGATAGTACCAACGACGCGGAAGCCGTAGCGATCAGCAAAATACCCAAAGCTTTCGTGGTTGGTCACCAGCAGACGACGCTCCGGTGGCACCTGGACCACCTGTTCACGGATCCAGCGATCCAGATCTTGTAGCTGCGCGATGTAGGCATCCGCGTTTTGCGCATAGAAAGCAGCGCCGGCCGGATCCACTTGGCTCAGACCGTCACGGATGTTCTCCACGTAGTGAATGACATAATTCGGGTCGAGCCAGAAGTGGGGGTCACCTTCGTGATGATGGAGATGAACTTCGGAAAGGTTTTCTCCATGTCCTTCCTCAGAGGCCGATTCGGAAACCTCCTCATCTGCATAGCCATGTTCCTCTTCATCATGTTCCTCGCCTTCGAGTTCTCCCTCGTGGTGATCCGCTTCTTCATGCAGTCCGCGCGGCGTCAGCCCTTCGGTCGCTTCGATCAGTTGATAGCGACCCCCCGCGCTTTCCAGCAGCTCTTGCAGAAATTCCTCCAACCCGGCGCCGTGGATGATCAGCACATCACTTTCGGCGAGAGTGCGTAGGTCGTTTGGCGTCGGTTCGAAGCTGTGCGGGTCCACGCCCAGAGGAATGAGCGACGTGATCTTGAGACATTCACCGGCGACATTCTGCGCTATATCGGCGAGGAAGGGTTCGATGGCCACCACGCGCAACGGCACAACTTCCGGAGTTGTCTGCGGCGTGGGCGTGACGGCATATACGGATGCGCTGGGCAGTGCTCCCAAGACGAGCCACAGCGCCACTAGAAGTCCGCTTAGGGTGTTCCTGAGCATCATACACCTCCTTCAACTTGATCCTAGATGAGAAATAGTCTCACTTAGACTTCCAAAATAAGAGACCCCAAAATATGCAGGGATGTTTATGTGCGCATCTGACACGCATGGCAGGTGCCGTAGAACTCCAGCAGGTGACTGCGGATTTGGAAGTCGAAGCGCTCTGCCAGCTCAGCCGCGAGATAATCCGCATTGCAGCGCTCGAATTCGAAAACGGTGCCACACGTGCTGCATACCAGATGGTGGTGGCCGCCCTCGCTGGTGACATAGCGTTGGGCGGTATCCTTCTCCTTCAACAAGATGGGTCGGATCAGGCCCAAGTCAGTCAGCAACCCGAGCGTGCGATAGACCGTGGCCCGGCTGAGGAGCGGGTAGATCTGGCGGCCCAGCATCAACACCTCACCTGAACTGAGGTGTTCCCCTTCCTGCTCCAGCACCTGGATGATCGCCTTGCGCGGTGCTGTCAGCTTATATCCGGCGCGCCTGAGCGCTTCGGCAAGATATCCTGATGGTTCCATCGCTCGTCTAGATGAGAAACTGTCTCAGTTACATTGCTCATTATAGAGAGTAATCCGGAATTTGTCAAACATACAACAGAAGAGGGTGTTGAAAAAGTCCCTTGACCGCTCAGATTTTCATAGGAAAATGGGCTAATAAAGCGGGTAACTAAAGAGTTTTTTCAACACCCTCCAACAGAGGAAATAAACGAGAATTTGCTATCAGGACAGTAAGCGTGAGCACAGAAAAGAACCAGATGAGATCTGAATTCACAGCAGCGTCAAGAGCAACGCTATTTATTGGCCAGCTTCTCAGAAGACCAAGCGCTACGATCTTTTGCCACACAGCGGAGATGATAGAGAGATTATCACCATCGCATTGTGCGATTATTTTTTCGAATTAACGCTGCTCAGCCAGCTTCCGTCTGCCCTCTTCGGTTATAACATAGTGATCGCCCAGCACTGCCACCAAACCAGCTTCGACCAGTTCGCGTACGCTGCTGCGAATTTGGTAGAGCGGCAGGCCACTAGAAGCTGACACCGCCTCCAAGGCGATAGGGTTTTCCATCGCAGCCATCACCTTCTTAGCAGCTGCACTCAGGGAACCGTCCGAGCTGATGCACGGCATTTCTCTCTCCTCACCCAAAAGATTTACCCAGAGAATGTCTCAAAACCATGCTGGATCTGGTAGGAGGAGTGGCCTGATTCACCTGCCCCTCCTACCAGATACCCACAGGTGTCCATATTGCTTACAAGCTCTTCATACAGAAGTACCAATCCTTGCACTCATATCCGGCTTTAAGACGTTCTTCGGCATCGGCAGTGGTCTTGGGCGGTGGCACGATAACCTTATCACCCGGGCGCCAATTGGCCGGTGTCGCCACGCCGTATTTATCGGTCGTCTGCAAGGCGTCGATCAACCGCAGAATCTCGTCCATATTGCGGCCTGTGGTCAAGGGATAGTAGATCATTGCGCGCAGGATGCCCTTGTCATCGATCACAAATACGCAGCGGCTGGTCTCGGTCTGGCTTTCGCCCGGCATAATCATCCCATACAAGGTGGCCACCTTCCTATCCAGATCGGCGATGATGGGGAAGGTGATTTTGACGCCGAATTTTTCCTCGATGTTGCGCACCCAGGCAATGTGGGAATAGGTGCTATCAATGCTCAAGCCCAACAACTCCACGTTGCGCTTTTTGAGTTCCGGTGCGATTTGGGCAAAGGCGAGGAACTCAGTGGTGCACACCGGCGTGAAGTCAGCCGGATGCGAGAAGAGAATCACCCAGCTGCCGCGGAAGTCTTCGAGTCGTAGTGTGCCATGTGTAGTGGCCGCTTCAAAAGTAGGTGCAGGGGCACCAAGGCGTGGCATAGTAGGGACAGTCGTTTCTACTACAGCGGTCTCTATCATTTTTTCCTCCTTTTATAATCCAATTGGTCTAATAAGATGCCACACAAATGCGCTCTGACTTGCAAACATATGTTCTCTTGTAGGGAGAGAACCAATCTGCAGACTACGCTGACGCCCCACAACGTTCAGAAAAAGCGGGCGATGGGATTCGAACCCACGACCTTCTCCTTGGCAAGGAGACGTTCTACCACTGAACCACGCCCGCGAATAACAGGGGCGGCCGGAATCGAACCGACAGCCTACGGTTTTGGAGACCGTTGCTCTGCCAATTGAGCTACGCCCCTACCTTGTGCTATCCTGCTGACGATAGCATCCGCCCCTCAGCTAGCGGAGACCGTACCCCCGATTCTGTTTTGTCCGTCATCTGTCTCAGCCCGGAGAACCGAGCTGGCTCCACCTGGCATATCGGGCGTTACCCGACTGAGCCGGTGTCGCTGCGGTGAGACCGAACAGAACACGCCCGGCCCACTCACCTTGCTCCCGGTTGTACACTCGCCCAGCCGGCCGCGTTACCGCGCACCGCTGGTGGGCTCTTACCCCACCGTTTCACCCCTTACCACGCGGCACCCGTCAGTCTGACGAGGACCGGGGCGGGACTGCTCTCTGTTGCGGTTGTAGTCACACGATGTTACCATCGTGCGCCCTCACTTGCTGTTTCGTGAGGCAACCTTGCCTGCCCGATGAGACAGGCTGGGAGTCGGGAAGTTCCTCTACCCGCAAACAGCGGGCAGCGACGGACCATCTCCGCCCGCTGAGGGCATTTATGTATTTGTTAATAAAGCAACCTTCCCTTTTGAGACCAGGCGTCCTCGACAGGATTCGAACCTGTGACCTCAGCGTCCGCAGCGCTGCGCTCTATCCCCTGAGCTACGAGGACATTTTACCTCATAAAACACTACAGCACAAGAATTTATACCTGTCTACTCGCTCATTGGAGATGCAACGTCACAAGTCTGCGTTGTGATCATGACCTGAGCGAGCTCTCTTATCTATTACAACATTATACTGCGATCCATAGAGCTTGTCAAACTTTTCGTGATATGAGAGTGTTGAAAAACTTCTCTGTTAAAATCCTGCATTATGCAGCGCTGCATCATGCACCTCAATAATCGGGGCATCAAACCTTCGAAAGCGACCTTCTGATCTCATCCTTTGATCGCAGTGGTAACTTGAATGAACGTCTTCTGCGGTTTCACGCTATCCCACTACGCCGGGCGCAGGTCCTCCACCTTCAGCTGTAGGGAGCGACGTCCATTGTAATCGTTGGTTGTCAGGTGATATGCTATATCCACCCGCTCACCAATTGCTTCGTGCCAATTCGCCTGGCGAAAGGCAATCGCCTCCCATTCCTGTTTGCCATCGTGCAGGATGAGCTTGAGATGTTGCCCATCGCCCCCCACACACTGCTTACGTCGCACTATCATCCCTTCGGTGACGAAGAGGGGTTCCGGATTGCCACAGCCGAAGGGTTGTAACCGCTCAATGTGCTCCAGGAGCTCCAACCCTGGCTGCGCCTGAGCGTTCACCGACTTGTCGCGCCCGATCATGCGCATTGTCAACACATCTTCAACCGCACGGCGGTTGATGGCGCGCAGGTTGAGCCGTGCATCGATGTACAATGTGGGTTCGGGTGGACGCTCGGTAAAGACGCGTGTGGCGATCTCAAGCAGCCGCGTGTGGAGCTCCAGCAGATTGGCTGTGCGCACGGTGAAACCGGCTGCAGCGGAGTGGCCTCCATAGCGCTCCAGCAGCGCGGCACACTCGTCCAGCGCCTGGGTGATGTGCAATTCGGGGATGCTGCGCGCCGAACCGCGCGTCACCTCGTTTCCCAGCCGTGCCACCAGCACTGGGCGATAGAACTCCTCGACCAGCCTTGCCGCCACCAGTCCGGCGATGCCCTCGCTGAAGGCTGGGTCAGCGATGAGGTAGAGGTGGCTGCTCACCTGATCGGACAGGATGAGGCGACGTGCCCGTTCCAGCATATCGACGGTGCGTTCCTGGCGCTCGCGGTTCTGCTCCTCGAGTTGGCTGGCCAGGGTAGACGCCTCTGCCGCGTCGGTGGCGACCAGCAGGGCATAAGCCGCGTAGGCACTCTCCAGCCGTCCGGCAGCATTGAGGCGCGGCGCCAAAATGTGGCTCAACGTGTAAGCTGTCACGGCGCCCATTTGCACCCCAGCTTGTTCCATCAGTGCACGGATGCCCAGACGCGGCGCCGTATTCAGCTGCGCCAAACCGCCTGCCACTAGAGCACGATTCTCGTCCACCAGCGGTGCGACATCCGCCACGGTGCCCAACGCCACCAGGTCCAGCAGTGCCGTCTCATCCAGCGCCACCCGGTGCTCAGCGGTTCGCAGCAGCGCCTGCGCCAGCTTGAAAGCCACTCCCGCACCGGTCAGCTGCTTGAAGGGATAAGTGCAGCCCGGCTGTTTGGGATTGATCACTGCGTTGGCATACGGCAGTGTTTCACCCGGTGCGTGATGATCGGTGATGATCAGCTCCAGGTTGCGCGCATGAGCATGTTCCGCCTCATCGAGCGAACGAATGCCACAGTCCACGGTGATCACCAGCCGCACCCCTTCTTGGGCGAGGATGTCAAGGGCCGATCGGTTCAATCCATAGCCCTCTTCCAGTCGGTCGGGAATATAGGGGTATGGGCGCAAGTGTGCGCCCAGAGCACCCAGCACTTGCATCAGTAGTGCTGCAGCGGTCACCCCGTCGGCATCATAGTCACCGTAGATAGCGATTGGGTCACCTGCGCGGATGGCGGCATGAATGCATTCCACTGCCCGGTCCATCCCCTTGAGCTGGAAGGGGTCCGTGTCTTGCACAGGTTGACATTCCAAAAAGCGTGTCACTTGCCCTGGTTCGCGCACGCCCCGGTTGTAGAGCAATTGCACCACCAAAGGCGGCAGCTGCGGGAAGCGGGCGAAATGCTCTTCGGGTAGCCGAGGTGCAATAACCCAGTTCTTCGGCTTCAACGCGCAGCCTCCAATGGAATCACAACACGAGGCGACCTGTACCCCACGATGTCTCGCAACGGCACAGGCACGGGTCACCCTGTCCGCGGGTCTCCGCGATCAAAAGGAGATTACGCCACCCAGCCTTGTTTCTTGATGAAATCGGTGATCACCGGCACTTCAAAGTATTCGCCTTGATAGGCTTTATAGGCAGGCCAGAGCAGCACCAACCAAGCGATGAAGTAGAGGAAGAACCCCAACCCGAAGGTCAAACAGCTGATGACAAACAACACGACAAAGATCACTGCCCAGAGCACCAATGCCTGCACAGCGTGGTACTTCTGGAATGGGCGTGATCGCATTGATTCGGTCACCAAGATGATGACGGACATCACCACGACGATAGGGTAGCACAATGCGGCCATTAATTTGTCGTTCTCGGTAATCTCGTCCATAGCGCTTCTCCTTTTCAAAGTGCGTGCCAGATCGCCGGCGGGCCGGCGGTGGGAGTGGAGGTATCAGACTATGAAGAAAGTATAACACAGCCCGATGGGGGATGCAATAGGCCACGTGGGGGTACATTTCCAGGAGAAGTGGGGGTCGAACCCAGCCACACATGTGCAAATGGCGCGGCAAATGGCGCGCATTCACCGCCGAGCATATCGAGTACACTGTATGAGGAGGTGAACATGAAGAGCTCTGCGGTGAGAGACACTTTCTGTGGCCCACCACTCCGATCCGCTCCCAGACTTGAAATACATCTTGACCGCACGAATTTGACAAGAGAGCCTTTTTAGGCTAAATTCTTATTTGAAGTGTGAATCGTGCACAGTTGAGGGGGCGTAGTGTAGCGGTTAACATGTCGGCCTGTCAAGCCGAAGATCGCGGGTTCGAATCCCGTCGCTCCCGCTGCGGCAACTTTCCAAAAGTGGAGTTGCCGCTTTTTTTTTTATTTACGCTCGAGTGAAATAGGGAAACATTGATTTGAAGGGATGTAAAGCGCTAGCCGGGATGGTGTTCGCGTCTTTGATCTTGGTATTGTGCACGACGCTCTTCGTTCTGGGCAGCACTCGCTACGGCGGCGTGCGGGAGCTCCTGTTGCGTCTGCGGTTGGAGCTGGTGTCTACGCTACGTCCTCCACCGGCGCCCCTCGTTCCCACACCGTTGCCCACCACCCTTGTCACCGCAGTGACCCGACCATCGCCTATAAAGATAGGACCCACGAGTACACCTACTGCTCAAATTGCACCACAGGTAACCACAATCCCTACTGCTATCCCCGGCTCGCGTACACTCCCCGCGTCTCTCATCCTGGATGCTTGGATGATCAACCTGCGGTCGGCACAACCAACCTCTGAGCTTGCGGATATTGTAACGGCAACTCCACCCCCTGCTGTCACCTTACCGAGTCAAGAGACACTTTCCGCGGCTTCTGGTCAACCATATCCCTATTTGTCAGCAGCGCCTTCCGTGCAGCTGAGTGGCATCACCCATATATGGCAGAAATGGAATAATTGCGGACCGGCAACCTTAGCCATGTACCTGAGCTATTTCGGCATCACGCTCACCCAGGCGGAGATCGCCGCGGCACTCAAACCGAACTGGGATGATAAGAATGTCAGTCCCCACGAAATGGCCGACTTTGCCACACAACAAGGTCTTCACGCGTTGGTGCGTGTCAACGGCTCAGCAGAACGCTTGCGCCTTCTGCTGAGCAATGGGCTGCCGGTGATGGTTGAGACATGGCTCGAACTGGAGCCCAATAATGGCATGGGACATTATCGGCTGCTGACCGGCTATGATGATTCACGACAGATCTGGATAGCGTACGACTCCTATGTGAGCACTGGGGTCAAGGCGGACGCACCATATCAAGGGATTCAACTCCCATATACCGAGATGGACACTCTGTGGGCTGTCTTTAACCGGACTTATCTGCTGCTTTACACCGAAGAGTTAGCCCCAATTGTGACGGGCATTCTGGCTGAGGAGATGGACGACCAAGTGATGTGGGAACGCGCTCTAGCACATGCTCAAGCCGAGATGACAAGCCGTCCGGACGACCCCTTTGTGCATTTCAACTTGGGCAGTGTTCTGGTCGCTCTGGGTGAATATGAGCAAGCAGCAGCCGCTTTCGATCGGGCGCGTATCATCGGGTTGCCTTGGCGCATGCTGTGGTATCAGTTTGCGCCCTTCCGTGCGTATTACGAGACGGGTCGCTATGACGAGCTGGTGGCCTTGGCCGATGCGACGATCGTTACAGCTGGAGAGATTGAAGAGGTGTACTACTATAAAGGCCTGGGTCTAGCAGCACTGGGACGCCACGATGAAGCACGAAAAAATTGGCAGCATGCGCTCGAATTGAATCCCAACTATGAGATGGCAGCTATCGCCCTTGCTACCACCGGTACCCCGCCTCCCTCTCCATAGACATCTCCACTTCGATGGACATCCTCCCCAGCGTGGAATAGCCCCGATGAGCACGCCGACAGAGACGACCACGCACCAGAGCCATCTAGTGCGCAATGCACTGTGGGTTGGTGCTTCGTTTGCCCTGGCAGCTGGAATGGGGCTGCTGCGCAATATGCTCATAGCGCGTGAGTTTGGCTTGGGCGCAGAGCTGGACGCTTATTATGCCGCGTTCAAACTGCCCGATCTCTTGTTCACCGTCATAGCAGGCGGGGCATTGACAACCGCTTTCATCCCCGTCTTTGTTCAGCTGCTGAGTACAGAGGGCATTACGAGTGCCTGGCGGCTTGCCAGTGCGCTTACCAACTTGGTTGTCTTAGCAGCCGTTGCGCTGGCCGTTCCGACCGCACTTCTGTCCCCCTGGTTGGTACGTACCATCATCGCACCTGGTTTCACAGCGCCGCTGCAGGATGAGACCGCTATCCTGATGCGACTGGTTTTGCTTTCCACGGTGATCTTCGGTGTCAGTTCAGTGCAGACCGGTGCATTGCATGGTTTCAAACATTTCTGGCTGCCTGCATTGGCGCCCGTAGTCTATCCGGTGGGCACGATCCTGGGCGCTCTCTGGCTCGTACCCTTGTGGGGCATTCGCGGCCTGGCCGTTGGCACGGTCATCGGTGCATGCATGCACTTGCTGGTGAAGATCCCGGCACTGTTACATTACCAATTCCGCTGGTGGCCTGTGTTGGACGTACACGCGGCGGCAGTGCAACGGGTGGCGATCCTCTTCGGGCCACGTGTGCTCGATCTAGGGGTTTTCCACCTGACGATGCTCGCGACTACGAACCTTGCTTCGCGTTTGAGCGCTGGTAGCGTCAGTGCACTTGAATGGGGTTGGGATGCGATGCAAATTCCCGAAACGGTGATCGGTACAGCGTTTGGATTGGTAGCGCTCCCCACCCTAGCCGACATGGCGACGCGCGGTGACCTACAAGGCCTGCGCGACACGTTGGCCGGTGCCCTGCGTCTAGTGCTCGCGCTGGCCCTACCGGCTGCATGTGCCCTGATCGTGCTGGGGCAGCCGCTGTTACGATTGCTTTACCAGCGCGGTGCATTCGATGGGGCTGCCACCGAAGCGGTATACATCGCCTTACGTTTCTACGCGCTCGGGCTGGTGGCTCATGTCTGTCTGGAGTTGGTGACACGCGCATTCTTTGCGCGCCATGATACGGTCACCCCTCTGCTCGCCGCGACCGGATCGGCAGCCTTCAACATCCTACTGGGTATCCTACTGATGACCCCGTTGGGACATGGTGGGTTGGCGCTAGCAAACTCGCTGGCAGTGTCGGGCGAGGTAGCGGTATTAGTGTTGATTTTGCGACGCCGGATTGGCAGCATACGCGGCCGTCAGCTGTTGGACACACTGGCACGGCTAACCCTTGCCACGGTGCTGATGGCGATGACGATGCTAGTAGTGTATCGGGCGATTGGCGAAGCGGACACTACTACTCCGATGATAGTGGCGAGTGTCGCTACCGTTGGGCTGCTCAGCTATCTGATCTGTGCGACGCTCTTAAAGGTGAATCCACTCCAGCTGGCACGCGATCTTGCACACTCCGGGGCTGTGCCGCATAGAGGTGCCATAAGAGAGACGGAGCCGTCCCAACGTGGTGTGACACGCCGATGACACCCCGATGCCTTGAACGCGAGCCTCTGGAAGATGCCCAACCCAAGGGCCATGAATCGATTAGGAGGATGGGGGATCTATTCCCAAGTAGGCGCACGCACCCGCTGTTTTTGCTTGATCGATTGTTGCATGGTATAATGAGATTTTGTGAGTGTAATCGACGCCCGCTAGGAGAGTAGAGGACACGGGCACATAAATTTTGCGTATAGGATCGATCCCCCAATGGCAAATGTCAGCGATCTCATTCGTTCGATAGAGAAGACCAAAGAAGATGTCCCCGCGCTCCAGACGGGTGACACGGTGCGCGTGCACACGCGTATTGTGGAAGGCGATCGGGAACGCGTGCAGGTGTTCCAGGGCATCGTGATCCGTCAGCAGGGCACCGGTGCGGCGCGCACGTTTACGGTGCGTCGTGTCGCCTCGCATGGGATCGGTGTGGAACGCACCTTTCCGCTGCACTCGCCGCGCGTCGAGAAGATCGAGGTGGTATCTCGTGCACGCGTGCGGCGTGCCAAGCTCTACTTTTTGCGCGGGCGACGGGGCAAGTCCGCACGATTGAAGGAAGAGCGCCTGCGCACCTGAGCACGTGCGTTGCAGATGGCTTATGGTAGCGGCTGCGACGCTCGAACTGGAGCACATGCTATATCAGCAGGGTTATCGTCTCATCGCCGGCTTAGATGAAGCAGGGCGCGGTGCATGGGCTGGCCCAGTGGTGGCAGCAGCGGTGATATTGCCATTGGAGCGCCCTGATCTCAGCCACCTGCTGGATGGGATATGCGATTCTAAGCAGCTCGCCCCCCCTGTCCGCGTCCGACTGGCACAACACATCCGAGACGTCGCATTGGCAATAGGGATCGGTGTCGGTGCACCAGCATTGATCGATCGCGAGGGAATTGTACCCGCCACGCGCCACGCTATGACGCAAGCGCTGCGGCGCCTGCGCATCACACCTGAAGCATTGGTGTTGGATTACGTGCGATTGCCACACGTGCAGCTGCCGCAATATGTCAGACCTCACGCAGACGCGCTTCATCTATGCGTGGCAGCCGCTTCGATCATCGCCAAGGTGACGCGCGACCATCTGATGGGGCTGCTAGCACAGCGTTATCCCGGTTATGGGTTTGCCGAACATAAGGGCTATGGTACACCAGATCACCGTCGCTTACTGGTCCAGCAGGGTATCACCCCAATTCATCGTCGTTCCTTTGCGCCGGTGCGCACGTTAGCAGAACAACCGGGATTCAGAGCCCAACTTGACGAATTCGATAATCAGGAGGATACTGGTTAGGGTTGTATCCGCAGCCCACACAGCAGGTTCTATAAAACTTCTACCAAAGGCCAGGGAGGACATCTATGTACAAGATCATCATTGATTGGGACAAGTGCCAGGCATGCGGGGACTGCGTGGATAGCTGCCCCAGCGAGGTGTTGGTCATTACCCAGAAAGACGGCAAAGATGTCGCAGAAGCCGTGCGTCCTGAAGACTGCATCGGCTGCGAGGCGTGTGTGGCCGCCTGTCCTGAGGAAGCCATCACCGTGACGGAGGAATGAGCAGCTACCTGGTGTAGTGCCATCGTTTGTGGTAAAGGGCTGAGCCACGGCGTCCGCGGCCGTGGCTCGCTCTTTAGATTGCCGCTATTCCATGTTAGAATAAGGCCATAATGGAATTGCGAGACTTCATTGACCGTGCACGTGCCCATGGCAATCTGATTGAAATAGGGCACCCCACCAGCCCCCATCTGGAAATGGCGCGCTTGGCGCACAAGCACGATGGGCAACCAGTGCTGTTCACGGCGGTGGAAGGCTATCCCGGATGGCGAGTGGTGGCCGGCATCGCCTCAGCACGGCGTTATTTCGCCGAAGCATTGGAGGTGTCTATCGAACAGTTGTCCCATGCCCTGGTGGAAGCATTGGCACACCCCCAACCGTGCCCGATAGTGAACCATGCCCCCTGCCAGGAGGTTGTCGAACCAGAGGTGGACCTGGAACGTTTGCCTATCCTGCGCCATTTTTCTTTTGACGGCGGACGTTACATCACTTCCGGCATCCTGATTTTGAACGACCCAGACCATGGCTTCAACGCGGCATTTCATCGCCTGATGCAGCTAGACCATCGCCGTTTTGCCACCCGCGTCGTGGAAGGACGCGGCACGGATATGGCCTGGCGCAAAGCAAAAGGGGATGTGCCTGTGGCGATCTGCATCGGCAATCCGTTGCACGTCTTGCTGGCAGCAGCAATGTCCGCCCCGCTGGGTGTCAGCGAACTGGAGGTGGCAAATGCGCTGAAGAAGACTCCGCTGGTGACATGCCGCACAGTGCCACTTTATGTCCCGGCGCAGTGCGAGGTGGTTCTGGAAGGTCGCCTGACCCACGAGATGGCGCCGGAGGGGCCTTTCGTCGATTTGACCGAGACGATGGATTTTGTGCGGCCTGGGCCTGTCATTGAAATCGATTGCATCACACATCGGCGAGATCCTATCTTCCACGCCCTGTTGCCCGGTGGACTGGAGCACAAGCATTTGATGGGCATTCCCAAGGAGCCTACCATCCTGACTGCTGTCAACCGCATATGCCGTTGCACCAATGCAGTCATCACCCCAGGCGGTACAAGCTGGTTACACGCCGTGGTACAGATTGATAAACAAGCGGCCGACGACGGACGTAAGGCGATCTATGCCGCTTTTGAAGGACACGGCTCCCTCAAACACGTAGTCGTGGTGGACACCGACATCGACCCATTTGACATCCATCAGGTGGAGTGGGCCATTGCGACGCGTTTCCAGGCGGATCGTGACCTGGTGATATTAAGCGATCAGCCGGGCAGCAGCCTAGATCCTTCGGCGACACATCGTGTCGGTCAAAAGACACGCACAGCCAAAATGGGACTGGACGCCACAATCCCATGGGGAGCAGATCGCGCTGCTTTTCAGAAGGTGCGTTATGAAGCTGACCCCGTATGAGCAGTCGCTGCTAGAAGGGGCCGAGGGGCGTGGGGTGCAGAAGGCCATGGAAATTGTCGTCGCCCTGGGTCATATCTTTGGAGCACAGGATCTGGTGGAGATCCGCAGCGCCCAGGTTGCCGGGGTAAGCTACAAGAATCTAGGCGAGGCTGGCCTGGAATTTCTAAGTGACTGGGCCGCCCAAGGGGCTCGAGTGCGCGTCCCGACCACGCTCAATCCCGCTGGACTGGATTTGCACAACTGGCATCAGCTGGGCTTCGATGCCGAGTTCGCCGCGAAGCAACAGCGCGTGCTCGAAGCATTCGCCGCGATGGGCATCCCGCCCAGCTGCACGTGTACGCCCTATTTGGTGGGCAATGCACCGGCACGCGGCGAGCATCTTGCCTGGGCCGAGTCGAGTGCTGTCAGCTTTGCGAACAGCGTGCTGGGAGCGCGCACCAACCGCGAAGGTGGGCCGAGCGCACTGGCTGCTGCGATCGTCGGGCGCACTGCGCGTTATGGGTTGCATCTGGATGCCAACCGTCGTGCCCAGCTGGTGGTAGAAGTGCGCTGTCCGGTGCGCAGCCTCTCGGATTTCGGTGCATTGGGTATTCTAGTAGGGCAGCAGGCACGCAATCGCGTGCCTTATTTACGCGGTCTGGATGCGACACACCTCCTTGCCCGGCCGGCAGGCCTCGACCTGCTGAAAACCTTAGGCGCAGCCATGGCGGCCAGCGGCGCGGTGGCTTTGTATCACGTCGAAGGGGTCACACCGGAGAGCGACGAGCCGAGCATCATTGTGCCTGGCGCGGAACACATCGCAATCACAGATCTCAAGGCGGGATATCAAGCGCTCAATCGCGGGGGGGAACCCGCCATTGATCTGGTGTGGTTTGGTTGCCCACACGCTTCGTTGGCCGAGCTGGAGACAATTGTGCGTCTTTTGAATGGGCGGCCGTGCAAGGTGCCTCTGTGGGTGACAATGGCCCGTGCGCTCAGAGACGAAGCAGCGCGCAACGGTCTGCTACAGCGTTTTGAGGCGCTGGGAGGGCGCGTGGTGGCAGATACTTGCCTGGTTGTGGCTCCAATGCAAGGATTGGGATTCCAATGTATGGCTACCCCATGTGCCAAAGGAGCTTATTATGCACCAGCTCACTCCGGAGTGGCCGTGCATTTCAGCTCACCTGAGGCATGCGTCGAGGCAGCTATCACAGGGAGCTGGGTCGCTGAAGCGGGTGAGGAAGTGGGAGAATGAAGCGTTTAACTGGTCGGGTGATCAAGCACGGCAAGACTAGCGGCATCGCCTTGGTGTCCACTGAGCCGATCAGCTTCTTTGGCATGGTGGATGCCGATACTGGCGTCGTGGTCGAGCCGGGCCATCCTTTGATGGGAGAACGTATCGGTGGTCGAGTGCTGGTGTTTCCCACCGGAAAAGGGAGCACCGTGGGCAGCTATAGCCTTTATCGGCTTGCCAAGGCAGGCCATGCACCAACGGCGATCATCAACCTCGAAAGTGACCCGGTCGTCGCTGTCGGTGCTATTATCAGCGATATCCCGATGGTAGACCAAGTGGATATCAGCCAAATCCACACCGGTGACTGGGTCCAGATCGAAGGCGAACAGGTGATCGTGAACGATCGGGCACAGGAAAGACAATAATACGCGCTATAGGACGGTCGCTTCCTGAGGCTCTGCGCACATTGTGGTCATCCCGAAGCTCAGAGTAAGAGAGTAAGTCTCACAAAATCCAGGTATCGAGCGAGGCAACGATGGTCAACATCACGGTAGTAGGCAGCATCAACATGGACCTTATTATTGCTCTGGAGCGTTTGCCGGCTGCAGGGGAGACGTTGTTAGGTAGTCGCACCACATATGCACAGGGTGGCAAGGGTGCCAATCAAGCGGTTGCCGCAGCGCGTCTCGGTGCATCCTCTGTGCTGATTGGCAAGGTGGGCGACGATGCCTTTGGCGCACAAATTCGCCACAACCTGGCGCGCGAGGGCATCGATCTCACATATCTGGGAGAAGCAGCGGGTGTGACCACTGGAGTGGCAGTCATCATGCTGGTGCATGGTGAGAACACTATCGTGGTAGCGCGGGGCGCCAACGATGTGGTCACCCCGGAGGATGTACAGCATGCCCAAGCTGCCATCGCGCACTCGGATGCCGTGTTGTGCCAGCTGGAGGTGCCGTTGGCGACGGTAGAGGCCGCTTTAGCGGCTGGACGTGCGGCGGGTGTGACCACCATCCTGGATCCAGCTCCAGCGCAGCGTTGCCCTAGTGCGATTCTGGCACTGGCTGACTATATTACGCCGAATCGCCACGAGGCGAGTTCATTGACCGGCATTGCGGTTGAAAGCTGGGACGACGCGCGTCGTGCTGCGCACCAGCTATTGCAACATGTGCGCAAAGGGGTTGTGGTCAAACTGGGGGGTACTGGTGCGTTGGCGGTCGAGGCCGAAGCGGAACACTGCATCGAAGGGATTGCGGTTGAAGTCGTGGACACCACTGCTGCCGGAGATGCCTTTTGTGCCGCGCTGGGAGTGGCTCTCGCTCATGGGATGACGTTCCCGGAAGCTGTCCGCTTTGCCAATGCAGTGGGAGCGCTGACAGTGACACGGCTAGGCGCACAACCATCTTTGCCCACATTGGCAGAAGTACAGCGCTTTGCCGAGGCCCGGAAGATCACTATACCATTGCCTGGTGTCAGCTAGCGGATGATAAGGCAACAAAAATGACCACAGGATCAACATGGCAACCAGGTCTGATCGTGCTCTTCGGCTCGGGAGAGACCTCGAGCAGCGGACGCCGCATTTACGACTGGTTGTTCGCTCAAATGACGGAGCCCATTCGAGTCGCCGTGCTGGAAACACCGGCAGGGTTTCAACCCAATTCTGCCTATGTGGCAGAAGAAGTTGCCCAATTCCTGCGGGTGCGTTTGCAAAATTATCACCCGGAAGTGACCGTGGTGCCGGCGCGCAAGCGCGGCACACCGTACAGCCCCAACATACCTGAGATCATAGCACCCATGCTGCAAGCCAATGTGATCTTCTTGGGTCCTGGCAGTCCCACCTACGCAGTGCGTCAATTGCGAGATAGTTTGGCCTGGTACACGCTGATCGCGCGTCATCGCCTGGGCGCAGCGATTGTCCTCTCCAGCGCCGCAACCATCGCCGTAGGTGCCTATGCGCTGCCCGTGTATGAAATTTACAAAGTGGGAACAGAGCTCCATTGGGTGCCTGGCTTGGATTTCTTGGGTGCGTTTGGCCTCTCTCTGGTGCTAGTGCCGCATTGGGACAATCGCGAAGGAGGTGCGACGCTGGATACGAGCCGTTGCTTTATGGGGCAGGAGCGCTTTGAGAGGCTATTGGCGTTGTTGCCACGAGGGGTTACCGTGCTGGGCATCGACGAGCATACTGCCCTGGTCCTTGATCTTGACGCCGGTCATTGCCGGGTGATGGGTCGAGGCAGCGTCACGTGCATACGCGCTGACGATGTGGTGACATTCACTGCTTCTGATCTCATTCCCTTGAGCGCGTTGGGTGACTTTCGAATGCCATCCTTACACACAGGTATACCAGAACACGTATGGCATAATGTCGAGATGGCTGCCCAACAGGCACCGGAAACACCCACGCCGCCAGAGGAAGTGCTGCGACTGGTGGAAACGCGTGAGGCAGCGCGGGCACGGCGCGACTGGCGGGAAGCGGACGCATTGCGCGAACGTGTAGCTGCCTTGGGTTGGTATATCCAGGATACCAAGGAAGGCCCCCGCCTGATACCTCCCACCGTACAAAGATAACGTTAACTCAAGCTGCCACCCTGGATAAGTGCGTTTTTGGTGGAAGCGGGGTCAAGCCAAACCGCGCGTGAGCAAATGGCACGTATTCACCGTTGAGCAATAGTACATTAAGACAAAGAACCTCTGCGGTGAAAAACTCTCTGCAGGCTACTGTTCTAATTCATCCTACAATGAAATACACCTCTTTTGACATCCTCTTTCCCTCCCATTACAATCCTTTCATCCAAGCAGAGGTGGTCGGTTGGTTCTTGTGCCCCAAGCGGCACAAAAAGCTAGCTTCTCTGGTTTCGACATTGGTTGTTCATTGCAACGTCGTTTCGGGAATAGGAGCTTCACACGCTTATGAATAGTGCTCAAATCCGCCAGGCCTTTCTGGATTATTTTCGCCAAAATGGCCATGTCATCGTGCCAAGTGCCTCGCTTGTGCCCAGCAACGATCCTACATTGTTGTTCACCAATGCCGGCATGGTGCAATTCAAAGACGTCTTCTTGGGCCTGGAAAAGCGTGACTACCAGCGCGCTGCAACGGTGCAGAAGTGCATGCGCGTCTCCGGCAAGCATAACGACCTGGAAAATGTGGGGCCCTCTCCACGACACCACACGTTCTTCGAAATGTTGGGGAATTTCTCTTTCGGCGATTACTTCAAAAAAGGGGCTATCCGCTACGCCTACGAATGTTTGACTCAGGTCTACGGACTCGATCCCGACCGCCTTTACTACACCGTGCATCAGGATGACAACGAAGCATACGGATACTGGATTCACGACATTGGGGTTGATCCGGCCCGTGTCCATCGCATGGGCGATAAGACCAATTTCTGGATGATGGGTGATACCGGCCCATGTGGTCCTACAAGCGAGGTGCATTACGACTGGGGCGCGGAGTATTGCACCTGTGGGCAACCGAATTGTAGCGTTGCCCTCGATAATGGATGCGAGCGCTGGCTGGAGATATGGAATCTGGTCTTCATGCAGTTCAATCAGAGAGCAGATGGCACCCGCGTGCCGCTTCCGCGCACCGGCGTGGATACCGGAATGGGCCTGGAACGCATCGTGGCCGTCATCCAGGGAAAACGCAGCAACTACGACACGGACCTGTTCACGCCCATTATGGATCGGGTGCAGCAGATGCTCGGCCATAATGCTGCGCAACGTGAACAACATGTCGTGGCCTATCGCGTCATCGCCGATCACAGCCGCGCTGTGACCTTCATGATCGGGGATGGGGTCATACCGGGCAATGAAGGACGACGGTACGTCCTGCGTCTCATTCTGCGACGCGCCGCGCGTTACGGGCGCATCGCCGGTTTTACCGAGCCCTTCCTGGCGGAGGTCGCGCGCGTGGTCATTGATCAGATGTCCCCCCATTACACAGAATTGCGCACCCGCGCCGATTTTATCCTGAGCGTCATCACACAAGAGGAAGAACGCTTCTACCAGACCTACGAGTTTGGGCTCAATATGCTGAATGAGCTGATGGAGAGGCTAAAAAAGGAGGGACGCACCACTATTTCGGGTGCCGACGCCTTCAAATTGCATGCCACATATGGTTTCCCATTCGAACTCACGCGCGACATCGCCGCTGAGAATGGCTTGCTTGTTGATGAGGCCGGTTATCGAGAAGCGATGGCAGAACACGAAAAAGTGTCCTCTTCGGAGCGCTTCAAACTGGGTGATCTGGACAATCTGGCTTTCTATGCCGACCTGCTCGAACGGTTGAAAGCTGAGCGCAAGCTAGGCCCTCAAGGTGTCCACTACAATCCTTATGAAGCGGCCGAGATCGAGACAAAGGTTGTGGCAATTTTGCGGGATAAGATGCCCGTCCGAGAAGCACGGGCTGGTGACCAGCTGGAGGTTGTGCTGGCTGACACCGTTTTCTACGTGGAGTCAGGGGGTCAAGTCAGCGACACAGGATCAATCGCGCATTATCACGATCCTAATTCTCCACCGGTCTGGGAGTTCCAGGTCAATGATGTGCGTCAACCGGTGACCGGTCTGATCGTCCACATTGGCCAGCTTAAGTCGGGCACTATGCGCGTCGATGATACTGTCTGGGCTTCAGTGGACCTGGACCGCCGCTGGGATATTATGCGCAATCATACCGCTACCCACCTTCTACACAGTGAGCTGCGTTATGTGCTGGGCGAACATGTCCAACAGGCTGGTTCCTTAGTGGCACCGGATCACCTGCGTTTCGACTTTACCCATCCCACTATGCTGACTCAAGAGGAATTGCGCACAGTCGAAAGCTTGGTCAACGAGGCGATCCTGGCCAATTATGCCGTGCGCATCGAACAGAAAGACTATCGCCGGGCTGTCTCCGAAGGAGCTATAGCGCTTTTTGGGGAGAAATACGGCGATGTGGTGCGTGTGGTGAAAATCGGTGAGGATGATGAGACTTTCAGCCAGGAACTCTGTGGCGGAACCCATGTCGAGTACACCGGCGACATCGGATTGTTTTATATCGTATCCGAAAGCGGTGTCGCAGCGGGGATTCGACGTATTGAGGCAGTGACGGGGCGTTATGCCTATCAGCTGGTGCAGAAGCGGATGATGGCGCTTGATGCCGCAGCCGCTTTCTTGGGATGCGCTCCTGAAGAGATAGACCGCAAGGTTCTGGGTCTCCTGGACCAGCTGCAATCTAAAGACAAAATGATCGCCCAACTGCGGCGCGAGCTGGCTCGTCGAGATTTCGAACATATTCTCGGCGAAGTCAAAAGGATCGATAGCGTCAACGTCCTATCTGCCAAAGTGGATGTGGGCGATATCACCACGTTGCGCGAGATGAGCGACTGGTTTCGGGAGCGGCTTGGCTCTGGGGTGATCGTTCTGGGTACCGTATTGAACGGAAAACCCAACTTTGTGGCTGCCGTGACACCCGACTTGGTGCAGCGTGGTGTGCATGCAGGCAACCTCGTGCGCGCCGTAGCTCAAAGAGTGGGGGGAAGCGGGGGTGGCAAACCCACTTTAGCGCAGGCAGGAGGTCACGATGTGACACGTATGGACGAGGCGTTGGAAGTGGTCCCGGACTTGGTGCGTCAAGCACTGCATGATTGAATGACACGTGTCCTCTTTTGACAAACATTCTGCGATGCGCACGCTTCTCGACTCGATCCGAAACTCTTCGCTGGTGTCTCGAAACATTCTTCCCAAGGCAAAACATGCACAATATAGAGACCTCAGCCTGCTCGATTTCGGCACTGAATCGCTGAAAGCCGTTGTGGCGCGACGCGAAGAGAACGCCATCCGAATTCTAGGTTATGGCTTCGCTTCCACGTGTGGCTATTCCCTTGATGGTGATCGTGCAGCCATCCTCACGCTTGCCGTCGCCGCTGAAGAGGCATTGACTACGGCAGAAGATCATACGACATCAGGGCTGGGGCATAAGGTCGTGCCAGATGACGCGATTTTCTGCCTTCCGGCGCGTTTCATCCGCAGCCAAATGATCGCGCTGCGCCAAAGACGTACCGATCCAACAACGCCCATCTCAGCTCGTGAAGTGGACAGAATACGCGAACGAGCAAACCACTTGCTCCGCGAGCAACTATCTGTTCGGGGCGATTCAAACGAGACGTGGGAAGCCCTTGCTCCCACGAACGGCAGTGTCGTGTTCTTCGTGGATGGTCATCCGGTCAGCGAGGCGGTGGGTCTGAAAGGCAAGATGCTCGCTGCGTCTGTGCTGGGCATTGCCGTGCCATTCCGGATCGTCGACGCGGTAGCGACGATTGCTAAGAGGTTGGAGGTTGCTCCGAATGCAATGTTGGCCGTGCCACAGTCCCTGGCAGGATTGGCTCCGCAGCGCGAGGCGATCTTGGTCGACGTGGGTCACCACGGCACGAACGTCAGCTTGATCCGCCATGGCGCTCTGATGGCGACGATATGGTGGCCACAGGGAGGTGAGCACTTCACAACCAGCCTGGCACGGACATTTCGTTGCATGCCAGAGCACGCGGAAGAACTGAAACGTGCTTATACGGGCAATCTCCTTTCTCAAGAGGATGTTGTACTAGTGAAACGTGCTTTGGAAAGACCGGTGCACGATTGGTTCGATTCGTTTGTATCCGCC
>QEXY01000130.1 GCA_003130875.1 Ardenticatenia bacterium
CCGACCACGCGCGTGGCTCGGTTTGCACCGTCGTCGCCGCTTGCTGACGCGCGCGGCTCGGTTTGCATTATCCGATCCGCGACCATCAGGGAGCGGAAAACTTTTTCACCACAGAGGACGCAGAGGTTTTTTCTCCTGTCAATTCTCGGCGCTCTCGGCGTGCTCGGCGGTAAAATCCCTGCCGCTTGCCCACCCGCGCACGGGGTGGATTGCCCGGAGCGGCGCAGATCCGACCTCCGTCAAGCCCATTTGCGAGCGCCCGCCACGGCGGAGTACAATGGGGAGCAATCGTTTCACACGGGGAGGTGATACCATGGCACGGTTACCGTTTGAACTCCATCCGCGCACGGTGGCGCTCATCGCCGTGCTCAGCGCGGTGACGGCGGTGCTGACACTGGCAGTGCGCATTCCCTTTGCCCCGACGCGCGGCTACTTCACCCTGGCTGATGTGGGGGTGTATTTCGCCGCCTTCGCCTTCGGACCGGCGATGGGTTTCATCACCGGCGGGCTGGGCACCGGCCTGGCGGACGTGCTGGGCGGCTATGCCCATTTCGCCGTCTGGTCGTTCCTTATCCACGGCTTCCAGGGGCTGGTGGCCGGCGTGCTGGGCTGGCGACGCGGACCGCTGGGCATGGCGCTCGGCTGGCTCGCCGGCCTGGTGGTGATGGTGGGGGGCTATTTCATCGTTGAGTATTTCCTCTACGGCTTTGGTCCGGCGCTGGCCGAGGCGCTCACCATCAACCTGCCGCAGGTCGCCATCGGTGGCATCGTCGGGGTGCTGCTGGTGCAGGCGGTGCAGCGCGCCTATCCGCCGATCACCCTGCTGGCCCAACCGCGCCGCTGGCGGGAGGGATGAGCGCATCCCTCCGCCGGCCGCGCCGCTCCCATGTCTGCTCCGCTCATCCGCATTGAAGGGCTGCACTTCGCCTATCCGAGCTGGCGCGCCGGGATGGCCACTCCACCGGCGCTGCGCGACATCCACCTGAGCGTCGCCGCAGGGGAGTGCGTCGCAATCATGGGCGCCAGCGGCAGCGGCAAGTCCACCCTCTGCCTGGCGCTCAACGGGCTGGTGCCGCACGCCACCGGCGGGACATTCCGCGGCGATGTCTGGGTGGGCAGCCATAACACGCGCACCACGCCGGTGGCGGCGCTGGCGACGCAGGTCGGCCTGGTCTTCCAGGAGGCTGAGCACCAGCTGTGCACCATGAGCGTCGAGGACGAGGTCGCCTTCGGCCTGGAGAACCTGGGGCTGCCGGCGGACGAGATCGAACAGCGCATCACCTGGGCGCTGGAGGTGGTGGGGCTGAATTCGCTGCGCCGCCACCCACCCGCGCAGCTGTCGGGCGGGCAGCAACAGCGCCTGGCATTGGCATCGGTGCTCGCCATGCAGCCGGCCGTGCTGGTGCTGGACGAGCCGACCGGCGGGCTCGATCCCTGTGGCCGGCAGGGGGTGCTGGCGGTGCTCGCGGCGTTGCAACGCCAGGGCGCCACTATCCTCATGGCGACGCAGGACGCCGAGGCGGTCGCCGCCCTGGCCGACCGCGTCGTGGTGTTGCACGCGGGCGCCATCGTCATGGAGGGCACGCCGCGCGCCGTCTTCGGCCAGGTGGCATGCCTGCACGCCTTGGGCGTGGCTGTGCCGCAGCTGTGCGAACTGAGCGCTCAGCTGGGCAGTCCCACGCCCTGGCTGACGCTCGCCGAGGCGACACAGGCATTGCAGACGAGATTGGCGCCCACCCATAACGGGGAGTCGACCGGCCGATCGCCCGTACCGGGGGATGCGAGCGCTGCCGGAGGTGAGGGTGCCACGGTCCGCCTGGAGGACGTGTGGTATCGCTATCCGGGCGGGGTGCAGGCGCTGCGCGCGGTCGACCTGCGCATGGAGGCGGGCGATTACATCGCCTTGATCGGCGCCAACGGCTGCGGCAAGAGCACCCTGGCGCGTCACATCAGTGGCCTGCTGCGCCCGCAGCGGGGGCGTGTGGTGGTGCTGGGCCAGGACACGCGCCAGACGCCACCCGGTGCGCTGGCGCGCTATGTGGGCCACGTCTTTCAGAACCCGGATCACCAGATCTTCGCGCCGACGGTGTGGGAGGAGGTCGCCTTCGGTCCGCGCAACCTGGGTTGGGATGCGGCGACGGTGCGCCAACGCGTGGCGGCGGCGCTGGAGCGCTTTCAGCTGGACCACCTGGCCGAGGTGCCGCCGGCGACGTTGAGCTTCGGCGCGCGGCGGCGGGTGACGCTCGCCGCGGTGGAGGCCATGCAGCCGCAGGTGCTGGTGCTCGACGAGCCGACGACGGGGCTGGACCGCGCGCTGACGGAATGCCTGATGGCGTGGCTGGCGGAATGCCACGCCGCCGGGCGCACGCTGGTGTTCATCACCCACGACATGCCGCGCGCCGTGCTGGCGCCGCGCTGCGTGGTGCTGCAGGAGGGCACGGTCGCGCTGGATGCGCCGACGACGGAGGTGTTCAGCCGCACGGAGGATCTGGCGCGCGCCGGCCTGATGCCACCGTCCATCGTGGCGCTGGGCTTGCAGCTGGGGTTGCGCCCGCCGCCTCTGACGGTGGCGGATTTCTGCCGCCGATTGCGGGCGAACGCCGCACCGCCGAGCTCGCAGGCGTGACACCGCGTCCGCACGGTCGCGGCGCGGATGGGTTTTTTACCGCCGAGATCGCCGAGAGCGCGGAGAATTCACAGGGAAAAAACCTCTGCGTCCTCTGCGCGCTCTGCGGTGA
>QEXY01000131.1 GCA_003130875.1 Ardenticatenia bacterium
ACCAAGGGTCAAGGGGATGACGAGGGGCAGCGGCAACCAAGCCAGGATGCCCCCGATGACCAGCACAAGCCCTATCCGAATTGTGCGACGGGCTACTCTGCTGCGCAGCATGTCACCCGCACCAGGGACAGGGAACCCAGGAAGTGCCCTCAGCGGCAATGCCCCATCGTAGACGGCCATCCCTCACTCTCCGAGTCCCCAGGCATTGAGCAGACGTCGGCCGTTCACGTGACGCCACGCGAAAGTATAGCGGTAGCCGATATCGGTGCTGAAGCTGCCGAAGACTTTGCGTGGCAGGCGACGCAGGGGATGGCGACTCAACACACGCAAGCCCCGGCGCACAATATTGAACGTGCTATATGCGCGGCGACAGAAGATATCGTATGCTTCTTCCAACTCTTCGGGGGTCATGCGTTTAGGATAAAAGGTCAAATGCGCCGTATCATAATAACGCCAGGGCTTGTCCATCAGCCGGTTTTCGGCGATTAGTTGCTCACGGAAGGGAGTGCCCGGATATGGGGTCAGGATAGTCATGCTCAGACTATCCAGGCCGCTCGCGCAGGCAAATTCCCATGTGTCCGCCAGAGTCTGGGGTGTGTCGTGATCAAAGCCGAAGACAAAGAGACCCACCACACCGATCTCGTGCGCGTGAATGCGCTTGACCGCTTCCATGTACTGAGCGATCTGACCCTTGCTCTTACCGCCCAGTTCGCGCCGATTGGCCGGGTTGACCGACTCAAAACCGATGAACACCTTGTCCAGATTGGCACGCCGCGCTAAGGTCAGGAGATCAGGATATTCACTGATCAATAGCTCCGCTTGTGTCGTCCAACCTTGCAGTGGGAGCTTGGCGAGCGCTTTCAGGACTGCTTCGATGTACTCTGGATGGGTGCGGAATGCCAACCCAAAATTGTCATCGGTGAGAAAAAAGCGCTTGATGCGGCGACGCTCGATTTCCTCCACCACTTCCTCGACCGGGCGCAGGCGCATGCGGCTTCCACTGACCCGGATGGCGGTGCAGAAGGTGCAATTGCGTGGGCAGCCGCGCGTGATCTCCAGCATGGGTGTCCAGTAGCGCCGGTTCTCATCCACCATACGGATCACCCGGTCGGTGATGCGCGCCACACCGGCCAGATCAGCCCATTCGGTGTCATCGTAGCGCGACTGGAGGGTGTCGTTGATGAAATCCTGGATGATACGCGGCCAGGTGCGATAGGCCTCGCCGGTCACGACCACGTCGGCCCACCTCGCCACCTCTTCGGGCAGCAATGTGGGGTGAGTGCCACCGACCACAACGGCGCGGACACCCGCCTCATGGGCGATGCGCGCAAAACGCTCCGCCGACTCGATGGAAAGTGTCTTGCTGGTGATGCCCACCAAATCATGCGGTCCGAGCTGGCGCAGCTTGGGGTCGATGGGTTCGAGGTTTTCGTCCCATATCTCGACCGGTATCTCCTCGGGCACCAACGAGGCCAGGCGCATCAGGGTGTACGGTGCTGCACTGGCCCGGCCGAGGATGGGTCCTTCACGCCCCGGCTGAATTAGCACCACTTTGCGAATGTCCACCTCTGCCTCCCAGTCGCACAAGCCGGTACCCGTATGATAACACGGGAACCGGCTGCGTCCAAGGCATTGTCCGCAAGGGGATCAGAAATACTGCCGCAGGTCCATCCCGCGGTACAGATCGGCGACCTGTTTGGCGTAACCGTTGAACAGCAAGGTGGGCCGACGGCCAGACTCGCCGATGCGTTGCTCGCTCGCCTGCGACCAACGCGGATGAGGCACTTCGGGGTTCACATTTGCATAGAAGCCATACTCATGCGGCGCGACGGTGGACCACAGAGTGGCAGGCTGCTCTTCCACTAACTCGATCCTCACGATGGACTTGATGCTCTTAAAGCCGTATTTCCACGGCACCACCAGGCGCACCGGCGCGCCGTTTTGAACCGGCAGAGGGTTGCCATAAAGCCCCGTGGCCAGGATCGTCAGCTCGTGCATTGCCTCGTCCAGGCGCAAACCTTCCTGGTAGGGCCATGGATAACCCGGTGTGCGCTGGCCGGGCATTTCCTCGGGCCGATAGACCGAATCGAAGCGCACAAATCGCGCGCTACCCATCGGGTCCACCTCCTTGAGCAAGTGGCTGAGGGAGAAGCCCTGCCACGGGATCACCATGGACCATGTCTCGACGCAACGCATCCGGTACACGCGCTCTTCCTGGGGGAACTTCCGGAGCAAGTCCTCCAGACCAAAGGTGCGCGGACGATGCACCAGACCGCCCACGGTGACCTCCCATGGGGATGTCTTGAAGTCCTTGGCCAGCGCTGCCACCCCTTGTTTGGACATTGTGAATTCATAGAAATTGGTATAGCCGGTCACCAAATCGTAGGGGGTCAAGGGATCTCCGAGCTCATCCTGTTGTCTTTGGGCATAGGGTGTCGTCGATACGGGCATCTCATCCTCCTGGTGGGCGGTCAGAGTCGGGGTGACGGCAGGCCGGGGCGGTGTTTGGGTTGTTTCAATGGTTGCGGTCTTCAGTGATGATGCGATGGGCTGCGCCCAGGAAACGGTGCATGCCGGCAGCAACGCCCCGGCGACCCAGGCGCCCATCATCGTCATAAAGCGACGCCGGGTGTGATATACATGCTCTGGAGTGATCTCAGAGGGTCGAACAGGAATGGAACGGAACAGACGACCAGACACATCTCTCTCCCAATCGAAAGTTTCGTATGACCAGTTCTTTACACAGCTTCCTCGCGCATATACGGAATGCCCAGCGCAGCCGGCGCCCCGATGCGCTTGCGAAATGCTTCCCACCAGGTGATCAGCACGAGCACGATAATAGTGAACGCGTAGGGCAACATGTTTAGGAACGCCGCTGGAATGGTGGTGCCAGCCGCCTGCAGACGAAACTGGATGGCATTGACGCCGCCGAACAGCAGCGCACCGACCACTGCACGCGCCGGATCCCACGTCGCAAAGATGACCAGGGCAATGGCGATCCAGCCGCGTCCGCTGGTCAGGTTTTCAGTCCAGCCCGGCGTGTAGGCGAGCGAAAGATGGGCACCCCCCAGACCTACCAGCATGCCACCCAGAACAGTGTAAAAATAGCGCAGACCGGGCACATTGAGACCCATCGCGTCGGCTGTATGCGGGCTCTCACCCACCGCGCGCAGATGCAAGCCCGGCCGCGTCTTGTAGAGGATGAACCACGCCAGGGGTACGAGCAAGTACATGCCATACACCAGGATGTCCTGGCGGAACATCGCATCGCCGAACAAGGGGATGTCGCTCAACACAGGCAGGGCAACCTTCTCGAAGCGGGGACCCACCTGGCCCACCAACGGCTGACCACCTGGCCCCAACCGCTGCCCCAGGAAGCTAGCCAACCCGGAGCCGAAGATGGTCAAGGCCAATCCGGAGACCACCTGATCGGCGCGCAAGGTGATGGTCAAAAAGGCGTGGATCAACGCCAACGCCCCACCGACCGTGATCGCCGTGACCACCCCCGCCCAGACGCTGCCAGTGTGAAAGGC
>QEXY01000132.1 GCA_003130875.1 Ardenticatenia bacterium
ATGAGGCCGGGTGAGGCGGATCATCTGGGCTGAATGAAGCCTATGAACGCGCTGCCAAGGCAGCATAACACTTTTCAGCGGACTTTTTCAACACCCTCATTTCTCACCTGTCCAGGTGCGGAATGTCGCCTATGAGATGATGCCGGTGCGCTTGCCCACTACTTCGAAAGCATGGAGCACCTTGTCCAGCTGCTCGCGCGTGTGGGTGGCCATGTAGCTGGTGCGCAGGCGCTGTCCTCCCGGCGAGACTGCCGGCTCGACCACCGGGTTGGTGTACACGCCCTCTTCCCACAGACCCATCCACAGACCCACAGTGCGGAAGTCATCCCCGATGATGATCGGGATAATAGGGGTCTGGCTGTTGCCAATGTTGAACCCCAGACGTTTGAAGCCTTCGTGCATGTAGCGCGTGTTCTCCCACAAGCGCTCGATCCATTGGGGTTCGCTTTCCAGCACATCCAGACATGCGAGCACGGTCGCCACGTTGGGCGGCGCCATACTGGCGCTGAAGATCATCGGGCGGGCGTGATGCTGGATGTAGTGGATCACATCCTCGTCGCCGGCGATCACCCCGCCGATGGAGGCGAACGACTTGCTGAAGGTGCCCATGATGAGATCCACTTCGTCCACCAGGCCAAAATGTGCCGCGGTACCATGGCCGCCGCCCAAGACGCCCAGCGCATGGGCATCGTCCACCATCAGCCGTGCACCGTAACGCTTGCACAACTCTACAATCTGCGGCAGGGGTGCGATGTCGCCTTCCATGCTATAGACGCCGTCCACGATGACCAGGATGCCGTCGGCATCTTTGACTTGTTCCAGGATGTATTTGAGGTGGTCCATATCATTGTGGCGGAAGCGCTTGACGGTGCCCATCGAAAAGCGACAGCCATCTACGATGCTGGCGTGGTCTTCCTTGTCGATCACGACGACATCACGGCGGCCTACCAGTGCAGAGATGGTGCCCAGGTTGGTCTGATAGCCGGTGCTGAAGCACAGGGCGGCAGGCTTGCCGATGTATTCGGCGAGACGGCGGTCCAACTCCTGGTGTAGCTTAAGGGTACCGTTCAGGAAACGCGAACCGGTACAGCCCGTGCCGTACTTCTCGATCGCCTCGATGGCCGCCTGGCGCACGCGCGGGTGGGTAGTCAGCCCGACGTAGTTGTTGGAGCCGACCATAATGAGCGTCTTGCCATCGACGGTGACCGTGGTGCCTTCGGTGTGGTCCAGGGCACGGAAATAGGGATAATAACCGCCGCGCATCGCCTCCTTAGCGCGGGTGAAGCCTTTGATTTTCTCGAATATGTCCATCAACCTTTCCCCCAAGGTTGGAATGTTACAAAGCCAGGACAGCGGTGCTGTCGGTGAACTCGGTGAGGAAAAGAATACGCGCGTTTGGGAGATGTGTCAAGGGAGCGGGAGAAGTGCGTGCGCAAACGGCGCGTATCCACTGCCGAGCATAGGGAATCACGACAGCATCCTGCCAGACATGCCCCCGTTGTCGGTCACCTCAACCCTATGACGACGGCAACTGCAACCTCGCCAGAGCGCGTGTCAGGGCTGCCCACTCTGCCAGGCTGAGCGTCTCCGCCCGCCGCGAGGGCGCAATCCCCGCTTCCGACAATAGTGCGGCGGCCTGCTTTGCCGAGAGACCCAGCCCTGCGCTCAGGACATTGTGCAGCTGTTTACGCCTCTGACTGAAGCCGGCGCGTACAACGCGAAAGAAATCTTCCGGCGAAGGCACGTCCACTGGCGGCTGTTCATACGTGTCAATGCGCAACACAGCTGAATCGACTTGCGGCGGTGGCACGAATGCCCCCGCCGGGATGCGCATCACGATGTAGGCTTGCCCGTAGAATTGCACGCTCACCGCCAACAAGCTCAGCTGACCCGGCGCCGCCACGATCCGCTGCGCCACTTCGCGCTGCACCGTGAGCACCAGGCGAAAAGGGGATGGCACACATTGCAACAGATGCCGCAGCACCGCTGAGGTGATGTAGTAGGGCAGGTTGGCAACCACCGCATAGGGTGCGTCGATCA
This sequence comes from Ardenticatenia bacterium, assembly GCA_003130875.1. GTDB lineage: Bacteria > Chloroflexota > Anaerolineae > 4572-78 > NAK82 > NAK82. The sequence continues at coordinate 2,041 of QEXY01000132.1, forward strand.
GAGTGGGGACATCCAACTTGAGGATATCCCCGTGGACGACGGTGACGTTAGCCAGGTGCGCGAGCTCACGGCGCAGTAGAGCTACAAATCCGCCATCCAACTCAACCGCCACCACGTGACGTGCCACTGCCGCCAACCGGCGCGTCAACAGCCCAGGCCCTGCACCGATCTCCAGGACGCTCACCTCGGGTGACAGCTCAGCAGCCGCGACGATTTTATCCAGCAGACCTGGATCGGAGAGGAAGTGTTGTCCCAACGCCTTACGCGCGTGCAGCCCATACCGCCGCAACAAAGCCCCCAGCGACTCCTTGGGTGTGTCGTGCTGAGACGGCACCAACGACTCGGATGGAGATGACCTCTCTTGTGCCATTCAACGTTCCTGCGGCCAACTGGGAAGCACGTAGCGGATGCTGCTGCGCGGGGGAACAGGTGTAAGGAGATAGATGTCGACCCAGCGATACCAGTGGGGCAGTGGCATGTCATCATCATATCCCAGGTCGATATGGCGACCCAAGATAGAGGCCCCCGTGTCACCTGCTACCGCCTTGCCATAGCCGGGTATATAAACATGACTGCCCAACGGGATAACCTTCGGATCGACGGCAATGACCCCAAAACCTGCCTTGAGGCCGGTGCGGGTGATGCCATAATGCGGATGGTCCTTTGACTTGCCAGAGCTGGCCGGATTGTAGGATGTGGCTAGCACGCGGATACGTCGCCAGTATTCGATCGGACCATCTGGGGTGGAGATCTGCTGCACCAGGATGCGAGTGCCGTAGGCGATAATGCGCGTAGCAGGCACGCTGGCCACCCATTCGCGTTCCAGAGCCTCTGACACCGCAACCCCGTTTTCATAGACGGTGCGATAGCGGCGCACCGTCATCCCTTCTGTGCCCGGCTGGATGACTCGCTGGGTGTCGAGCAGCATCTCGGGATCTGCTTTCCATTCCGTCTCGTAGGGGATGATTTCTTGTTCAAAACGCAGGTGCTCCTCACGTCGCACCACCTGGACGGTGATCCCGCTACGGAGCGGAGTGTCGAGAGGCGGTATGGTGTAGTCATCGCCCATCAGCGCAACACCTTGCTCCGCCAACAGCTCTCCCACGGAACGGCTGTGCGTATATACGGGGAGCCAGTGGCCATCCACGCCGATGGTGACGGAAAGCGCACGGCGGATAAAAACGTGTAATCCGCAAGACACCGGGGCATCGAGGGCAGGGACGACATGATCACCGGATTGCAGCACAACGCCTCCAGCGTGCAATGCTGCTCCCACGCGGGAATGCACCGTATACAGAGTGACGGCCGTGCCGTGGTCGTGTACTGTGATCGGCATAGCGCGGCGCACTATAATGTGTACAGGAGGTGGACGTGTGGTCACTGCGTGCGACAGCATAACATCCGTCTTCGAAACGATAGGACGCGTTCCCTCTACCACTTCCTCGGACATCGCGCGCAGTCGTCTATCCACTTGCACGAAGTCCTGTGACCTGCGCTGCACTCCCGCCTCAGCCAGGATTCTGTCCACGCGCCGCTGATGGGTGAACGTCTGGATCGTGCGGCCGTCCACCTCAATGGTGACCGGTCGCGCCAGCACAACCCGTACTGTCTCACTGCCCCGCAGCGGGGTGTCGAGCGGCGGGATGACCTCGTCACGCGGCTGCAGGGCGATCCCCGCTTCGCGCAGCAAATCCCGAACGTTTGTTTGATGGGTGTAGTGGACAAATGGTCGACCATTCACGATCAGGGTAACAGGGAAGGCAGTACCAGAGTATCCGAGCAGCAAAAGAGTGACCAGCGCCACCAGCCACAGAGGTGTCATAGAGGGAACCAAGAGGATATGCCAATCCAGACGATCAAGAGATTTTGTGCTCGTGCTGGAGCTGATCACGGAATCCATTTTTTTCCAATCGGCTGTAGCAGACGTCTGGCAGGCCGCTTGTTCTGAGTGAAACAAAAAAATTGGTCGTGCACCCTCTGTCGAACTGCACTTGCCTGCTTACCGACACGAGACAGCTCCGGCCAGGCTCTCCTGCGTCACCCGAGAGGGACTGCTTATGGCTGCTTCCTTCCGGACCTGACCAGGTTCACAGGCTCCCGCCGCGCAGGACCCAACCTTCAACGCTGTGCCGTGCCGGCAGTTTAGACAGCCGCAAGTCCTCGAGAGGGAATTCGACCCCGCTATGGCGGACTGCGGGTACAGGGCGCCGCCACTGCCCCATCTAGCACGACCAGGCGGAGAGGGCGGGATTTGAACCCGCGAGGCTGTTACGCCTACACGATTTCCAATCGTGCGCACTAGACCAGACTATGCGACCTCTCCGTATTCAGTTTTGAGGTTCCGGCCTGCCCATCTGGTTCATCTCAGTGTCTGATGTAACAGGGCAGGCGGGAAGGGTGGGATTCGAACCCACGGCGGAGACCAAGCCCCGCAGCGGTTTTCGAGACCGCCCCAATCGTCCACTCTGGCACCTTCCCGCCTTTTATTATAGCACAGTATACGAGAAAGACAAAGCGCGGCACTGCGTGCACCCGACGTACGTGTCGCTGCTTCTTTCTCCAAATTGCCCTCCCCGTCGCTTCGGGTGTACACTTAGACTGATTCGGCAGTCCGCGCAGCAGAGGTTCTTTACTTTGGAAGCGCTGGCGCAGTCCTATCAGATATTGCTGATTCTGGCCATCATCATAGCGCTGATCTTGATCGGGTTGATCGTGCGTCGCGTCGGCCGCGCGCGTGCGGTGCGCCCCCGGACCTCAGCGGTGCAATTGCAACCTCACCTGGAAACGCCGGACGGCCGCGTACTGGTGCCGCTGCCCAACCTGGATACAGGGGGATGTGTGCTCGGCCGTGCCTATGATGTTGATGTCCATCTCGACGCCATCTTGCCCTATGCCGAGGACATCGCGGCGCGTCACGCACGCATCTACCGGGATGCTACCAGCGGATTTGTCATTATCGAGACCCTTGACACGGCGCACGGTATATGGATTAATGGATTGCGCGCCGCGCGCAAAAATCTGCTCAAAGATCGTTGGGTCATCAAGCTGGGGCAATGCACGCTGATCTATCGCGACGGGCATCCGGATACTGGCCCGCTCCGATGATGTACCACATTTGCCGCGGTGACTGGGATGTGCGTCTGCCAGACAATGCGAAGGGAGGCAGGTTGAGAGACGTTTGCTGACCTCTTCACGGGAACCTAATAAGGTACATAGACTAAACAATCCCCCGAGCCAGGCAGGTAAGTCGGATGCGCCATTGTCACCTGATGACCTCTTGCAGCCATTGCCGGAAGGCGCGCTTGTGGCTCAGGAGAGCTGTTACATCTTGCGCCTGTGCTCCCAAGCGCCCGGCTATAATGTATATATCGTGGAAGAGCTCGGAGCGACTTTCCCCTGCCCTAATCCGGCTTGCGGTTATACCGAAAACACCAGCGGCGACTCGATATGCCGGGCATGCGGCAGCGAGCTGCACGGCGTAGTGCCTCTGCGGCGACGCTACCAGCTGCATGAGTACCGTGAGAGCGCAGGCCTGCAAGCCGCCGCTCGAGCCACGACGCAAGGGCTACAGCATGTCGCGCTGTTACCCCACGTCTACTTTTCCGAGAAACCGTACACCGATGAGGAACGCTACTATATTATGCTGCCAGAGACAACCCTGCCAAGCGCTGAGCTTTTGCCACTCCCACAGAAGTTGGCACGCGTGTTAAACTGGGGCGCGCAGCTGGCAGAGGGCCTGGCGTACCTCCATCACCATGGCATCTGCTGGCCGGAGGTCACCGCACGGCATATCCTGGTGCACGAAAAATCAGCCCTATGGTGTGACCTGAGCCATGCGCAGCTGCTCCCTGAAGATGCTGCCACCGCAGCACGTGCCCGCGCCGCCGATGTCTCTGGATTGGTGAAGACCCTACATTACCTGATCACGGGTCAGACAGAGTTCATTCCCATCCCGGAGCTGCCGCCCAACTTGCACAGCCTCTTCGAGCGCGTCTTCAACGGTCACGAGGGCGTTCCCACCGCTATGCAGCTGGCCGACGCACTGCGCACCGCATCTGAGAACGTCCGGCGTCCCAGCCATGTGCGCATCCGCATTGGCAAGCACACCGATGTCGGCCGGGTGCGTGAGTTCAACGAGGACAGCGTGCTGGCACTTACCCTGGAACGCGTGCGTGCATCGGTTCCTGAGACGATCAGCCTGCTGGCGGTGGCGGATGGTATGGGCGGGCACGTAGCAGGAGACATCGCTAGCAGCTTGGCCATCGACACCCTCGCAGTGCAGATGGTCACCCAACTGCTCACCCCGCACCTCACCAATCACACAGACACCATCGCGGAACACGCCCACGAATGGCTCGCGACAGCGGTCCAGGCAGCCAATGCTGCAATTCTCGCCTACCGCCATTCCATCGGCAATAATATGGGCACCACGCTGGTGGCCGCCGTTGTCATAGGCAATGTCGTCCACATCGCCAATGTAGGCGACAGCCGCGCCTATCTGCTCAATGAAAAAGGTATTCGTCAGATCACCACAGACCATTCCTTGGTGGAGCGCTTGATCTCATTGGGTCATATTGATCAACGCGAAGCGCGCACCCATCCGCAGCGCAACGTGATCTATCGCACGCTGGGTGACACACCCCATGTGGAGGTGGACTACTTCACCGAATACCTGAACCCAGGCGACCGACTGTTGCTCTGCTCAGATGGACTGAGTGCCAAATTGGAAGACAATGAGATCTGGGAGATTGTGATGCAGAGCGCATCACCTCAGGATGCGTGCGAACATCTGGTGCAGGCTGCTAACGAGCGGGGAGGAGAGGATAACATCAGCGTAATCATCCTGGGGGCGGATTTAGAAGGGGACAGCCGAGACATATGAAGGATCTCAGCGGCGTCACGCTCGGCTCATATCGCCTGGTGGAGAAGATCGGCCAGGGCGCCGTGTCGGTGGTCTATCGGGCTTACCAGCCCAGCCTGGAACGTTGGGTGGCGGTCAAGGTGCTGGACCCAGCTTATGTCGACCAGGACGAGCAGTTCATTGCCCGCTTCAGGCGCGAAGCGAAGGCAATTGCTGCCCTGCGCCACCCCAATATTCTGATCGTGTACGACTGTGGCGAACAGAGTGGCCTGGAGTACATCGCTATGGAGTATGTAGCGGGTGGGGCATTGACAAAGCGATTAACCGGCGACCCCTTCCCGTGGAAGCACGCCGTCGGACTTGCCATTGGCATCGGCCACGCTCTGGCATTCGCTCACTCCTGCGGCATCGTCCATCGTGATGTCAAACCCGGCAACGTGCTCTTGCCCACCGAGGAATGGCCCTTGTTGGCCGACTTCGGCCTGGTCAAGGTCAGACATCTCGAACAGAGCTGGACCGCACCAGGGAGGCCTTTGGGCACGCCAGCCTACATCTCACCGGAGCAAGCGCTGGGCGGGGAAGTGGACCATCGCACAGATATCTATGCATTAGGGGTGATGCTCTTTGAGATGGTCACCGGGCAGGTGCCATTCCAGGCAACCAAGACGTTCGATATGTTGCTTAAACATATCAGCGAGCCACCCCCATCCCCGCGCGCGTTGGTGCCGGAAATACCCGAAGCATTGGAACATATCATCCTGCGTGCATTGGCGAAAGAACCGGATGAACGTTATCAGGATATGGGGGACATGGTAGCTGATATGGAGGCACTGGGACCCTTCAGCGCCGCAACGAGGCCGTCCGAGGCAGCCGAGGAACAAGCGAGCCGCTTCACCGCCGAGCTGCGCGAGCTGCGGCCATTATTGCGTGGCCCCCACTTCATCATTGTGAACAGCGGGGTGCCGGTACCAATCCCACTCCAAGATGAAGTGGTGATCGGCCGCTCCGATCCCGCGACCAACACCTTGGTGGATGTCGACCTGACCAGCTTGGGGGGCATCGCGGGTGGGGTATCGCGGCAACACGCACGCCTGGTGTTCGCGCAAGGCGCCTGGACGATTGAGGATCTGGACAGCACCAACGGCACCCGCTTGAACGGTATGCCTCTGCATCCGTACGAGCCGCAGCCGCTGCATGATGGCGACCAGCTCCAATTGGGACAGATGGTGCTGACGTTCCATGTCGGCGCGCGCTCACAAGGTGCTCAAAAGAGCGCTTCCGCCGCTTGAAGTCCCTCGGGCTCCCAGCCCATCTCATAGGGCGCTTCGTCGTGTAGCGCAGCGTCGTCCGGCATATACTCTGCGGGGCTAGCTATCACACCACGACGACACAGGGCACGATACGGGCAATAACGACATTCCCTTTCGTCTTCAGTGAGCGGCCACACCTCCTCAGTGATATCTATGGAAGCCGCCGTTGCAATGCGCTGCGCAATCTCGGCAACCAGATTCTCCAGATAGGCGACATCCGTGCGGTAAGCGGCCTCGCTATAACGCAACCGTTCCGGGTTCAGAGGATGTTCAGCAAACCAATACCATAGTTCCACATCGGATGGGCCGCCAGACGTCATCAGAGCGCTACCTGCCTGCAGGAAGACCACCGGATAAACACGGCTCTGTAGGCGTGCCATTAACCACTCTCGTGACGGGCGATGATGATAGGTCTTCCAATCCAGGATGATCGCGCGGACGCCGGAAACATCCGGTTGGTCTGCCACGGCGATGGCGTCAAAACGGGCCATCAACCTTTGCCCTGCCAGCGGCGTCGAAAGGGTGATCTCGGGCAGCACCCGCAGCGGACGTAGCCGCGGCATGAAAGCCAGATAAGCGTGCCACCAGCGTTCCAGAGCAGGATGTTGTATCATGAGGGACAGCTTTTCGACCGGTATACCTAGGAGATGCTGGTGGATCAAACGATGTAGCTCGCGGCCGAGCCGAATGCGTTCTTCTTGCTCAGTCGGCCTGTCCGTCTCAGGAGCTGGCCAGGTCCACCCGAGCACATAACGCAGCTGAAAGCGACGCTTGCAAATGACATAATCCTGCAAGCTACTGGCGGAGAAGAGGGTAACCGGCAATTTCTATATCCTTCCAGGCCATTGCCATCTCATCACGACTGCAGTGATGTCGGGTTGGCTGATGGGTTTCCGGAATTGCGGCGCAACCAGGTGTACATGAGCACGCCTCCAGCTACTGCCACGTTGAGCGACTCGGCCTTACCCACAATGGGCAGACGCACCCAATCCTGAACATATGGGCGCACATCGGCAGAGATGCCCCGCGCCTCGTTTCCCAACACCAATGCCACACCGTTTCGGAGCGTGGTATCCCCCCAAAGTTCACCCAGATGCGCGTCGGCGCCCACGATGTGCAGCCCTTGCTCTGTCAGCCAGGCGAACAGCCGAGGCAAATCGGCCGTCATCACTAATGGCACATGGAACAATGAACCCATACTGCCGCGCACCGCCTTGGGCTCATAGGGATCAACGCATGGCTCGATCAAGACCACCGCCGCTGCCCCGACCGCATCCGCGGTGCGGATCAGCGTACCCATGTTTCCCGGATCCTGCAGTCGGTCTAAGACAATCACCAGATCATGTGCTCGGATAGGAAGCGAGCGCATGGTAGTCTCACCCAGCGCGAAAGTGGCGACCAATCCCTGCCCGATCTCGCGCTCACACACTGATTGCATCACTTCAGGCGAGACCTCGAGTAGCGTAGCGCCGGCCTGCGCAAAACGTCGCAGCAGCGCCGGCGCCTCTGAGCCAGTGAATTGCTCGCGGCAATACAGGACTTCCAGCGGGCGGGCGCCGGCATCCAGGGCCATGTGCAGCAGCTGGAGCCCTTCCACGCGGAAACGCCTCTGCTGCCAGCGATATTTGCGCATATCCAACTTGCGGACCGCGACGATGCGTGGATTGCGGCGGCTGGTGATCACTCTTTCCGGGGTTGCCGCGTGCGTGGACCGGTCGCCCAATGCACTTACGTCACCACCAGGCACGGGATGGTGGTGGTATTCACCAGTTTGCGCGCGACGCTGCCCAATAGATCGCTGTGCGGCTGCAATCCGCGCTGCCCCAGCACGATCAAGTCCACCCCATTCTGGGTCGCGTATTCCAGGATCTTGCTGGCGGGATCACCCATCAGACATTCTTGGGTCACATCAGGGATGCCGCTCTGCCGACACCGTTCTGCGGCGTTGTCCAGGATGATAGCTGCTGAGTCCTTCAGGAGCTGCAGACGCCCTGCGGTGATCTCCCCAGATGCGATCATCTCGAGAATTTCGCGCGGCAAAGAAAGATCGCGGATCACGTGGACCAGCATAATAGAAGCACCATAACATTTGGCCAGCTCAATTGCCATATCCACAGCGCGATTGGCATAGGGCGAACCGTCAACCGGCACCAACAGCTTCTTGAACATGGGCAGGTTCTCCTACCGCTTCCAGTGGCTGTTTCAGCAACGCTTCCAATTCCTGCTGCAACTTAATGAGGTCCTCTCCGCCAGCCATCAGATTCATCAAGTCTGCCTGGGTGAGTTCCTCGCGGCGATAGTCGCCCAACACACGACCACGGCGCAGGATGATAAAATGGTCTCCCACCGGCCATGCGTGGTTGGGATTATGCGTGATAAAGATGACGGCCAGTCCGCGCTGCTTGGCACGCACGATGTGATGCAACACCATGCCGGCCTGCTTGACGCCCAATGCCGCGGTGGGCTCGTCCAGGATGAGCACCTTGGCGCCGAAGTAGATGGCGCGGCTGATAGCGATAGATTGGCGCTCACCGCCCGACATCGTTCCCACAGGCTGATCGGGGTCACGGATGAAGATGCCCATGTGTCCGAGCACCTCGCGCACGGTCCGCTTGGCAAAGTCGATGTCATACCCCTTGATCGGCCCCAGGCGCTTCTCCGGCTCGGCACCCAGAAAGAAATTGCGCCACACGGACATCAAGGGAATCAAAGAAAGGTCCTGATACACTGTGGCGATGCCCAAGGCGAGCGCCTCGCGCGGCGAGTTCAGCAACACCTTCTTGCCTTCAAAGAGATAATCCCCCTCGGTGGGTTGATACACTCCCGAGAGAATCTTGATAAGCGTGGACTTGCCCGCGCCGTTATCACCCAGCAGACAGGTGACCTCGCCGGCGTAGAACTGGGCGGAGACGTTACTCAGCGCGAGCACGCTGCCGAACATTTTTGACACATTGCGAACTTCTAGCAGAGGTTGACGTGTTGCCATCCGACCTATCCCTCCGTGCGCGCCTTTGCTGCCGCCAGGCTGATCTCCTGCGCGCGCCTGCGTGTGTAATTGTTCACCAGCACCGCAGCGAGCAGCATCACTCCCAGGAAGCTATAAAACCAGTCGGTATCCCAACCGGCAAAGACAATGCCCACTTGGGCCATGCCGAAGATGATGGCACCGATGGACGCCCCGATGACCGATCCATAACCACCTGTCAGGAGACACCCACCGATCGTTGCGGCGATGATATAGACGAACTCCTGACCAATACCCTGGCTGGCCACTGCTGAGCGCAGGCGTGCGATGTTCATCATACCCACCAGCCAGCCTGCGGCTGCAGTGGTCATAAACAGGGCAATCTTGACCCGCGTAGCCGGCACTCCCAGATTGCGCGCCGCGTTGGCATCCCCCCCAACGGCGAAAATCCAGCTGCCGTACTTGGTGCGCAACAGCACCCAGCTGGCCAGAACAGCGATCACAACCCACCAGATGATCGAACTGCGGAACTCGACACCGAAGACATCGATACCAGTATTGAAGACCAGCCGAGCAAGATCAAACCCCTGGGTCTTGTCGATGCCGCCCACGTAAACCTGCTCGGTGACCAGGCGAGTGATTCCCACGTTGGCGCCGCGCAGTACGAAGAAGGTGGCCAATGTCACGATGAAGCTGGGCAGCCCGGTGCGCGTCACCATTAACCCATTCACATAGCCGATGCCCAATGCAATCACCAGAGCGACAAACATCGCCGGCCACAGATTCCAGCCCAGTCGCGTGGACAAAAGTCCGGCAATCAACCCTGTCGTGCCTGTCATCACACCAGTGGAAAGGTCGAACTCACCTCCGATCATCAATAATGCCACAGCGATGGCCATAATGCCTAAGGTGGAAGCAGGATCCAAGATGCGCGCGACTCCGGTCACCGAAAGCCAATTGCCTGGTGCGACGGCGGCAAACAACAGCCAGACCGCGACGGCGCCGATGAGCGCGCCGATCTCCACGCGCCGGAAGACACTGCGAACCAATCCCACCTGAACCAGTTGCTCCTCGGTGCCAGGAGCAGCGGTCACAACCTTAGCCGGCATGAACACCTCTCCTTACTCTATAACAGGGTGCGGGACGGAAAAGGATTCCGCCCCGCACACGATTACCACCCTTCAGTCACGCTCAGCGCGTGCCCTTGGCGGCCAGATCCTTCACCTGGGCGGCGTTGCTCTTGTCCACGAAGCCAGGACCGGTGAGCACGGGCAGGCCACCACCCACCGTGTTCAGGTTGGTCTTGTAGAGATAGAGGAAGACGACGGGCAGGTAGCCTTGCAGATACTGCTGCTGGTCGATGGCGAAGAGCATCTCATCCGCCTCGATCGCCGCCAGCACATCCGGGCTGAGGTCGAAAGTCGCCAGCATCTGCTTGCCACCAGCGGCCTTGATCGCATCGCGCGCGGCCATCGCGATGACCGGGTTCAGCGACATCACCGCGTCAATGCTGGGATCCGAGATCAGCTTGTTCTGGATCGCCGAGACGGTGCCGGCCACATCGCGCACACCGGTGGTGGCCACGTTGAAGCGCTCGACCTCACCCTTGAAGGTGTCCTTGAGGCCATCGCAGCGCTGCTCCAAACCAATGTTGGCCTCCTCATGGATGACGCAGAGCACCTTCTTGGCACCTGCGGCGTTGAACTTCTCGCCGGCGCCTTGGCCCGCCACGAACTCGGTCTGGCCGATGTGGGTCAGCGCGCCCAGCTCCTTGTAGACGTCCACGCCGGAGTTGATGGTGATCACCGGAATGCCGGCATCCACCGCCTTCTTGACGGCATCCTTAAGTGCATCCGGGTTGGCCAGCGAGACAATGATGCCGTCCACATTGGCGGCGACATAGTTCTCCACCAGCTGCGACTGCTCAACCGGGTCGCCGCTGCCGCCGGACTTCAGCTCAACCCCGAAGGTGGCTGCCGCATCGCGAGCGCCCTTCTCCACCACGGCCCAGAAGGCATCCTCAGCCGGGTTGGCATGCACCGCCATGCCGAACGTCAGCGGCTTTTGCGCCATAACCGGCGTCGGTGCCCATACGACTAACAGGCTCAGCAAGAGCACTATAGCCAACACGGAGAAAACTTTGGAGCGCATCATAGGTTATCCCCTCCTTCTTTGGTTTCTCTGAAAACTGGGCTGCTGGACCATTTTTGTGTTAGTGGGCTATCGGGAAGTGCTGTTTTTCCGAGTTGTCTCATCACCTCCTTTCCATAAGTACCATCGTTCATTCTTGATCGACACCTCAAGTCTTGTCCCGTCCCGGTGAGGCACTTATTTGGGCGATACCATGATCTTGCCGTCGGAACGGTCACGCGACTTGTCGATCGCTTGGACAACGTCATCCAGATTATAACGAGCGGTGATGATGGGGCTCAGATCCAGGCGACCGGACGCCACCAGGCGGATGACGTTGGGGAAGTTCTCGTCGCCGGAATGGCCTTGCGAGCCGAAGATCTGGGAGCGGCGGATCTGGAACAGCTCGAAGTACATCGGCACCTTCTGTGCCGCACGCCCAATCAGGGTGACCTTCGCGTTGATGGCCAGCGCCTTTTCTACTTCTGGCAGCACCAGTTCCGGCACACCGGCTGCCTCGACATGGAAGTTGAAGCCTTCGCCTTTGCTCAGCTCCATCAGCACCTCGCTCGGCTTTACCTCGCGCGGGTCGTACACATACTCGGCGCCGACTTTCTTGGCCAGCTCGCGCCGCTGCGGAGAAACTTCGAACGCTACAATCATACCTGCCCCGGCTGCCTTGGCAAGTCCGATCGCCGCCAATCCGATCGGGCCGGCACCGAAGACGCTCACGTAATGTCCTGGCTTGAAGCCACCTGCGCGGTTGAACATAGCATTGTAGGACACCGCGCTCGGTTCGGTCAGCGCGCCCACCTCATACGCTTTCTTCTCGTCTCCGAAGCGCTCTGCAATGGCGTCGATCTTCCAACAGAATTTCTCATCCACGGCGATGTACTCCGCGAAGGCGCCGGGGATGGTGAAGCCGATCTCCTCCAGGTTGGCGCAATGGTTGAAGAAACCGTTGCGGCAAGGGATGCAGCGCCCGCACCAGATCATCTCCTCCACGGTGACCATATCGCCCACTTTGAGCGAAGTCACGTTCTTGCCTACCTCCACCACCTTGCCGGAGAACTCGTGCCCCAGAATAGTGGGGAACTTCGTCAAGCCGGGGTAGAGGATATAGCCGTCGGCATCCGTCTCATAAAAGTGCATGTCCGAGCCACACACCCCACATGCTCGCACTTCAATCAGCACATCGTTCGGGCCGAGCTTGGGGTCCTCCCATTGGCGCACGCTCAATTTGGGATGCCGCCAGACCATGTTGCCGCTGATCGCCTTGCCCGTTTGCTTCTCCCACTCCGAGAGGGCGTACTCGGGCCGGGGATCCCACTTTGCGTCTAATACGAGCCCTTTCATAAGTACCTCCGTTTCGTTTGTTATGGATTGTGATGGTTTCTTGTCAATTTCACAGCACCCTTCAGCCGATCTCGCTGAGCTTGACTGGGCGTTTCTCACGATAGGATTTCCAAGCGGCCAGCCCCATCACCACCGGGATGCGGCCGTCTATGCCGGTCACCGCGGGTGGTCGATCCTCCAGGATGCAGTGGACGAACTCTTTCATCTCGGCGATAAATGCTTCAGTGTAGCGCTCCATGAAGAAATAGAGCGGCAGGGCAGAATGGACGCCATGAGCATCGCTGTAGATGGCATTGTGGGGCGTATGGTTGGTGACCACGATCCCGCCCGCCGAACCGAAGACCTCGATGCGCTGATCATAGCCATACACTGCCCGCCGGCTGTTGTCAATACAGCCGAGCGCCCCATTGGCATAGCGCAGGGTGACCAAAGCAGTGTCGATATCGCCTACCTCACCGATGCGCGGGTCGACCAGCACGCCGCCCGCCGCATAAACTTCCTCTACCTCGCTGCCGATCAGGTAGCGCGCCATGTCAAAGTCGTGGATGGTCATATCGAGGAAAATGCCGCCAGAGACCTTGATATACTCCAAAGGGGGTGGGGCCGGGTCGCGGCTGGTGATGCGCACGATGTGCGGTTGGCCGATCTTGCCCTCCGCTACCATGTCACGGGCACGCTTGAAGCTAGGATCAAACCGGCGGTTAAAACCGATTTGCAGCTTGACCCCGGCACGTTCCACCGCTTCGAGCGCCCGGTCGATCTTGCGTAGATCGAAGTCGATCGGTTTCTCACAGAAGATGTGCTTGCCCGCCTGCGCGGCTTCTTCGATAAACTGCGCGTGGGTGTCTGTGCTGGAGCAGATCACCACCGCTTCCACGTCTGGGTGGTTAAGCACTTCGCGATGATCTGCCGATACGAAGGGGATGTGCAGCTCGGCGGCACACTGCTGCGCAGCACTGAGCACCACATCCGCAATAGCTACCACCTGTGCCTCTGGAATGCGGTGCGCCAGGTGCTCCGCATGCACACGGCCAATGCGGCCCGCGCCGATCACACCAATTTTGACACGCCTGGTCATCAAAAGCCTCCTTGGCAAGTGAACGTCTTACGGATCGATCACCCCAGACGCCGTTGTTCTGAGCGTCATTTGTCGCGCCGTTCAACCCTCTTGCACAACTTGCGGGTCGAAGCGCGTACAATCAACTCACCTTGCACGACTCGGTTGGAAATCTCTTCGCCGTTGTCCTCTCGCGCCGTGATAAGTGACAGGAGCATGTGCATGGCCAGCCGCCCCATCTCCGCCTTCGGCTGCGCGACGGTGGTGAGTGGCGGCTCGAAGTAGGAAGCGAAGACGATATCGTCGAAGCCCACCACACTCAGATCCTTTGGGATAGAGATCCCCCGGCGCCGTGCTGCAGCGATCAGGCCGATGGCCGTCATATCATTATAGCAAAAGACAGCGGTGGGTGGGTTCGCCAGGGAGAGCAGAATCTCCAAGGCACGCTCGCCCCCATCCGGACGGCCATTGCCTGGGATAATCAACGCCGCGTCCGGTTCAATGCCTGCCTCGATCAACGCATGGCGATAACCTGCCTGACGGTCGAGGTCCGAGCTGCTGTTAGCCGGCCCGGTCACGTAGCTGATGCGTTGATGTCCTAGCTGGATGAGGTGGCCGGTCGCCAACCAACCGCCGTGCTGGTTGTCCACCTCCACACTGAAAGTATAGCGGCCACTCTGCTCATTGTGATTGTTGATCAACACCACCGGAGCGCCAATACGCTCCAGATGCTCGAGATAGAGTGCTCCCACGCGCGACGAGGTCACGATGACGCCGTCGACGCGTTTGGAGCGCAGCATTTCCACCGCGGCGATCTCGCGCTGTGGCTCCGCCCCCGAATTGCACAGGATCACCGTATAGCCGTGGTCATGTGCGGTGGTCTCGATGCCCTGCACGATCTCCGCCACGAACGGGTCGGCGATGGTGGTGACCACCACCCCCACCGAGTAGGTCTGGCGTGTGACTAGGCCGCGCGCCAGAGCATTGGGCGAGTAGCCCATCTCCTGTGCCAGGCGCTGGATGCGCGCCTTGGTCGCCGCGCTGATGAGCGGGCTATCGCTCAACGCCCGCGATACGGTGGGGTGCGAAACCCCTGCCGCTTTGGCAATGTCCTTAATCGACACGCGCATAGAGCTTTCAGCACATCACCTGCTTGTAGCTCAAAACTTCTAGCTGCTCTAACACTTTCCGCAGATGTTCCAACGCGCGACGCGCACCGGTATCAGCATCCGGTTGAGGCATGAACTCGCCTGATACGTAACCGGTGTAGCCGGTATCGCGTAAAGCTCGCAAAATGCTCACAAAGTCCAGGTGGCCAGCGCCCGGATGCCAACGATTCGAGTCGGCCACGTGGAAGTGGAAGATGTGCCGGCCCGCCATGCGGATGCTCTCCTCTAGAGAGGGCTCCTCGATGTTCATGTGAAAGGTGTCCAGCAGCAGACCGAAGTTCGCCGCGCCGACACGCTCGATCAACGCCAGCCCCTCCTCCACCGTGTGGATCAGGTCAGTTTCATAGCGGTTGAGCGGCTCGAGCGCGAACCGCACTCCTTCCGGCGCCGCAGCCGCGGCACATTCCTGCAACGCATCCACCAGATATGCCATCGACTGCGCGTGGCTTTGGCCGGGTGGCGTGATCCCCCGGATCAGACCCAGGATCACCACCGCTCCCAGGCGCCGTGCCAACGGAATGTGGCTCTTCACGCGCTCTACCGCGGCACGGCGCACGGCGGGGTCATTGCTGGTAAATGAGAGCCTCTCCTCGCCCCACGCCTGGCCGGTGCCGATCGCCGGCACCTCCAGGTTATGGCGCCGGACGACCGCCTCCAGCTCCTCCGCATCCACCAGGCGTGGATCCCGAATGGCCAGCTCCACGCCATCATAGCCATAGGCGGCGATGCGCGCGACATTGGCCTCGAAGTCTCCCTTGAAAGTCACGGCCTCGAAATGGGCGGCGTGGGTCGATAGGACGATGCTCAGCTTCATCAGACGTGATTGTCCTGTCCGAGACGCGGCAATGCATAAACCGGTCGCCAGCCAGGGCTCTGCGGCTCGCGCAAGAAGGGCTCCATCTCAGCGGCGGTGCGCAGCGTGACTTCTTCAACGGGCGGCACCGTTCCGGGCGGGAACGCCGCCAGGATTTCATCGTTGATCAGGGTCAGATAGCGCAGGATCGCCACCAGCGGACGCTTCGCCTTGCGCGCGTCGCCGCGGGTCGCCTTGCCGACCACTCCTTCCGGCGTGGCGGCGAGCTCGATAGCGAAATGCCCTTCCCCTTCGCTCCAGCGGCTGGGCCGCCCAAATGGGTCGACCGCCTTGTCGAAGTGACCATCTGGCAGATACGACTTGCCCTCGGTGTCCACAGCGTATTGCATATTGACCATCTCGGGGAAGAGCAACAACGCCAGCGAGGTTTCCGACTCGTCGGCGTGCACAAAGTTGGTGTCCCAACTACCACCACGCTCTTTGGTGCGGAACATCTCGCGCACAGCACGGTGCCAGTCGATCACACGGAAAATGCCGGGCAGCTGATAGCGCTTCTGGAATTCCTGGATGGCCGACTCGAGCACCCACAGCTGACCATGGTTATTAATGATGATCTGCTTGCGGAAGCCATCGTTCCACAGGCCCAACATGACATCCATCAGCAGTTCACGCACAATGTGCTCGCGCACGATCACCGTGCCAGGCATACCGACATGGTGGTATGGATGGGCACCATAATTCAGCGGCGGAAGTGCCAGGTTGACATGCCCAGGACGATGCTTCTCCGTATAGCGACGCACACCCTCGCAGATCATACTGACGAAGAGCGTATCGGTGGCGCTGGGCAGGTGCATGCCATGGTTCTCGGTGCAGCCTACTGGGATGAACACGATGTCGTTCTTGCGACGGTTTTCGATGACCTTATAGCGGGGTGTGGTCTGGATGTAGGCGCCCACCTTGCCCCATTCCGAGGGGGAAGGGATGCCATACTCTGCCAGTACCGCATCCAGCTGCTCTTCGGTCATGTCCCAGACCTCTTTTTTCATCCGCCCCACGGCATTGTCTTCGAAGAAAAGGTCAGGTTGCTCAGTGGGGATCAAACCCTTTGGGATAACACTTGTTTCAGCCATATGTGGTTATTCTCCTATAGTGGGTGAAGTGTTCTCAAAGTTGTGTGCGTAGAGCATCCTGTCGCATCAATCCATCTTGACCTTCGCAGGGTAGGAAGTCGACCGTCATCTCTTGCACACGTGTGCGTATCCATTATACATGAAATTGTCTCAAAGTCAAGAGATGGGGGATGAATTTTGACGATAAAAAGGGTTCATACCACCTGGAAAAAGCGCTCCACGACTTTCAGCGTCGCAACACGTGCCGCGGCGGCCAGCTCGGCCGGATCGCGCTCCCAGTACTCAGGGCGGAACAGCTCGATAGAACACAGGCCGTCATAGTTGATACGCCGTAGCCGGGTGAGGATTTCGTCCAGTGGGATGACCCCTTCACCAGGCAATAGCCGATGTGCATCCTCAATGGTTTCCTTGGGACGTGCTTCGACATCGTTGATGTGGAAGATGAAGATCTTGGCTGCGTCCACTGTGGCAATACTCTCCAGGTCAGAGCCGCCGGCGTAGAAGTGGCAGGTGTCCAGCACCAGCCCCACGTTGGCACGATCCACCTCGCGCACGATTTCCCAACACTCGCTCAAGGTGCGCACGGAACACCAACCAAAGCCGAGAAATTCGAATGCCAACTGCATCTCATAAGGCGCAACCAGCTGTGCGAGCTCGCGCAGGACGCGCACCGATTCGCGCTTGATCTCCTCCCAACCGACACCTTCCGGTTTGGGGCTGGGAACGACCACGATCTTGCGGCAATTCAGCGCCTGGCCGATCTCACCCAGCTGCCGGCAACGTGCTTGGATCTTTTCGTATTCGTTCGGCGGACGGAACGTGATGAACTCGATGGAGTTGAAGCTGACCGGCTGTACCCCAGCTCGATCGAGCGACGCTTTCAGGGTCTCCACCGAGTTAGGCGGAGAGGCAAGATACGTATCGAGCTTTGCCACCCAAATCTCCAGAGCTTTGAACCCGGCAGAACTGGCTGCGGCGATGTCTTGTGGCAGCGACGCCTTCATTGTAGTGGCTCCGTTGATCGCAAGTAACATAGGAAATCCTCCTGTCATCCTGATACGGACTAATGGTGTATGTTCCTAGACTTCGAACCAGGTGCTTTCAAACCGTAACCGTCTGGCTCACAGGGATATCTAGTCGCTTGTGCTGCAACCGCTCAGGACAATGTCCGAGACGGATCACCTCAATGATGTCCTCTGCGCGCACGTCCTTCTTGGCAAAATCACCCGTCTTCTCGCCACGATCCAGGATGGTAAAACGGTCTGCAACTTGGTAGACGTGATAGATGTTGTGGGTGATAAAGACGACCGGCAAGCCATGATCTTTCAGGCGCTGGATGAACTCCAACACCATTTCGGTCTCGCGCACCGAGAGGGCATTGGTGGGCTCGTCCATGATAACCAACTTCGCCTCAAAATACATTGCGCGTCCGATGTTGATCGACTGTCGCTCACCTCCGGACAATACAGCAGTTATCGTATCCGGCGACCTCCTTTGAACCCCGATTTGGTGGAGCACTCTCTCACATTCTTGGTTCATCCGCTTCATATCGAGAAAGCGGAAAGGCCCTACCTGCTTGGTCAGCTCACGTCCTAAGAAAAAATTGCGTGAGATGGTCATTAGATCGACCAAGCCCAAGCCCTGGTATACGGTTTCGATACCGGCGTCGCGTGCCTCACGCGGCGAGGAAAAGAGCACCCTTTTCCCTTCGAAATAGATCTCTCCTTCGTCCGGCTGGTGCAACCCGGTCAGCACCTTGATCAGTGTCGATTTCCCCGCACCGTTATCACCCAGCAGCCCCACCACTTCACCTGGGTATACCTCAAAAGACACACGCCTGAGCGCTTGCACCTCGCCGAACTTCTTGGAGATGTTGACCATCCTCACCAAAGGTTCTCCTGAGATCATTGCCCGATCGCCCTCCTGTGCACCACCAGATTAAGGACTGCCGCCGCCACCAGTACCACTCCGATGAACGCTTGATACCAGTAGGCCGGAGCGCCGGACATCACCAAGCCGGCGCCAACCGCCGGGATGAGAATGGCACCCAAGGCAGCACCAGGGATGGTGCCGTAACCACCCGTTACCAGACAGCCCCCCATGACCGCAGCAGCAATTGCCTCCAATGCGGTGGTCGTTCCTGTCGTCGCGGCGACAGAATGAAAGCGGCTGGCGGAAATCATACCCGCTAAACCGGCCAGACCTGCACACAGCACAAAGGTGATCAGCTTCACCCGATCCACCTCAATGCCCATCGCTTTGGCCACTTCCTTGTTGCCCCCGACTGCCATCACAAAGTTGCCGTACCGGGTCATCCTGAGAATGATGGTAAAAACCACCACAATCAAAAGAAACCAGATGATGGAGATGTTGAAACCTCCTCCCAGCGGACCACCCAGCGCGTTGACGAAGACTTCCAGCTCGGCAAAGGTGCGTGTAAACCCACCCGTGGTGAAATAGATCAGCCCCCGAAGAAACATGGACATGCCCAACGTGACGATCAAAGAAGGCACCATCGTGCGCGTGGTCACCAGCCCATTCACCAGACCGGCCACGCAGGCGACTCCCAGGGCGATCACAAAGGCGGGCACGCTGCCCAGCTTGCCCGTCAGCAATACGAAGAGCAGCCCGCTCAATCCGTACACTGAGCCCACCGAGAGATCGATCTCGCCACAAATCAGCGTGAACGCTACCCCGACCGTCACGATGCCCAACTCGGCACTCTGTGCCAACAAAGCGGCCACATTTCCAAGCCCAGCGAACTTGCCCCCCGAGAGGAACACGAACACCAGCCATACCACGCCCAAGCTAATCAACACACCCAGCTCGGGTCGCTTGCCCATTGCTCTCATGAGATGCATACGCGTTGATGAACCTCCTGCTCCGAGGATGGTAGAGTGACCGACCGACAGCTGATGATACCCCGTTAAAGGCAGGCCACCTCTGCGCAGAGGTGGCCTGCTCACTTGCCGCCGGGGTGAGGCGAACCCAAACCCCCGATCGCAGACAGACGCGCGTCACCTGCGGATATCAAGCGTTTCTACTGGCAATACTAATGGTGTGACTTGCCGCAGGCCTCTCAAACAGATGCGCACTATTGACTCCAGCCGGCCAGCTCGTTGTACGTTTGCTCGCCGAAGAGGTTTACCAACCGAGTCTTCCAATCCGCTGCGGTGCTCTTGTCGATGATCACCGGGCCAATGATCTCCTCGGGAGGCGGTACATAGCCATACTCCTTGTAGATGTAGAGCCACACGACCGGCAGGTAGCCCTGCAGGTAGAATTGCTGGCTGTGTGTAGCGATGACATAGCCGCGCAGGATGCCCTCTACCGACATCGGGCTCTCATCCACCGTGGCGATCTTGACCTTGTCAGTCAGGCCCAGCTCTTTGGTTACGTTATAGACATAGGGAGTGGCCAGCATCGTCACAATCCAGATGGCCTCGGTATCTGGGTTAGCCTGCAGGTAACTGCGCCAGGTGTCGGCGATCTTGGCCGGCTCCTCCGTCAGAGCGACCTTCTCGACCGTCACCCCCTTGGGCTGGAGCGTGTCAATTAACCCCTGGCAGCGCATTTCGGCGCCCACATGTCCCACATGGCCAATGCCACAGGCAACGCGCTTGGGCATATTGGGCTCGAACTCCTTCAGAATGCGCTCGGCCATCTGGACGCCGGTCTTGTACTCATCCCCGCCTACATAGGTCAGATACGGGATCTTCTCCGGCGCCGGTCGCGGGTCTGCAATGTTGGAAGCGATCACCGGAATACCGGCATTAATCGCCTCGCGCAGAGGGGCATCCAGCGCCGCCGGGTCGGTGATGGGAACGATCAACCCGTCAGGTTTCGCCGCGATGGCGGTCTGCAGCATATTCACCTGCTGCTCCACGGAGAACTGCTCAGGTGCTACATAGTTGACCTTGACGGGGAACAGCTTGGAAGCATCCTCGATGGACTGGGTCAACCATTTCATGTTGGGGTCAGCGGGCCCAATGTGCGACACAAAGTAGAAGGTGTACTTTGGCTCCTGAGCGGTTGTCGTCGCCGGCACGCTGGCACTGACGACCAACATAGCCATCAAAAGCCCAACCGCAACCAAAAGCGATATGGAACGGTGCATGCCTCTCATAGCTTGTTCCTCCTTTTCATCCTTGTGTTACACAAGATGACCAATAACGGTGGTAAGAGTTTCTACAATCGAGAGATTTCTCTGCACTGTTCACGTCATAGGCACCTCCTTGTCCCCCGAATAACATTTCTTTCAGCCCCGATGCTGTTCAATATGTTGCGGAAGAGGGGCTATTATGGAGAATTGCGCACGTCTGATGGGTCTCGCTCGCAATGCCATAGCCCCCTACTCCCTATTAGACCGCCTTCTGAGGGGGCATGACTCGTATTGCACACGTGTACACAAACTATGATAGCACAAAAGCGCTTTGGTGTCAAGAAGTAGTAGAAGAGGGTGTTGAAAAAGTCCGCTGAAAAGTGTTATGCTGCCTTGGCAGCGCGTTCATAGGCTTCATTCAGCCCGGATGATCCGCCTCACCCGGCCTCA
>QEXY01000133.1 GCA_003130875.1 Ardenticatenia bacterium
CGCCAGGTGATGTGCACCCGGCGCCGCGATTCTACATCGCCGAGCTGGTCGAGCAAGCGGGCGACATCCTCGACCTCTGCCCGTTCGCCCCGAAACGATCGCACGTGAAACCACAGTGCGCGCACAATGTCGTCCGCTTGGCCTCGATCAGTCTCGTTGACGACCTGAGCCACTCGTTCCAAAGGCGTGGCGGGACTAAGCAGTTGTTGAGACCGCTTCGGGTCGTCGTTCGAGAGGATGATGGCACATTGTGCTGGCCCGCGGTCACGGCCAGCACGGCCGGCTTCCTGGTAAAACGCCTCGATGGAGGATGGCAGACCGATATGGATGGTGTAGCGGATGTTCGGCTTGTCGATCCCCATGCCAAACGCCTTGGTGCACACCAGCACAGAGAAACGATTGCGCTTGAAATCTCGGGTGATCGCACGCTTTTCCTCCTCCCATTTTTCGGAATCATAGGACTTGGGGGCCTCGCCACTGTATATCTCAACCCGCGTTTGCAAGAAACGCTTCAGCTCCTCTGCATATTCCACGACACCATACGAACCTCCAACATGAGGACAGAACACGAGGCCCGCATGAGTCTGTGTTCCAGCAGGTCGAAAGAAAACGCTCCGGTCGAGATTGAAAGCGGCTGGTAAGCGCTCCAGGAGGCCGGATACGCATGCCCGCTTCTCCTCCGAGCGACATGGTATCACTGTGAAGGACAATTCATCCCGATCAAAGGTCTTAGGCGTGATGACAGCATCGATCGATTCGATCCCCAGCTCGCGTTGCACGTCCTTGAGCACGATCTTACTCGCTGTGCCGGTGAGGGCGACCAGCGGCGGTGTAACCCCTTGCGAAGCGCAATATTCGCGCGTGATTCGCCCAAGGTTCAGATAGGCGGTGCGAAAATCGTGCCCCCATTCTGAAACGCAGTGCGCTTCATCTACGACAATGAGTGAGATGGGCATCTGCGTGGTCAGGGTGCGCAGTGCTTGACGGAATGGGGCGGTCTGGAAACGCTCCGGGGCCACATAACAGAAGAGATAATGGCCCGATTGAAACGCCTGAAGCACCAGAGCTCGCTCATCTGTCTTCATACGATGCGTAATGCCAATGCAACGGTCAATACCGACGCGGTTCAGGTTGTCGATCTGGTCATCGATCAGGGAGATGATCGGATCGACCACGATGCAACGTCCGGGCAAGAGCAACGCGGCGAGTTGAAAAGCGATTGATTTGCCCGCGCCGGTGGGCAGGAGCACGATCGAATCAAATCCGCGCAGACAACGCTCGATAGTTTCCCACTGTCCCTCTCGAAAATCCTGCTTACGGAACAGATACTGGAGGAACCAACGCACATCCTCGCGCGAAGGCGATTCAAATCGTGTGGGTGTGGCCGCCACGCTAGAGGATGCGATTTCGACCGGCAGACAGACATCTGAAACGAGGAATTGTGCCTTTGCAATTGGAGAAAGCGCATCGGCACTTCCATCGGCAGGTGCAACCAATACGTCCAATTGTTCGTTTTGTGTTTCTGGGGTGATGAGCAGAACGCGCGGTTGCCCAGAGGGAAATAGTCGGCCGTGCAGGCGCGCCAGGCGACCGAGCAGTTCGAACAGATCAGACACGGCCAGACGGATCAGCGCCTGGGCATCGAAATGGCGACAGAGGAGTGGGGGCGGCATCACCCCGACATTCCATGGGGCATCGAAGCGCAGCCAGCCTCCCCGCAAGGCTGCCAGGAGAGCCAGCTGGATTTGATGGAAGAACTTGCACCATCGCACAATTACAGAAAGCCGGGATTCTTCGGGTAGGTTGACCTGACCATCCAGCAACGTACGTTCCAGCGTAGCGAGCTGCGTTCCATTTCCTCGGCGCACTTCACGCGCCCGGATGCGCATGACCTGGATACTGGCAGCACGGAGGGCTCGATCACGCGCTGCGTCGCGCTCTTGGTGTGCCATATGGGCGTCACCATCGATTTCCACAAGAATCGGATCGTGTTCAGGATGGACAAGCAGAAAGTCCCCCCGCTCATCTCCTCCAGGCGCAATCTTGGGAGTGAGGGAAGCCAGCTTCACTTGAGGGAGCAATTGCCATGGAACTCCGTGATTGGTGATAAGGGATTGTATCCACTCAAACGCTCGATGTTCCTCATCGCTGTCGAGCTCAAGTGGACGGAAGCGGATCGAGGGCACCCAGGCGACGCGCTGCAAAGCTGCAACGATGATGGATGTGGAGCGGCTGTCCTCGAATCGCCAATCGGTCGTTCCGAGCATCTGCTCCAAGGCGGGTGAGCACAAAGGGGTGGTGCCACGGGTCAAGAGCGTCTCGGCGACAGCCAACATATTGTGATATTCAGGAGGTGCACCTCCACGCCGCGGTCGTGGGAAGTCCAAGCGCCATTGGGCCATTGCCCGAATGAGCAACCGGTCCACCTCGGCCATGAAAAAATGCTCAACCAGGCCAGCCGGCAATGCACATGTTTGGAAGAAAGTGCACTGGCTATAGCGTTCCCGGGGCGCAGCCTCTACGCGGACGGGAAAATCGCGCCATGCTTCCCACGAGAAAGCATCGATACTAAGAGTTCCATTGCAATGGGGATCGTTACTGCAGCCCCAGAATTGGCCCCCTCTGGGTGTCCTGCGAAGCTGCATCGGACTGCCACAACGTGGGCAGGAGGGCGTTATGGGCGTGCCCATATTCCCTCCTCACACCCGGGCAACCCCAGTTGGGGCACGACAGAGTGCGACATACCACATCCTGGGGGCCAATTCCCGGATTGTTATGCAGTTGATCGTTTGCCCCTGCTTGAGGCAAGGTAGAGTGCGACGAATGCTCCAATTCATTTACCAGATCAGTGGACAGCGTGCACGTGTGGATCTGGCAACAACACCTGAAGGCGTCGACTTTCTTTCCATAAGATATCACATTGTGTTAATTTTGCAAGTTTCGTGGAAGGGACATCTCACAACGAAGCGACAATATGAATGGATTTGGGGTGTGTCCAAACTTTGTCGGCGAAGTAAAATAGAGGGTATTAAGTGCACAAAGGAGAAACCAGAAAGGGAAGAGATTGCTGCTGAAATTGCCCGGTCTACGGAGGAATTGCTGGAGTGGGCACAGTGCTGTTCGTACTATACGCTGGTGGAACTGGAGGAACGGGTTCAGCAATGGAAAACCCGCGCCGCGATGCAACCGCTGGAGACGGCAGTGAAGTGTTAGGGAAGAAGAAACGGATTCAGGGTGGTTAGAGTGAGCAGGAACTGGAGTAGGTTATGTGGGCCGCCAGGTGGTTAGTTCCCATAGGGAAGCGGAAGAGGTCCTGGAGCGGTCAGGCAGGTTGGCGGTTCCTCTTTGGGACACACCCAGTCAGACAGTGATCTCTTGTCGTCAGACAGATCGAGAACAATTGCGTAAGCTCCAATAACTGAGAAGAAGGGGTAAGTGATGGAACTCGAGGTATTCGATGTAGAAGAGATGAAGGCTAAGGGCGACGTAGAAGGCTTGACCCAGGCACTACATCTTGCAGACAGTTCCAATGCGCGCGCAGCCGCCGCCGAAGCACTTGGGGAAATTGGCCACGTAAGCGCGATAGGAGCACTCGTCGCTGCCCTAAAGGGTAAACGTTGGGACATGCGTATATTTGCGGCTGAGGTGTTGAGCAAACTAGGCTGGCAGCCTGACACGGACGAGGCAAGGATCGCTTACTGGATTGCGAGAGAGCAGTGGGACAGATGTGTCGAGATCGGCGTGCCTGCCGTGGAGCCACTCATCGCCGCCTTGAAGTATGAAGATTGGCCTGCACGTAGTGCCGCCGCCCAGGCACTTGGTGAGATCGGTGACGCACGGGCAGTGGAGTCACTTATCGCCTCCCTGGAGGACCAAAATGATCGTGTGCGCAGGGCCGTTGCTGAGGCGCTGGGCAAATTGGGTTGGCAACCTGACACGAGCGAGACAGAGGTTGCCTACTGGGTTGCTTTACATGAATGGGAGAAATGCGTGAAGATTGGCACGCCCGCTGTAAAGCCGCTCATCGCCGCCTTCAAAGTTATCGACTCAGCGGAGTGGGGAAACGTTGTCGCGGCTTTGCAGAAGATCGGCGGCGCGTATGTGGTAGAAGCACTTATCGCTGCTCTGCAGGATGAGACCGATGACAGACGCGAGGCCGCTGCTGGGGCGCTGGGAGAAATCGGCGATACACGGGCAGTGGAACCACTTATCACTGCCCTTAGAGATAAGAGTAGATGGGTACGGATGAAGGTCATCTGGTCGCTGAGAAAGATCGGTGCCCCTGCTGTGCCGTCGCTCATCGCCGCTTTGAGGAACAGCGAGACCAACCGTGAGGCTGTTGTTGAGGCACTGGGAGAGATGAGAGATGTGCGGGCGGTAGAAGTGCTCGTGGCCGCTCTGAAGAATGAGGCCGCTCCTATGCGCGAAGCTGCCGCCGAAGCGCTGGGGAAGATCGGGGACGTGCGGGCAGTGAAACCGCTCATCGCCGCCCTCGGTGATGAAGATCGGTGTGTGCGCAAGGCTGCTGCCATGGCCCTGGGGATGATCGGCGATGCACGAGCCGTGACACCGCTTATCAGTGCGCTAAGTGATGAAGACCACAGCATCCGCGGCGCCGCCGCTATAGCGCTGGGGCAGATCGGCGATGCGCGGGCTGTAGTGCCGCTGCTTGAAACCCTCAAAGATAAGGAGGCATGGGTGCGCCAGGCCACTATCTGGGGTTTGGCAAAAATCGGCGACGCGCGATGCGTGGCGCCGCTCATCGCCGCCCTTAAGGACAAGCGTGGTGATGTGCGCGAGACCGCCGCTGAAGCCCTGGGCTGGATCGGTGACGTGCGGGCAGTTGAGCCGCTCATCGCTGCTCTTGCAGATCGACGCGTGCGCAGGGCCGTTGTCCAGGCGCTGGGGGAGATCGGCGATACACGGGCAGTGTCGTCTCTCCTCGTTGCCCTTGAGGATCAAGATTCCCTTGTACGTGAGGCAGCCGTCAAGGCACTAGCAAAACTCGGTGACGCACAAGCCGTGAAACCTCTCGTCGCTGCCCTTGCAGACAAGTCTTCAATGGTGCGCGAAGCCGTTGCCAGGGCGCTAGATGACCTGGGCTGGCAGCCTGACACAAGTGAGGCAGGGGCTGCTTATTGGGTTGCCAAACAACAGTGGAACAGATGCGTCGAGATTGGAGCAACCGCTGTGAAACCGCTCATCGCGGTTCTTGAAGACGATCATTGGGAGACGCGCATGGCGGCCGCCAGAGCGCTAGACGAATTAGCCTGGCAGCCCGATACAAGCGAGATCGCAGTAGCTTACTGGATTGCCAAGCAAGAATGGGACAAATGCGTGGAAATCGGCGCGCCCGCTGTGGAACGGCTCCTCGTTATGCTCCTCGATGACAATGTGAATGTGCGCTGTGCTGCCCTAGAGTCATTGGAGAGGATGTACCAGTCTGGCCAACTTGACGAAGTACACAAAAAGATGCTAACCCAAGTTGCTACCAAAGGAAGTCGAGACTGCAGGCCAGCATACGAAGTGTGACTTTTCGCTCCAACCTGTGGATGGTCA
>QEXY01000134.1 GCA_003130875.1 Ardenticatenia bacterium
GCGCTATACCACCCGGGATCATCCGTCAGTGCGCTGGGGTGGGATCAACCGATCATCGACCGCGTCCCTAGGGAGAACAGGGGCATCCTGGGCAGCTGACCGGACCATGCAGGCTAGGCGATGATGGCCTTGTCGGCGGGCATGCGCTGCGCCAGGTCGGCGATCAGCTGCGCGGCTGCACCGACATCCCACTTTGCCGTGTTGATGATGATGTGATAGAGCGACGAGTCATCCCAGCGAATGCCAAAAAGGTGATGTAAATATTGCTCGGCGATCTTGTCCTGGCGCTTCACCAGACGCTCTGCTTCTTTGAAGCCTATCCCCTCGCGCTCCTGCACCCGGAGGATACGCGCCCGCAAGGGCGCCTCGATGCGCACGTGCAACACACCCGGCATATCCTGCAAGGTCGCCTGACCACCGCGCCCCACGATGACCGCATTGCCCTGCTGATACGCACGGTGCACCGCGCTGCGAATCAACGCAGCACAACGCGCATCATTGAGCTGGATCGTGCTGGAGGTTTCCTCACCACTGGTATCGCGCTTGCGGATGGCGACCTTCACAAAGGTGTGCGGACCAGGGGTGACGATGCGCAGCAAGAAGTTTTTGACCTTCGTGTATTCCTCGGAAAACTCGCCCAAATCTGCCATAGACAGGCCCACTTCCTCGGCGATCTGGGTCATGATCAGCTTGTCGAGATAGCTGTAACCCAACATTTCGCTGACGCGCATCGCAATTTCGGTGCCGCCGCTACCATATTGCCGCGAGATCGTGATCACTGCCATAGTACACCTCCTTGTGTGCATAGCTCACCGCTATTGCTTTGATCCATGGCGGTCTACCTTCTCCTACTTTTATTATAGCACAATTTTTTGCACATAGGGCTGCCCAAATGGGGTGAATTTCAAATTGGTGGGCAGGTTAAATCAGCAACCCAGCGTTGTGAGGGTGAGCTGAGCCGCGACCATCAGGGAATGGTGTAGGGGCGACCGGCCGGTCGCCTCTACACGGACGTGCGTGGCGCGATTTGAAACTCCCCTCCGCCCCAATGGAAGCACCCCTTTCATCCTCATCGATTGTGAAGCGCCCAAGGATGATCTATAATTAAGCTGTAAAGCGGACATGTGCCAAGACCATCCCTTCCCCGAGCATTTATGTTCACCGGTGCGGCAGGTCGCTGCCCTGCTGCGTGCAGCACGCTGTGCCGTGGCGCTCAGCGGCGCTGGGATCAGCGTGCCATCCGGCATCCCTGACTTCCGCAGCCCTGAGAGCGGCTTGTGGGAACAGGTGGATCCGCTCGTTGTGGCATCGCTGAACAGCTTCCGCCGTCATCCCGAGGTATTCTATAACTGGATACGACCGTTGGCACGCTCCATCCTGGAGGCACAGCCCAACCCCACGCATGTGACCCTGGCCCAGCTCGAGGCGAGGCAACGGCTGGAGGCAGTGATCACCCAGAACATCGATGGGCTGCACCAACGTGCCGGCTCTCGTCGCGTGTACGAGCTGCACGGCCATATCCGCGAGGCGACCTGCCTGCGTTGTCACCGGGTGGTCTCCACCGATGCGCTGATCCCGACCTTCGTCGAAACGGGTGAGATCCCTCACTGTCCATGTGGGGGCGTCTTCAAGCCCAACGTGGTCTTGTTCGGCGAAATGTTGCCCGAACACGCGTGGGACGCCGCCGTGGAACTGGTCGAAAGGTGTGATGTGTTGTTGGTCGTCGGTTCATCGCTGGAGGTCTCTCCTGCGGCAGACTTGCCACTCTACGCTACTGCCCACGGCGCGCATCTCGTCATCGTGAACCTCACCCCGACATCTTTGGATGGACTGGCCGAGGTGGTCATCCATGAGGATGTCGCCGCAGTGTTGCCCCGCATCGGGGAGTTGGTGCTTGCACAATGAAGCGATTCGATCCTGAAACCAATCAAAAGGGAACGCTATGAAGACCTTGCGCATTGTGCTCGCTCAGATAAATGCTACGGTCGGTGACCTGAAGGGCAATCGCGACAAGATCGCAGCGCGAATCGAGGAAGCGCGTCGCATCGCGGCCGACATCGTGGTCTTCCCCGAAATGTGCCTGACCGGCTACCCACCCGAGGATTTGCTGCTCAAGCCCGACTTTATCGATGCAGCCCATAACGCCCTGCTGGACCTGGCACCCGCCAGTTATGGTTTGACCGCCGTTGTGGGCACCGTTTACGCCGATGAGGACCTGCACAATGCCGCTGCTGTGCTGCACGACGGTCATCTCGCCGGAGTATACTATAAGCACTATCTGCCCAATTACGGAGTGTTCGATGAAGAACGCTACTTCGAGGCGGGACGCCAACATGTGATCTTCGTGCGCGATGGCACTCCCATCGGTATCAGCATTTGCGAGGACATCTGGTATCCGGACGGCCCGCCGGAAGCTCAGGCGCTGGACGGGGGCGCCGAGTTGCTGATCAACATCTCCGCTTCGCCCTACTACATGGGGCGCGGACAGGCACGCGAACGCATGCTGCGCACCCGCGCTGCGGATAACACTGCCTTCCTGGCTTATTGCAACCTAGTGGGAGGGCAGGATGAGCTGGTCTTCGACGGCCACAGCGTGATCTGCGGACCTCAAGGAGAACTCATCGCCCGCGGCAGACAATTTGCCGAGGATATGGTCGCAGCGGACCTGGACATGCGCCAGGTTTTCCGCTGGCGGCTGTACGACCCGCGTCGACGCAAACACGCACGTGCGGACTCGCTCACTTTTGAACGAGTGGTGCTTTCGCCGATCCAGACGCCGACCGAGCGTGCACCGCTCGTCGCGCAAGTCGCTCCCCTCTGCGAGCCGGTGGCCGAAGTCTATGCCGCTCTGGTGCTGGGGACACGCGATTATGTGCTTAAGAACGGTTTCCAGAAAGTTGTGCTCGGGCTTTCCGGTGGCGTGGACAGCTCCCTGACAGCAGCGATCGCCGCTGACGCTCTGGGAGCAGAGAACGTGGTCGGCGTGGCCATGCCCACGCGTTATTCCTCGTCTCATAGCCTGGAAGATGCGCAACGATTGGCCCACAACTTCGGCTTCCGGCTGCTGACCATCTCCATCGATGACACGTTCCAGTCCTTTCTGGACATGTTGGCGCCTGTATTTGCCGGTCTGCCGGCCGATGTGACCGAGGAGAACCTGCAGCCGCGGATCCGAGGGACATTGCTGATGGCGCTGTCCAACAAATTCGGCTGGCTGGTGCTGACAACCGGCAACAAAAGCGAGATCGGGGTGGGATATTCGACTCTGTATGGGGATACAGCGGGCGGATTTGCCGTCATTAAGGACGTGCCCAAGATGCTGGTCTACGAGCTGTGTCGTTACCGGAATCAGCTGGCCGGCTATGACATCATCCCACAGCGTGTCCTGGAGAAAGTCCCCTCGGCGGAGCTGCGGCCCAACCAGAAGGACAGCGATACGCTCCCCGAATATGCCATCCTGGACCCCATCTTGCATGCCTATGTGGAGGAAAGCCGTGGGCCGGCTGAGATCGTAGCACAGGGCTATGATCCCGCCACCGTGCAGCGCGTGATCCAGATGGTCGACCGCAGCGAATACAAGCGACGCCAAAGCCCTCCAGGGGTGAAGATCACCCCGCGCGCCTTCGGCAAGGACTGGCGGCTGCCGATCACAAACCGCTATCGACCAGGATGGTGATAGTTATGTCTAGTTCAGGAGAAGCACGACCTTCATCGGATCTATGACCGGACGGGTTGAGCGACGAGGACACTGGCATATGTTTTTGAGGCGGCTCGGGGCCTTCTCCGCTCGTTTGGATGTGACCGCCGGCCTCCTGTTCGTGCTGGTGCTGCTGTCTCTTATCGGTTCCACCATTCCGCAGCTGCCCCCGGAAATGGCTGCCGACCCGCAGCGACTCGCCGCCTGGGAAGCTGCATTGCGCGCGAAGCATGGCGCTTGGGGGGATTTCCTCATCGCCAGCGGTGCCGTTCAGTTCTTCAGAAACTGGTTGTTCCTGTTGCCGTGGGGTTTGCTCCTCCTGTTCACCGCTCTGTGCATTCTCCATCGCTGGCAAGCGATCTGGCACAGCGTCAAAGGCGGACCGGTGCGCTGCACCTCTGTGCTGCTGGGTGAAGCCCCCCACTCCGCTTCCATACCGGAAACAAGCCACGCAACCTGGGAGCTCCTGAGGCAGATCCTGGAACGAGAAGGCTACTGGGTGCGTGTGGAAACGGACAATGCGGCATGGTTTCTGCGCGCCGAGCGCCACCGTCTGGCACGGCTGGCGACCCTGATCACCCACCTATCCGCGATTGTGATGCTCGTCGGCGTGCTGCTGAGCCTCCAGCTGAGCTGGCAGGAAGAGCTGATCATCCCCATCGGCAATACTGCGGTTGTGCGCCATGCCGACATACCGGTGCACAACGTGGCGTTCGACATCGTGCGCTATCCGGATGGCAGCGTCGCCTCCTATGAGCTGCACCTGCGTGTCCAGGGGGTGTCGGCGCGCATCCGGGTTAATGAGCCGTTGGTGTATCAGGGCATCAGTTTTCATCTATCCGGTTACGTGTCAACACCAGACCAGACGGCGGTGGTGCTCCAGGCGACCTATGATCCGGGCTATGCACCGCTCATCATCGCAGGTTTCATGATGTTGATCGGCATGACCGTCACTTTCAACATGCCGTCCTGTCGCATTCAGGCGTGTCGCATGGCGGACGGGGTGTTGCAGCTGGGGGGCTGGGCGGACCGCCGCGCCTACGGGTTTGCGCACATGTTTGAGACACTCGCGCAAACGCTGCGGACCAGGGAGAATGCACGCCAGCCCAGCAGGGTTATTGAGGATGGGTCTTCAACGTGACGCACCAGCCGCTTCAACCGCTCCCGGACGGCCACGGTGCGGATTGGGTGGCGAGCGGACAAGGAGATGGCGAAGGCAGAGCACGATGTGGATCCTCATCGCATACGGGCTGTTGTGGCTTGCGCTTATCACTTACCTGGTTTATCCTTGGATAGAGCGACATAACCGCTGCTGGGGAGCGATCGGCATTTCCTTGGGGGCGTGGCTATGCCTGACGGTCGGGTTGGTCGAGCGCAGCATCGCGGCAGGCCATTGGCCGTTGGCAAACCGATACGAGTTTGCGCTTTCCTTCGTGTGGGCAAGCCTGGGGCTGCACCTCTTGTTGGAAGCGAGCTGGCGCGGGCGCAGCAGTGGTTCCTTCGTGATGGCGGTCGTGCTCTTCGTCGCCAGCTATGCGGTGACGCGCCCGGAGACGATGCAGGCCATTACACCCCTGCTGCCTGCCCTGCGCTCACCCTGGCTGCAGCTGCACGCCGCATCAGCTGTCATCGCCTACGCCGCTTGCGGCATCGCCGCGGGATTCGGCCTGGCATACATGTTCACCCGCCGCATGCCCAAACGCTTACCCCCGATTGCCGATCTGGAACGCGCGATGGAGCGCAGCGTGGCGCTCGGATTCCCGTGGCTGACCTTTTCCATCCTCGCCGGCGCCATCTGGGCGCAACTGGCATGGGCACGGTTGTGGGGCTGGGATCCGAAGGAGGTCTGGGCGCTACTCACATGGCTGTGGTATCTGATGGTATTGCACCTCTATCCTATGCCCCATTGGCGCGGACGGCGGATGGCGGTGCTGGTGTTGATCGGTTTTGGATGGGTCATGTTCACCTTCATCGGAGTGCCCTGGCTGGTGCGTTTGGTTCAGTTGGAGAGCTTGCATGGCTTTTGAGGGAGAGCAGTCGATGAAAAGGATATCACGCCGTCGGTTCCTGGCCGGGACAGGTGTCTTGATGGCCTGCGGCGCCGGGCTGATGGCCGGCCTGAGCGGCAATCGCTGGTGGGAATGGACGCCCGAGCGCGCGATGATGGATGTGACCCCACCTCAGCCGCCGCATCGCTGGTCGATTGAAGCCAGCTTCCACGTCTCGTTTGCCAGCGAGGGATCGCTCAACTGTGCGCAATGTCACAGCACTGTGGAGCAACCGCTGTACGTCTCCTATTGCCACATTCCGCACACGGGCAGCTACGTGCGCTGCAATCTCTGTCCCCACCGCTGTATTATCGCTCTGGGTGAGAGAGGCACATGCCGGGTGCGTGAAAATCGCGATGGCCGCCTCTACTCGATGGTGTACGGCAATCCATGCGCCGTGCATGTCGACCCGATCGAGAAGAAGCCCTTCTACCATTTCTTGCCCACAGCAGCAGCTTTCTCGATCGCCACGGCAGGTTGCAATCTACGGTGTCTCTATTGTCAAAACTGGACTATTTCACAGGTGCCACCAGAAGAGACGGAGAATGTGGACCTGCCGCCGGATGAGGTGGTACGCGCCGCCCGCGCGTATCAGGCGCCGGTGATCGCCTATACGTACTCGGAGCCCTCGGTGTTCTACGAGTACGTGCTGGCAACGGCACAGGCAGGGCGCAAAGCAGGTCTGCGCAGCGTAGTGATCTCCGCTGGGTTCATCAACCCCGAACCGTTGCGTCGCATGTGCGAGGTTGTGGATGCCATCAAGATCGATCTGAAAGGGTACGACGAGGATTTCTACCGCACGGTGTGTGGCGGCGAACTGCAACCCGTGCTGGAAGCCATCCGCACCATCTTTCAAGCGGGTATTCACCTGGAGATCGTCAATCTGGTGGTGCCCACCCTGAACGACCGCATGGACCAGCTGAAAGCGTTAGCGCATTGGATCGCCGAGGAGCTGAGTCCGGACATCCCGTTGCATTTTTCGCGTTTCTTCCCGCAGTACAAGCTGGCAAACCTGCCGCCCACGCCGATTGAGACGTTGGTGAAAGCGCGCGAGCTGGCGATGCAAGAAGGATTGCGCTTCGTGTATGTCGGCAATGTGCCAGGTGATCCGGGCAACAACACATATTGCCCTGGATGCGGTCGCGCCGTGTTGGTGCGTGAAGGCTTTGCCGTGCGGGAATACCACCTGAACGGCGACCGCTGCGAATACTGCGGCACGCAGCTTCCAGGAGTGTGGTGGGAGCAAAAACCGCCTGCGCGACCGGCGCGCACACTGCCCGGCGGTATGGACTACTGAAGTTTTTGAAGAGCACTTCGACATCCCAAACGATCCGATCGCTCGCCGATCTGCTACACGCGTGGAGGAACCAGGATGGTGCATATTTCGTTACGCAGCGCGGCGACTCTCTGCGTGATGGTCGCCTGTGGAGCGGCTTTGATCAGTGTATGCGCGACGATGCACTCTCTCTCCCCCATCACATTTTCACCCAGAGACACTGAGATAGCAGCCATACCCAGTGTCACTTCCCCCGCCTCTCCCATTCCCGGCAGCTTCGAGGGTAAGGTACGCCCAGCGGAATTCGCCGGCGCCTGGTATCCCGGCGATGCCGAGACGCTACGGCGTATGGTCGATCAGTTCTTGATTCAGGCGGATCGGCACATCGGCCCGTCCGAGGGCACGCCGATCGGGTTGGTGGTGCCACATGCCGGTTACATCTACTCCGGCGCCGTCGCCGCTGCCGGTTTTAAGCAGCTGGAAGGCCATGCCATAGATACGGCGGTGATCATCTCGGCCGATCACCAGCGGCCGCTTTCGCAGCCCATCGCGGTCTATGCCGAAGGTGGGTTCGCGACCCCATTGGGAGTGGTGCCAGTGGATGTCGATCTCGCCCAAGACCTGGTTGCCGCCGAACCGCGAATCAAAGCGGATGCTTCGGCACATGCGCGAGAACACGTGATCGAGATCGAGCTGCCCTTCTTGCAGCGCGTCTGCCCGACGTGTAAGATCGTCCCTATTTTAATGGGCGACGATGCCGATGAGACGGTTGATGCCCTTGCCGATGCACTGCTCAAGGTTCTGCCGGGCCGGCGGGCGGTGGTGATTGCATCCTCAGACCTGTCCCACTATCCCGCTGCCGCCGATGCGCGCGAGGTGGACGCCGCCACGCTCGATGCCATCCTGACCGGCAACCCCAGCCGGGTGCGTCAAACTATCGCGCAGTTGATGCAGCGAGGCTATGCCAATCTCTTCACGTGTGCCTGCGGTGAAGCGGCTATTCTGACCACGATGCGAGTCGCGCGTGGACTGGGAGCGGACACCATCACGCTGCTGCGCTACGCCAATTCGGCCGAGGCGCCGGAGGGTCAGAGCGAGCAGGCCGTGGGATATGGCGCCGTGTTGTTCTGGCGCTACCGCCCACCGGATTTGACCCCAGCGCAGCGACAGGAGCTGCTGCACCTGGCGCGCACCACCATCGGCACATACCTGGAGAGCAGCCAGATCCCCGATTATCGTACCACAGACCCGGAGATCGCGCGGCCATCAGGGGTTTTTGTCACCCTGAAGAAAGAGGGAGAACTGCGTGGTTGCATCGGCCATATGCAGGGAGATACGCCGCTCTGGCAAGCGGTCCAGAAGATGGCGATCGCTGCCGCGACCGCCGATCCGCGCTTTCCGTCGCTCGCGCCGGCCGAACTAGAGCAGGTCGAAATCGAAATCTCAGTGCTTTCGCCGCTGAATCGCTTGGACAAATGGGAGGATATCCAGGTGGGCACGCACGGATTAGTATTGGATTATCACGGTCAGCGGGGGGTGTTCCTACCTCAGGTGCCCGTGGAGCAAGGCTGGGATCGCACCGAATACCTCGACAATCTATGTTTGAAGGCGGGTGTTCCAAAAGACTGCTGGCGCGACACGGCAGCCAAACTCTACACCTTTACAGCGATCGTCTTTGGGGAAACGCCATAACCGTCCGCCACAGGTCCAGCAACGCTACAACGCGACATGCCGCTGGCGCACCCGACATTTCTCTGCGCGGATGATCGCAGCGATGGTTTCGACGGTCTCGTCGAGTCGGTCGCTGTGGTTGACGACCAGGTAGTCGAATTCGGGGAGGTGTTGGATCTCCTGCGCGAGCATCGACAGGCGTGCTTGCAGCGTGGCCTCTGTTTCGGTGCCACGTGCCCTGAGACGGGAGATCAACGCTTCTTCGGACTCACAGGATAGGAAGATAAAAACCGCTTCCGGCGCCAGACGCCGGATAGTTGCAGCCCCTTGCACGTCAATGCGCATGATGACATCCTGGCCGCTGTCCAGGGCGGCTCGCACCTGCGCTTTCGAGATCCCCTTATATTGTCCATACACCACCGCGTGCTCGAGCAGTTCCCCTGCTTCGATCATGCGTTCGAACTCCTGCGTAGAGACGAAGAAGTAATCGCGACCGTGCACTTCGCCGGGACGGGGTGCTCGGTCGGTCGTGGTGATGACGAAGTGGAAGGGATAGCCACGCTCCTTCATGCGCCTGAGCACGCTGTCTTTGCCGGCCCCAGAAGGGCCCGAGATGACCACCAGGAGCGGATTGGGCGTCGGTCGATATGGGTCGAGCAGACGCTGCATAGATGCTTTCTCCCGAGCATATTTCAAATTTGGGGGCAGGTTGAAGCGACAACCCAGAATTGCAAGGGACGTCCGAGCCACGACTGTAATGGAGCGGTTAGAGATACTTGCTTACGCGCGTGGCTTGGTCTCAACCCTACCTCTTCCCAATGAAATACACCCCTTTCTCTCCGCAAGTTTTCACGTCTTCTGGTTTGAGATATAATTAAAGTCGTATTTCGGTTTGCATAGTGGAGGACAGAGCAACATGCCGATCTACGAGTATCGCTGTCATCAATGCCGACGACGTATCAGCATTTGGTGGCGCACCTTCTCGGAAGCGGAACAAGGCACGGCGCGCTGCCCTCGCTGTGGAAGTGAAAATCTCAGTCGGATGGTCTCTCGGGTGCGCTTATTGCGCTCCGAAGAGAGTCGGCTGGACGACCTGAGTGACCCCAGCCAGTTCGGCGACCTGGATGAGAACGACCCCCGCTCCTTGGGACGCTGGATGCGCCGCATGAGCCAGGAGATCGGTGAGGATCTCGGCCCGGAATTCGATGAAGTGGTCGACCGCCTGGAAGCCGGACAAAGCCCCGAAGAGATCGAGAAAGCGCTTCCGGATCTGGCAGGGCCTGAGTCGGGCGCAGAAGAAGATTCCTATCTCGATTGAAGAGCGCTGCTCCGGTTCTCATCTAAAACTTCTCAAATCGGGCGACGTCCATCACAAAGACGATCGCGCCGCCCACCTCCACTTCCACCGGATTGGGCAGATACATTTCACCCGGTTCCATCACCGGCGGAAGCGGGTTGACATACTTGGTGCGCGTATGACAGTTCTGGCGGATGATCGCCAGGACATTCTCCAAGGTTTCATCGGATGTTCCAATGAACACGGTGGCATTGCCCTCGCGCAGGAACCCGCCGGTAGTGCTGATCAGCGTGGCCCGATGCCCTTCGCGCATCAAGGCGTCCAACAAGGGGCGTGAATCCTGACTGTTGACGATCGCGATCACCAGTTTCATTATCTCGCAGCCTCCCCCATTTCCAGCAACAGATGTTGTAGGCGTTCCCAGATGGACTGCTGAACCTGATCGATGGACTGTGTGGCGTCGATCACCAGCCAGCGTTGTGGCTCGGCACGAGCCATGCTGAGATACCCATCCCGCACGCGCCGGTAGAACTCGAGCGGCTGTGTGTCCAGCCGATTGCGCTCTCCTCGTTGCGCGGCAAAAGCGGCCTGCTTACGTGCCAGACCGATCTCAACAGGCAGGTCGAGATAAATGGTCAGGTGCGGCACGACTCCCTCGGTGACAAAGCGCGTGACCTCGCGCACCCAGTCCAGATCCAATTGGCGGCCATATCCCTGGTAAGCGAGGCTCGAATCGGCGAAGCGATCACACAGCACCGTGCCCCCACGTTCCAGGTGGGGACGGATGACCTGACGCACCAGCTGCGCACGTGACGCCGAGTACAACAGAAACTCGGCTAACGCTGTCATCTCAGCGTTGCGCATATCATGCAATATGGAACGGATTTGATCACCGATGGCGGTGCCGCCTGGCTCGCGTGTCAGCAGCACGTCGTGGCCCGCGGCGCGCAACCGCTGTGCCAGCCCCGCGATCTGGGTGGTCTTGCCACTGCCATCCAGCCCCTCAAAGGAAATGAACCAGCCCATGGATGGCTCATCCCTGGTAAATGCGCACGCGACGCTGCGGCTCACGGCCATAGCTGTGCGACACCAGATTGAATTGGCGCGCCATTTCGTGCTGGAAACGGCGAATTCGGGAGTTCTGCGGCGAGAGATCCACGGCGCGCGCCCCCTCCAAGACTTTGCGGATCGCTTCCTGCGTCTCGCGCATCGCAATGGCAAAGGCATCCGCCTCTTTGTCACCCAGGTTGAAGATGTCGATGAGACTGGACTGCATCTGGGTGATGGTGTTGGAGCGCAACACGTAAATCGGCACGCCCAGGCTCTCGGCATCCGACACCGGCTGCACCCGTTTGCGATAGTGTGCTTTGAGGGTGATCACCACATCCGCCTGGTGAATGTCATCCACGAGCCGAATGGGGAGCTGCAGTCCCGCGGCGGCCTGACGGAGACGCGCCTGGCTAATGCCATATGGGAAGATACGCATCGGCTCACGTGCAAGTAACAGCGCGGCCTGCGGCTCGGAAGTGCCCATCTGCTCCGCCACAGCCTGGTCATGGGTGCTGAACGAAAGACCCACGGCTGTGGGAATAGCGAGCCGCGGGGGTGCCGCCGGCTCGATGTGGATGACCCCATTCTCATCGCGATAGCGGATCTCGCCCTGCGGGGTACGTCCGCGCAGGAAGTCATCCACCGCCTGGGCGACGTTGTGGTACACCACCAGCTTCCAGCGATATTGAATCTCCACCAGCACATCGAAGGTGGGTGGCGCTTTGCGCTCCAACACGGTCTTCTGGGTGCCGCGTCGGCGTGCTTCTTCGTCCGAGAGCGTAACCGACTCGATACCCCCTACCAGGTCACACAAAGTGGGGTTCATCAGCAGATTGTCGAGCGATCCGCCATGCGCCGTGCCCACCAGCTGGACGCCACGCTCCGCAATGGTGCGCGCCGCCTCCGCCTCCAGCTCCCGCCCGATCTCGTCGATGACGATCACCTCTGGCATATGGTTCTCCACCGCCTCGATCATCACCTCGTGTTGGAGCGTGGGTGTGGCCACTTGCATGCGGCGCGCTCGCCCGATGCCCGGATGCGGGATATCCCCATCGCCGGCGATCTCGTTGGAGGTGTCCACAACGATGACCCGCTTCTTCTCCGCCAGCACCCGTGCCGCCTCGCGCAACAGGGTGGTCTTGCCCACCCCAGGCCGTCCCAACAGCAAGATGTTCTTCCCCGACTCGATGATGTCTTGAATAATATCGATGGTGCCGTACACTGCGCGGCCCACCCGACAGGTAAGCCCCACAATGTTGCCCTGGCGGTTGCGGATCGCCGAGATGCGATGCAAGGTGCGCTCGATTCCGGCTCGATTGTCCGAAGTGAACTGGCCGATGCGTTGCACGACATAATCGATGTCCTCGTGGGTCACTTCCTGATCGGACAGAGGCACCTCCTTGTCGGTGAAACGCGCCTCTGGGAGGCGGCCCAGGTCCAAAACGATTTCGATCAGATCATCACCACGGTCCAGCTCCTTCAGCGCTTCCCGCACACGCGGCGGGAGCACGTTTAATAAAGCGATTAAATCATCTGTAATTCTCAACTGAGCACCAACTTTTTCTGTCATAACCTTACTACCGATGGAATCATACACGATTTGTTCATTCATACATGATATTTCACCGTCGGAGCCGCTTGCTCCGCCTTGCCATTCAGCGCCGCGACGGGATGGAGTGCCGGCTCGCGTGCCCAGACCGCGCAATGTTTGACCACGAGGGTCTGGCTGGCTACCGGCACAAAACCGTACTCGCCCAATGCCACCGCCAAACCAGCTTCATAGGTACGCACCGCCCATAGGATTTTTCTGTTTCGGTTCCCCTTCAGAACTTGCATAAGTACCGCGACAACCAGGGCATCCACCTGGTTGAGATCATCGGGGTGATACAACAGACGGATCCAATGGGCCGTGACAGTTGAGCGCACCTGGAACGCAGCACGAATTTCTCCCGCACATTCCCACACATAGCCGCGTCGCCATGGTTGGCTCAGCCAACGTGGTCGCAACAGTTCCCATTCTCCCTGCCCGGAACCCTCAGCTGTCTGGACAGCGCGCGGCGTCGCCGCGGCGTAGAGCTGCTGAAGACCCCAGCTGTCACGCTCACACTGCGGGCGCAACATCAGCGGCGATGTGGAAGGCAACTGGGGAAGATTGACGCAGTGGTACACAATCTCCTGGGCATATGCCACAAACCCGGCGTGGCGAAAGATCTGATATTCCTCCCCTTCATCCGGGAGGCCGGCATACAGGCGCTGACCGCCTTGTTCACCCGCTTGAACCGCCAGGTGATTTAGAAGTCGTTGCCATATCGCGTGGGCACCACTGCCACTGCTGAGCGCCGGCGCCATAAAGGTGATGATATACTCATGACGACCCGGACGTTGGCGCATCTGGGCCAGCCCGTGGCTCCCGCCGTCTTCGTCTTTGTGGTCCACAATGCAAGTATGCATTCCGTCGCGCGCCGGCAGCAGATGTGCCAGGAGCGCCATACCCAGTGGGGAGTGTGGTCGTGTCAAATGGGTTTCTAAATCCAGCGGCACCCCTTCACGCTGGAGGCGTGCCACCAAAGCAACATCCCACAGGCGAAACGGTCGTATCACTTCACACGCCTTGCTTTATAGGTCAACTCCACCCCTTTCACTTTGATTTACCAGTCTAATCTTGTCTAGTTCACCAATCTTCATAAATATAATACTCACATTTCCCTCTTTGTGCAACCAAGGCAAGTATGGAACTCACGAACGCACTGCCAAGGCAGCGCCATGCTCTTCAACGGACCTTCTCAACACTCTCTTTTTGCTCGCCATTCCTGGAAATGCTACAATTGTTGGAGTGGGTGATTGGCAAATATGCCCAGCCCAACCATTGGGTTTGTAAACGGGATATGTCGATCTAACATATCGTCTGCGTTCTTGTCAGCGGATCAAAGGTGATTGCCTGGTGATCTTCCAGCCGATTTCCGAGGAGCACAGGATGAACGCATCACTGGAGCAGCGGTCGCAAAATCTCAATGCACCGGACGATTGGCGCAATCTGCTCGCCACACCGATCAATTTTGTGTACAACTGGGGGCGCATGTACTCGCTCTGGCCACTGGCGTTCGGGCTCGCCTGCTGTGCCATCGAGATGATGGCCACCTTCGCCGCTCGTTTTGACCTGGGGCGCTTCGGCGCTGAATTGATGCGTCCATCCCCCCGTCAGGCCGACCTACTGATCGTCTCTGGCACTGTCACCAAGAAGATGGTGCCTCAGATCGTGCGTCTGTACAACCAGATGCCGGAGCCCAAATACGTCATCGCTATGGGAGCTTGCGCTACCGCAGGTGGACCGTTCAAAGAAGGCTATAACGTTGTCTCTGGGATTGACAAGTTTCTGCCAGTAGATGTGTATATACCTGGCTGTCCTCCCACACCCCAGGCACTGTTGGAAGGGTTTTTGCGCTTACAGGACAAGATCAAGCGCCAGTCGATCTTCGAATTGCCCTGGTACCGCAAACAAGAGCGCAACGAGGCGATCCCCATTCCACTCTGTGGTCCTGACTTGATCGACCCCCGTCGCATCACGACCATCAAGGAAGTGCTGTCCCAACAACGCGCGGCCCAAGCACAAGAAGCGACTTCAGAGGAGCAGGGCACTGCGGCGTCACCCGATAAAGCGCTCAAGCTGCCGGTATGGGACACTACGCCACTGCCTCCCACTGAAGCGTTGGCGCAGCGGCTCAATCAAGCGGTCGGCGATGGCTGCGTAACCCCAGAAAAGGATGTGCTCGTCGTTCAACCGGACCGCCTGGTAGAAGTGGCCACCTACCTGCGTGACGATCCAGACTTGGCCTACGACTTCCTCTCAAACGTGACCGGTGTGGACTACCTGGGCCGCGACCCTCGGTTCGAAGTGGTATATCATCTATATTCGACCAGCCGTGGCGGAGGCGCGCTGGTGCTCAAAGCCCGCGTGCCGGAAGAAAATCCCGAGCTACCCTCCCTGGTCCCCGTTTGGCCTAGTGCAAATCTACAAGAACGTGAGGTCTGGGATCTCTTCGGGATTCGCTTCACCGGCCATCCCAATCTAAAGCGCATTCTGCTCTGGGAAGGTTTCTATGGCCATCCATTGCGCAAGGACTGGCACGAACCGTATTACGAGGAACCGGTGAAACCATTCAGCAGCCGTTGGCCATGCGGACACTACCAATCGGCGGAAGCGCGCACTCCCTATCAGGACAATGTGTCATATCCGCTACAGTACCCTCCAGGGGTGGATTGGGATCCGGAGCAGTGGAGTCCGCCGGAAGAGGAACTACTGGTGGTGGACTATCGCGAGTTGCCCAACCTGCATATCTCCACTGAAAGAATTGTCGTGAACGTGGGGCCACAGCACCCCAGCACGCACGGCGTTTTCAGGATGGTGCTCACGTTGGACGGCGAGACGGTCTTGCACGTCGAACCCGTGGTGGGCTATCTGCATCGCAATCACGAGAAGATCGGTGAACGCAACAGCTGGCTGATGAACATGCCGTACACCGACCGGCTCGACTACCTCAACGCTATGGGGAACAATCTGGGATACGCCATCGCCGTGGAACGTCTGATGGGCATTGAGGTGCCCGAGCGTGCCGAATATCTCAGGGTCATCATGGCGGAGCTGAACCGTGTGTTCAGTCATATGTCATTTGCCGGCTTCCTCACCAATGAGTTGGGGTCTGCGTTTACGCCGTTCTTGTATGCATTTAAGGAACGCGAGCTGATCTTGGACTTGTTCGAAGAAGCAAGCGGCTCGCGGATGATGTGCAATTACATGCGTTTCGGCGGCGTGGCCAACGATGTCAGCGACGATTGGCTGGAGCGCGCCCGTTATCTGGCACGCGAACGACTGCCGCGCAAGCTGGACGAGTTCGAGCAGCTGCTCAACGAAAACGAAATCCTCATCTCTCGCCTCAAGGGAGTGAGCATTCTAACACCCGAAAAGGCAATCGCTTATGGCATCACGGGGCCCATTTTGCGCTCGACCGGTTTGCCTTACGATATCCGGCGTGTCGAGCCCTACTCGATCTACGACCGTTTTGACTTCAAAATCCCTCTGCTGCACAACGGTGATCTATACGACCGGTATCTGATTCGCATTTTGGAAGCGCGCGAAGCGGTCAAGATCCTCAACCAAGCCCTGGATCAGATACCTAAAGGGCCGATTCAGGCGGGGAAAAAGGCCTGGCAGACGCGCGTGCCGGCCGGGGAAGTGTACGCCCGGATCGAACATCCCAAAGGGGAATTGGGCTACTATCTGGTCAGCAACGGCACCGGCAATCCCTGGCGTTATCGCGTCCGCTCGCCTTCTTTTATCAACCTCACCGCTCTAAGTGAGATGTGCCGTGGGCTCAAGGTTG
Organism: Ardenticatenia bacterium; assembly: GCA_003130875.1. Lineage (GTDB taxonomy): Bacteria > Chloroflexota > Anaerolineae > 4572-78 > NAK82 > NAK82. The sequence continues at coordinate 16,418 of QEXY01000134.1, forward strand.
CCGATGTGATCGTGGCTCTGGGCGCGCTCGACATCGTGCTGGGGGAGGTGGACCGCTGATGTTCGGGATTGGCATTGCAAAAGGCCTGGCCGTAACATTCAAACACTTCATTGAGACCTACCTGGATGACCTGAAATATTTTCCCCGCCGCTACAGCGCGCCAGCCTTGGAATCGCGGCAGAGCGTGCGCGGACGCGGTTTGTTCACGGTGCAATACCCGGAACAAGAGCGTCCTGTTCCGGAGGCGTTCCGTTTCCTGCCGTTTCTCGTCTATGACATCCAAGTAGAAGGGGATACAACGCGACACGTCATCCGCTGCACCGCTTGTGGGATATGTGCCAGGGCATGTCCTCCGCAATGCATCTGGATCGTGCGCGCTCAGGACGAAAAGGGCAAACCGCTCACCGCTCCAGCGGAGTTCTATATTGACATCGACGTGTGTATGAACTGTGGTTTCTGCGCCGAATTTTGCCCGTTTGACTCCATTGTGATGGATCACGAGTACAAGCTGGCTGACTACGAGCGCCACGTCGGGCACATCTACAACTTGCAAAAGCTATTGCGCCCTGCTGGTTACTACGCGCGTATCCGCCCCACTCAATCTGCCACGCGTCAGGCAGCCAAACGGGAGAGTGCGACAAAAGAGGGATAATGTTCAAGAACGTCCTTTTGAGCCTCCTGGGTGATCCGAGTCAAAAGGCGATCAAGCGCCTGATTCCGCTGGTGGATGAGGTCAACGCGCTTGAAGCGGAGATGCGCCGCAAAAGCAATGAAGAACTGCGGGATATGATGGCGCGCTTCCGCGCGGACATCGCCGAGCGCACACGGGCATTGCGCGAAGAGCTGCAACAACGCACCATCGAACGCGATATCGCGATCGGCGACCAGCGTCGCCAACTTGAGGTGGAAGTGCAGCGGCTGCGACGTGAGCTGTTCAAGCTGGAGGAGGAACTGCTGCAAGCCATCATGCCCCAGGTCTTCGCCGCTGTGCGCGAGGCCAGTGTGCGTACGACCGGCTTGCGCCACTATGATGTCCAGATCATCGGCGGCGCCGCCCTCCATTATGGCAATGTGGTGGAGATGCGCACCGGAGAAGGCAAAACCCTGGTGGCTACCTTGCCCGTGGCCCTCAACGCACTGACCGGACACGGCGTGCACGTGGTCACGGTCAACGATTACCTAGCCAAGCGCGACGTCCAATGGATGGGCCCCATCTACCATCTGCTGGGATTGACAGTGGGTGTCATCCAGTCCGCCGGCGGTGGTCATCCCGATGAAGCTTCGTTCGAGTTCGACCCTGACTATCAAGCTGTGGATGATCGCTATCTCTATTTGCGGCCCACTACACGCCGGGGCGCCTATCACTGTGACATCACCTATGGCACGAACAATGAGTTCGGCTTTGATTACCTCCGCGACAACATGGTGTTTGACCTGAGCCAAATGTGTCAGCGCGAGCTGCACTACGCCATCGTCGATGAGGTGGACAACATCCTCATTGACGAAGCGCGGACTCCCTTGATCATCTCCGGTCCATCCGAGGAAAGTAGCAGCCTTTACAGGGAATTCGCCACCATCGTACGCCAGTTGAAACCCAGCAGTCCGGCGAGTGTGGAAGCGAAGCAGCCGGACGGAGATTACGTGGTGGATGAAAAAGCGCGTGTGGTCACCCTCACCGAGGCGGGTGTGGAGAAGGTTGAGCGCCTTCTGGGCATCGAGAATCTCTATGGGCCAGAGCACTGGCAGAAAATCCCTTACCTGGACAATGCGCTGCGCGCCCATGTGTTGTATCAGCGCGACCGCGACTACATCGTGCGCGATGGTGAGGTGATCATTGTGGACGAGTTCACCGGCCGCCTTATGATCGGCCGGCGCTACAGCGAGGGTTTACATCAAGCCATTGAAGCCAAGGAAGGGGTGCCGGTACAGCGTGAGAGCTTGACATTGGCTACGATCACCTTCCAGAACTATTTCCGTATGTATTACAAGCTGGCAGGGATGACCGGCACAGCGGCGACCGAGAAGGAAGAGTTTGCTAAGATCTATAACCTCGATGTCGTGGTGCTGCCCACGAACATCGAATATCGCGCAATGCGCGGCGAGCTGCAAACTGTCACCCGTCGCGAAAACGGAGTCGAGGTCGTCACCTACGAGAACCCGCAAACGAACGAACGCTATTGGAAGCGGATCGATTACCCGGATCAAGTTTACAAGACCCAGGAAGCCAAGTTCCGGGCAGTGGTCAACGAGATTATCGAAAACTATCAGAAGGGTCGCCCGGTGTTGGTGGGCACGGTGGCGATCGAGACCTCGGAATACTTGTCCAATCTGCTCAAGCGGCGTGGTATTCCCCATCACGTGCTCAACGCCAAACATCACGAACGCGAAGCGCTCATCATCAGCCAGGCGGGTGTGCCTGGAGCGGTCACGATTGCCACCAACATGGCCGGTCGTGGTGTCGACATCCTGCTGGGGGGCAATCCAGAGGGGATGGCCCGCGAGCAATTGCGCAAGGAAGGGGTGGACCTGACGCAAATCCGCAGCCGGGAGTGGAACGAGGCGGTGGAGATGTTGCGCCGCGGTGAGGATCCGACAACACGGTATCCGACCCGCTGGGCAGAGGTCTTGGCAGAAAAATTTGCCTTGTGTGAACAGAACCGCGCCAAAGTGGTACAACTGGGCGGATTGCACGTGATCGGCACCGAACGCCACGAGGCGAGACGCATCGATAATCAGCTCCGTGGACGCGCCGGACGTCAAGGTGACCCGGGATCGAGCCGCTTCTATTTATCATTGCAAGACGACCTGATGCGACGCTTCGGCGGACAAACGGTCGCCAACTTGATGAGCACGCTGGGCGTCGATGACAATATGCCCATTGAGGCGGGTCTGGTGAACAAGTCCATCGAAAGCGCACAGGTGCGTGTCGAAGGCTACAACTTCGACATCCGCAAGCATCTGCTCGAGTACGACAACGTGGTCAATCAGCAGCGCGAGGTCATTTACGGCCAACGTCGTCGCATCCTCTCGAGTCCCAATTTGCGCGAGGTCATCCTGGACATGGTGTTCGACACGATCCGGGAGGCAGTGGCTGCCGCCACCGCCTCGGAGGATCCCAACGAGTGGGACCTGAACACCTTGCATGGTGCGATGCGTGCGATTATGCCGCTGCCCGCCACGATGACCGTTGCTCGCTGGCAGGGTATGAGTCCCCAAGAGATCGAGGACGAACTCATCACGTTGGCAGAAAGGCTCTACGATGAGAAGACCCGGACACTCGGACCCGAGCTGATGCGCCAACTGGAACGGGCGGTGATGCTCCGCGTGGTCGACAACCTATGGGTGCGGCATCTGACCGATCTGGACATCCTGCGTGAGGGCATCGGATTGCGCGCCTTTGGCCAACAGGATCCTTTGGTAGCTTTCAAACGCGAGGCATATGAGATGTATACGCGCCTCCTCGAGGCCATCAAGCACGACATTGTGCACGCAATCTATCACGCGCAGCTGGTAGCTGTGCCACAACCGCGTCCGATGCAAGCGGTTCATCCGGGAAGCACACCCGAGCGAGCCAGTCGCCCTGTCCGTACTCGACGCGAAATCGGCCGCAACGATCCATGTTGGTGTGGTAGTGGTAAGAAATACAAGCACTGTCACTGGGCTCAAGATATGGCAGGGGGCACGCATCCCATGCCCCAGCCCCCAAATGATGCAACGGTTGCCTCATCGCGCCCGAAAGCCGCAGTTGCAACGAAACCATCTCGTCGCAGATGAGATGTTTCAAAGCTTCCTTCAACTGTTTGTCTGAGACAGAGCGGGCCTTATGATTGTCGATCCGGCTCATCCATTGTGGACTAAGATCTCGCGTCTGCCTAAAGTGGAGCTGCATCGCCATCTAGAAGGGAGCTTGCGCTTAGAAACCCTGTTCGAAATCGCGCGCACTTATGACCTTGACCTGCCCAGCGATGATCCCGAGACATTGCGGCCGTATGTGCAAGTGATGAAAGGGGATTCGCCGGATTTCATCGCATATCTCGAGAAATTCAAATGGCTGCGTCGTTTCTACGTCTCTCCAGAGCTGATTGCGCGCATCGTCTCCGAGTGCATCGCAGATGCTGCAGCTGATAACGTCAAGTATTTAGAACTGCGCTTCAATCCGGTGGCACTTTCGAGGCTTCGCGGATTCGCCTTGGAACAGGTGGTGCTCTGGGTTGCCGAAGCGGCTGAACGGGCACAACGCGATCATAACATCAAAGTGAGGCTGATTCTGCAGATCGGCCGAGATGAGAGCATAGCCACGGCGCGTCGCATTGCGGAAATCGCGGTGGCAGCACATAGTAATGGTGTGGTAGGGCTTGACCTGGCCGGAGACGAGTTAGCCTATCCGGCGACGCCGTTCACAGAGATCTTCCGCTGGGCACAGAAAAAGGGACTTCACATTACCATCCATGCCGGTGAGGTGGGGCCTGCGGCAAACGTCCGCGAAGCAGTCGAACGGATAGGCGCCGAGCGCATCGGTCACGGCATCCGCGCGGTCGAGGATCCAGCGTTGGTGTCGCTACTAGCAGAACAGGGGATCACGTTGGAGATGTGCCCTACCAGCAACCTGCACACCGGTGCCATCGCGACACTCTCGGATTATCCGTTACGCCACTATCTGGAACAAGATGTGCGTGTCACAATCAACACAGATGATCCAGGGATTTCCAACACTTCCCTGACGGATGAGTATATGCTAGCTGTGCAGCACATGGGGATTGAGCTTCAGATGCTTCATCAGACCATCCTCCATGCCGCTGCTGGAGCTTTTCTGCCCGAAAGTGAGCGACATGAGCTGATAACCTGGTTCGAGGAAGTCCTTGTTCCTCTGTAGGGGCAGAAAGCATGTCCTTATGAGGAAGTCCCTGTCGACCTTCGTGCTACCATTGGATGCATTTCATTTTGAGGAGAGGCGGGGTTCAAACCGGGCTATGCACCTCGGCAAGTGGCGGTGGTGAACAACTCCCTCATGGTTGTGGCTCGGATAAGGCGGTGATGTCGCTCCCTGACGGTCGCGACGC
>QEXY01000135.1 GCA_003130875.1 Ardenticatenia bacterium
CGGGGTGGTGGTCGGCGTCGGCGTCTCCGTGGGTTGGGATACAGCCGCGGGAGCAGGTGCCGCTTCGCCGATTTGCGCCGAGACGCTCGGCGCCGCGGTCGCGACAGGTGATGGCGTATCCGTGGGCACCGCCGGCTGCGCTGTGATCATCGCAAGCGACACATCTCCGACAGGTATGAGCCCTACATCGTCGATCCAGAACGATTCGGGCTCGCTGAAAAACTGCGCCGGCACGAACGAAAACTCATCTCGACGGTTCTTCCACGTGGCGGCAACGCGGATGAACACCGTGATGGTGGTGTTTTGAGCCGTCGCCTGCACCTGGAGCTCACGGCATATTTTATAAGGGCAGCTGTCGAACTTGTGCCAGATCTCCGGACTCCACACAATCGCGGGTGAGGTGGGATCTGTACCCCCTGTGGGGTCTATGCCGATACGACGTCCCACCGTGCCATCGAGCTTCCCGGCAGGATGATAGACCATCCAGACCACATTAGCCCAATAAGACATGCCCGGCACCACATTTGGGATTTGCTGATAAATCCCACCGATGAACCAATCCGAAGCCTGGATGCGCAAGGCGGGACACTTGGGCGAGTCGCATGCGGGAAACGCATGCTCCACTCCAAAAGAAGGGGGGCTGCCCGCTTCTACGAACGTGTTCCAGGAGCGCATTCCCTCATTGAACTGGCAGTTCTGCACCAGGTTAGCAGCATTTTCGGCACATACATCCAGAAAGTCACCCTGCGCTCGGGTCAAGGCTACGTTACGCCCCGAGATGCTCATGGTCAGTCCACCCAACAAGCCCAGCAAGAGGACGATACAATATCGTATGGGAATCCTTTGTCGCATCACAATAGGCCAAGTATGGTGTCGAAATCAGCCGCGTGGACCTCAAGGCACGCCATATATGTGCAAAAAGGAGGAGCTGTGTGCGCTCTTGCCCTCAGCTCCTCTGCTCACAGGGGAGTAGTATAGCGATAAACGGCAGATAGTCAAGGATTCTGGCTGATGGTCTCCCTCCAGGTTGCATCCTCTTCAGCTCAAGGGTATGATAGAAAGGTGGTCCAGGTCACCACGAACTTGGTGGGAGGGAACAATGACACAGCCAATTACCAAGGCTATCATCCCGGCTGCTGGGCTGGGCACGCGACTGCTGCCGGCCACGAAGTCACAGCCCAAAGAGATGCTGCCGGTCGGTCGCAAGCCAGCCATGCAATATGTAGTGGAAGAGCTACAGGATGCCGGGCTGAAGCAGATCCTCATCATCACGGGGCGTCGTAAACAGGCGATCGAAGATCATTTCGACACCGACCCGGTGTTGTTAGGAGCGTTGAAGCAAGCTGGCAATGAGGCGATGTTGGCCGAGCTCGCTTACATCCAGCGCGACTCGCACTTCTTCTATACGCGGCAAAGCAGTCCGCGCGGGCTGGGCGATGCGGTGGCGTTGGGCGCCAAGTTCGTGGATGGCGAGCATTGCGTTGTCGCCCTGGGTGATTCACTGATCGCAGCCCCTGAGCCGTCCGCTCCCCTGCGTGATATGATGAAAGTCCATCTGGAATTGCAGGCTGCGGCGGTGATTGCCGTCGAAGAGGTTCCTCTGGAGGAAACCCATCGTTACGGCATCGTGATGGTCGGGCGCGATGCGGTGCCACCTGGCGAGCCGATCCCGATCGTGGACATCGTTGAAAAACCGTCGCGCGGCACGGCGACCAGTCGGCTGGCGGTGGCCGCTCGTTACGTCTTCAGCCCGCTCATCTTCGAAGCCCTGGCACGCACTCCACCGGACAGCCGCGGTGAAGTCCAACTGACCGATGCCATCAAGTTGCTTGTGCAGATGGGGCAGCCCGTCTATGCGTGGCTGTTCCGCCCGGATGAACGGCGCTATGACATCGGCAACTTTGAGAGCTATTTTCGCACCTTTATCGATTTCGCGCTGGCTGATGAGCGCTATGGCTACCTGGCACGCCAATATCTGAAGTCCAAAGCGTATGAGATCTAAGCGACAGATCATCAGCTCGGCGCCGGGTCGCGCGGGTGTTATCGGCAACCCCACCGACATGTACGGCGGCGCTGTGTTGTCCTGCTCGGTGCCGATGCGGGCACGGGTGCGCCTCACACCGGCAGACAATCTGACATTATGCACTAACAGCGCGACATGTGAGATCCGCGAGTGGCGCGATCTGCGTCCTCGTGGAGATGTCTTTGATGTGGCCCGGGCCGTGTTGACCTATTTGCGCTTGCCACCCATCCGTTGCTGTGTTGAATATGAGAGCGAGATCCCCTTGCGCAGTGGATTGGCCGGTTCCACCGCGCTGGTGGTAGCGCTTTTGCAGGGATTGTTGGCGTGGATGGGAGTTCATCTCAACCGGTATCAGCTGGCCGAAAAGGCGCGTTTCGTGGAGCTGCATCATCTCAAGGTGGTGTGCGGCTATCAGGACGCTTATATGTGCACCTTCGGCGGTCTCAATTATATGGATTTCCGCGGCAAGCAGTTCTATCGCGCCGAAGAGGCGGAACTGTTCGCCACCATCGAACCGATCGCTGTGTATGTGCGACGTCTGCCGTTCGTCCTAGGTTTCACAGGGGTGCAACACTCTTCGGGCGCAGTGCACAAGCCTCTGCGGGAACGCTGGTTGGAGGGCGATCCTCAGGTGGTGGAGGGCTATGAGCGCATCACCGAGCTGGCACGCATCGGCAAGCGGGCGTTGCTGCTCGAAGACTGGGATCTCCTGGCGCGTGCCATGAACGAGAACCATGCCATTCAACGCGACCTGGGTGGCTCCGGTGAGTCGAATGAGCGCCTGATTGCGGCTGCCTTGGCGGCCGGAGCGCCCGCTGCCAAGCTGGCGGGTGCTGGTGACGGGGGCACAATCATCGCGCTGTGGCTCGACGAGGATACCGCGCCGCTGGAAAAGGCGCTGCGTGCTGCCGGCGCGCAGGCGATCTACCGCCCAGAACCAGTTATCGGAGCCACGCTGGAGGAGGAAGAATAAGACTTTTGGAACCTGGAAGAACGTGATCTCCGCAGACCGTGTGGTCGGGGTTCATACACCTTCAGCGCACGTACAGACCTCCATTGATGTCGAGCGTAGCGCCGGTGATGAACGCTGCCCGATCGGAGGCGAGATAGCACACCGCTGCGGCGATCTCGTCCGGCTGTGCCAGCCGTCCCAAGGGGATGCGCGCCCATGCCCGTTCCAGGTCCTCGCGTGACCAGGCAGCAGTCATCTCGGTGGCCGTGGTGCCAGGCGCCACACAGTTGACCGTCACCCCATAGGGCGCCAGTCGGTGGGCCAAAGCTTTGGTCAGCCCGATAAGCCCTGCTTTGGACGCGGCATAGTGCACGCCCACCGAGACACCTCCCATCTGACCCGCCACAGAGGAGATGTTGATGATGCGGCCACGCGGCCCGGCGTCGCACAGAAAAGGCCATGCTGCCTGACAGCACAAAAAAGCCCCTTTGAGATTGACCGCCAGCACGCGTTCCCATTCCGGCTCGCTGATCTGCTCGAAGGGGGTCATCGGGCAGATGCCGGCGTTGTTGACCAGAATGTGCAAGGCACCGAAACGATCCACCACCTGCCTGACCGCTGTGTGCACGGCATCGGCGATGGTCACATCGACTACACACGGCCAAGCTGCCTCGCCCAGGGCGTGCGCGGCCTGCTCCAGTGCAGGGGCGTCTACGTCCCACAGGGCCATCGCTGCGCCATGCTCGATTAAAGCTTGGGCGATGGCCAGACCGATGCCGCGCGCCGCACCGGTGACCACTGCCACGCGTCCGGCCAACTCATCCGAATGCATCCCAATCCCTCAAGAGGCGCTCCCGGCGCATCCCGGTCTTCAGCACCGGGTCGGCCGGAAGCGCATCCGCACTACTTTTTGTCTTTTGCGGGGTCGTAGCTGCCGGGGATGACCGGTGGGGAAAAGACGGAGACCAGCCAGAGCGGCTCCGGCCCATCCGCGCGAATTTGGTGGGATACACCCGGTGGGATGAAGACCGCTACGCCAGGTTGCGTTTCCACCACTTGATCCTCGGTGACCACGGCACCTTTGCCCGAAATGATGTACACAATTTCTTCCTCGTTGGCATGCACGTGGAATGCCGCGGCGGTGCCGCCAGGGAATTCTGCCACGCCAAAGGTCATCCGTTGCGCCTGGCTGTTCTGTGGACCAATCAGATAGTACCAGTTGCGTCCGGGCAGGCGATACACTTGGGCACTTTCCAAAGTAGCCGATTCCAGCTTGGGCATTCTAAACCTCCGATGTATCACCTTCTGTTGTCGAATGGACTGAGGGTTGCACGCCTTCTCGAGAAGCTGTGGGTTGGGTGTGTGGACTAATGATCCCCGATGATCACCCCATCCGGATAGCGCTTCAAGAGCAGGGGGTCGTGGGGCGGCACGAAGATGTCCGCCATAGCGCGCACGCGCTCCAGAGCCTGATAGCATTGGATGATATCCACCGCCAAGCCCACCGGGTGATTTTTCTCTAGGTTTTCGTAATAGAATATCGTATCACCAGGGAAGACGGCGCGCCCCTGGCGGGTTTGCACTGTGATCGCTTGGCTGCACATGGTATGGCCGCCGATATAGAATGCCCCAATGCCAGGGATGATCTCCGGGGCTTCGTCGTCGACCAGAATCAGCCGGTCGCGCGCTTCGCTGACCAGATAGGCCAGCACGTCGCGTGGAAAGAGCACATCCGGCACCAGGTTGGGATGTGGTGGATCCAGGGTACGATGCCACCCCGTGCGCGAGAGGACGAACTTGGCGTTGGGGAAGAGGCGTACATTGGAACAGTGGTCATAGTGCAGATGGGTGATGAACACATATTCCACTTCCGCCGGGTCAATTCCTTCACGACGCAACAGGAGCGGGATGTTCTGGGTGGCCATATCCATGCGAAAACGCCCTCGTTCACCCACTCCGGCAATCACAAGGGGCTGAATTTCCTCCACATCGCGTATGCCGGTGTCGATCAGCATCACTTTGCCGTCATCCCGGCGCAGGATGAAGAAAAAGAAGTCCGCTTCCAGCCATTCATCCCAACGTGCCATGTAGAACATCTGCGCGCCGGGAACACTCTGCTCACAGTACTTCACCGCCTTGATGGTATAGGTGGCCATCCGCAAACCTCTCGTCAGCTCTCTACCACTCTCACTGAAGATTGACGGAGACACCGCCATCGACCACCAACATGGCACCGGTACACCAGTCGGCGTCGTCGCTGGCGAAGAAGACCACTGGCCCGGCGACGTCTTCTGGTTTCCCGATGCGCCCCAACGGCGCGCGCCGTGACCAATAGGCACGCACCTCCGGGTCAGCCAGCTGGGCGCGGTTGATATCCGTCTCCACGGTGCCCGGCAACACAGCATTGCAGGTGATGCCGTAGGGTCCCAACGCAATGGCCATGGACTTGATCAAGAGATTGATCCCCGCTTTAGAGGCACAATAGTGCGCCTGCTGGCTGCCTCCGAACTCAGACGAGATGGAACTGACAGCGATGATGCGTCCGCGCACACCCTTTTCGATCATCACTCGTGCCACAGCTTGCGAGCACAGAAAATAGCCCTTGAGATTGGTATCCAGCACCTGGTCCCAGAGTGTTTCGGAGATTTCCATAAAGGGCTTAAAAGGGCAGATGGCCGCGTTGTTCACCAGAATGTCGATCGTGCCCCACTCCTGTACGACGCGCTCCACCATCGCCTGGACCTGTTGGCTGTCGGAAACGTCGCAATGAATGGCGATGGCCGGACTGCCGTTCTGACGGATCATCTGCGCGACCTCTTCCCCTTCGCGACCACGCAAATGCACCACGGCCACCTTGGCTCCTTCCTGGCCCAAGCGCAACGCAATCGCGCGCCCGATTCCGCGCGAGCCTCCTGTGACAATTGCAACTTTATCCTTGAGACGCATCCCTGCCACCACTCCGTCCAACCGAATTGAATGGGATGGTGCGTGATCTCCGATACGGTGTCACTGGTATATGCCGTGTTTCTTGACCGCGGCGATGAATGCTTCGACGTTCTCAATCGGGGTGTCGGCCTGGATGATGTGCGCCGGAGCGACCATGTAGCCGCCACCCTGCCCCAGTATTGCGATCTTGGCTTTCACGTCCGCCTCGATTTCAGCGGGGCTTCCGAAAGGCAATAGCCTCTGCTGGTCAATGGCACCCCAGAAGGACAGGCGATCGCCGAAACGCCGTTTGAGCTCCTGTGGATCATGGCCGGGCACGTTGGGTTGCACCGGATTGAAAACCTCCAGGCCTACCTCAATCCATTCCTCGAGGATAGGCGCAACCGCGCCATCGCAGTGCTGCATAATGATCACATCAGGGTTGAGCGCTTTGAAGGTGGCGTAGATTTCACGATATCGTTCCTTGAAGTATTGGCGCCACATGCGCGGCGAGATCAGCAACCCCTGTTGACCGCCGAAGTCGTCACCCGTCCAGATGCCATCCACCCCCATTTGGATCAGCTGTTGACCGACCGCTATGGCGAAATGCTTGCACTTCTCGATCAGCGGCTCGATGTAGGGCATTCCCATTGCCATGTCGGTGAGGAGCTTTTCCATTCCGACCAGCTGCTGCATCATGTCGAACATGGTGAGCTCGACATCGCCGATGATGAAGTACTCTCCCTTATACTTCTCGATATACATCGCCGCATCGTCATAGCGACCATCGGCCAGGGGATCGGGAAAGGGGAAGTCTTCCACCTCGGCCGCCTCGGTTACGTGGGCGAGCGGGTGCTCGACCACTTCCATATAGATGGACCCCTGGCGCATGCGCATCCCGAACTCGTTGATGATGCAGCCGTCCTTGTCCACCGGGTGCGCGTAATTGCGTGGCAGACCAGCACCTACCACGACGCAATCGCTGCCCATTGCCACGCGTAAATCGTTGTTGGACAGACGATAGGTGACATCTTCGTAATACGCGGTGGTGTAGTGAGGTGCTATTCCGTACTTTTGACAGAGGCGATCTGCCAATGCGCGCGATAGATCAAACTGAAGCGGCACCCGGTCCGGGAGCTCCCGCCGGGTCAACGCAGCGATGACACGTTGTCGGGAGTTCATAGCCACGCTCGATTGTCACGGATCAGAGGTGTTGCCATCCTAAACAGGCTTATGATGCCACAACAGACCGAATTTTCGGGATGTGGATGGTAGATGCTCCGGCCGAGTGCAACACCCGGCCGGAGCAGGATCACGCACAAGGCTACTTAGCCTCGGCTTCTACGTTGGTCTTGTCATAGACGCTGAAGGGGCCCATCAGCACGCGCAGGCCTTTTTCACGGGTGGGGTCTTTCTCGATGGTGTAGACACCCATGCGGCCGGCTTCGAAGCGTTCTCCTACCTCACCCTTGATAGCACCGGTGGCCAAGGCATACGTGACGTAGTAGGTCAGGTAGCCCAGGTCGCGGAAGCTCCACAGGGCGAACTGCGGTGCGCAGCCGTTGAGGGTGTAGGAGACCATCTCCATCGGCAGGCCCAGGCCGCTGATCACCACC
>QEXY01000136.1 GCA_003130875.1 Ardenticatenia bacterium
AAAAAGTCCCTTGACCGCTCAGATTTTCATAGGAAAATGGGCCAATAAAGCGGGTAACTAAAGAGTTTTTCAACACCCTCCATCGAGGTGATTTGACTTTGTTGCTCAGGAAGGCTAAAATTTTGTGGTCACATCGTCATACCAGATACCAGTTCGAGGAATTAGTAAGAATACTATGATAGAACAACAGATGCCGAATCCGATCCACTTATTTAAGGCGATTCAACGCTCCGCCACTCTTGTTCACCGCGTCACCGGCCAGGTCGAGCAACTCATCATAAAAGGGAAGCTGCGGCCGGGTGATCGCCTGCCTCCTGAGCGCGAGCTGGCGCGTCAGTTCGGTGTGAGTCGTACTGTGGTGCGCGAAGCGGTGCGTTCCCTGGTCGCCAAGGGATTGCTGGAGGTGCGACCGGGCAGTGGCACCGTGGTGCGCAGCCCGAGCGCAGATGCGGTTGCCCAGTCCTTGATGATGTTTCTGCGCGCAGGGCGCCCCGAATTCGACTGTGAGAAGGTCATGGAGATTCGTCGGGTTCTGGAGGTGGCGAACGCTGGCTTCGCGGCACAACGTCGCACTCCCGAGGATTTAGCGGAAATGGAGCGCATTCTGCGCAATGCGAGCACGCTTACCTATGATCGCTATCGCTTCGCCGAGCTGGATGTAGCTTTCCATGCCGCCGTGGCCCGCGCCACCCACAACGAGCTTTTGTCTCTGTTGCTGGACTCGGTGGCAGACATCCTGCTGACCTGGCGTCAGCTCAGCTTTGACGTGCCCAGCACGCCTGAACGTGCTTTTACGTACCACCGCGCCATCTATGAGCAGATCAAACGCGGGGATGTTGAAGGCGCCCGTCGTGCTATGAGCGAGCATCTGGTTGAATCCGAAGATACGATGCGCAAGGCAATTGCATTGCATACTGCTCATGCCGGGCAAGAGGGTGGTTGCACATCGTTGCGTGATGAGGGTGCGACAGAGGACAATGGGAGGGAAAGCGCTGACGAGATAGCTATTCTCAGGGAATCCTAAATAACGTGAAAGGGGTTAATCAGCAGATTTCCATGGAAACAATCGCACTTTTCGGAGCAGCAGGAAAGATTGGCACTCGGATTGCCAACGCGCTGAGAGATGTGCCGGAGTATCGCATGTTGTACATTGAAGCGGGCGAGGTAGGGTTGGCCCGCTTGCGCGAACGTGGACTGACACCTTCCACAGCGGAAGAGGCTGTGCGCGAAGCAGGGGTGATCATCCTGGCGATCCCTGATGTCTTGATCGGCAAGATGGCTTCCGAGCTGGTGCCTCAGCTGAAGAGCGGCACATTGGTGATCTTGCTCGACCCAGCCGCTCCTTATGGTGGTGAGCTGCCCGAGCGCGCGGATATCAGCTACTTCGTCGTGCATCCGTGTCATCCGCCCATCGTGTGTGACGAGGATGACCCAGAGGCGCGGTTGGATTTCTGGGGCGGCAAGGCAAAGCAGAACATCGTGTGCGCTCTGATGCAAGGTACAGAGAGCGACTATCTGCGCGGTGAGCGCATCGCGCGCAAGGCATTCGCACCGGTGATGAACGCCTATCGTGTCACCGTCGAACAGATGGCTATATTGGAGCCAGCGCTGGCAGAGACAGTGGTGCTCACCTGTCAGGTGGTGATCAGCGAAGCGATCGAGGAAGCGGTGCGACGTGGGGTGCCTTATCAGGTTGCCCGTGATTTCGTGCTGGGTCATATGAAGGTGAACGTGGGCATCCTGTTCGGGTTCATCGATGCCCAGCTTTCCGACGGTGCCAAGCTGGCGGTGGCGCGTGCCAAGCAAACCATTTTCCAGCCTGACTGGAAGAAAGTGTTCGAGCCTGAAAACGTCCTGGCCGAAGTCAAGGCGATCACCCAGGGTAGAGCGGCAACCAAGTCCGCTCCATAATCTCAAGGCATCCGAAAGCAAACCTCTCCTATGCGCCTAGGCATCAGCTCATTCACCTATAGTTGGGCTATTGGTGTCCCCAACCATCCCCCTCAGCGTCCTATGAGGGTGGCAGGCTTGTTGGACAAGGCGCTTGAGTTAGGTGTGCGCCTCATCCAGGTGGCAGACAATCTCCCGCTGGATCAAGTGCCACCGGAGGATTTGGACATCTTTCAAGCACGTGCTGAGAGACATGGCATTCAGATTGAAGTGGGCACGCGCGGTATCTCCCCCGATCACTTGTTCCGCTATCTGGAGATTGCTCGACGTTTTAATTCTCCAATTCTGCGTCTGGTGATCGATACGGCGGACCATCAACCGGATGCTGAAGAAATCGTGGCGACTTTGCGCGCGGTGATCCCCAAGTTCGAACAAATAGGTATCTTTCTAGCCATAGAGAACCACGATCGTTTCAAGGCGGCGACATTGGCGGACATTATTAGCCGCATAGGCAGTTATTATGTTGGGATTTGTTTGGACACGGTGAACTCGTTTGGGGCGCAGGAGGGGCCGGAGACTGTGCTTCGAGTGCTCGGCCCTCTCACGATCAACTTGCACATTAAGGACTTCGCCGTAATCCGCGCTAAACATAATATGGGATTCACCATCGAAGGTCGACCAGCTGGTCAGGGACAACTGGATATTCCCTGGCTATTGCAAGAGCTGAATCGAATGGGGCGCGACGTCAACGCTATCTTGGAACTGTGGACGCCCCCTCAGGAACGGTTGGAAGATACCATCGCGCTTGAGGATGCCTGGGCGAGATCGAGCATTGCCTATCTGCGTTCTCTCATAGCGGACTAAAAGTCAAGAACTGGCCCAAGCAGTCCAATATGCACAATGGGAGGTGCAGGAATGTTGCCCAGAAATGTGTTGTACTACGGGAAGGAAGAAGCCTTACCGGAGCAGCGGGTGCTCCGGGCAGGTCCTCTCAGTCTCGTCTACGAAGAGGGTGACCTGCGCTATATCCGATATGGTGACCAGGAGATATTACGGCGTGTCTACGTTGCCGTGCGCGATCGCAACTGGGGCACTGTGCCGTCACGCCTGAGTAATGTGCAGATTGAGGCGCATCCCGATTCGTTCCGCATTCAATACGAAGTAGAGAACAAAGAGGGTGAAATCAATTTCTTCTGGAAGGGCACCATCGAAGGCGATGCTCAGGGTACTATCGCCTTCTCGATGGATGGAATAGCACGGTCCACCTTTATGCGTAACCGCATTGGCTTTTGCGTTTTACATCCCATCAAGGAGTGCGCTGGCAGACCTTGCGTCGTGGAAAAGGTGGACGGCTCGCGGGAACGTGGTACCTTCCCGTTATACATCTCGCCTCACCAGCCTTTCATGGATATGCGCGCCATCAAGCACGAAGTGGTGCCCGGTCTGTGGGCCGAAGTGCGTTTTGAGGGCGATATCTTCGAAATGGAAGACCAACGTAATTGGACCGATGCTTCTTACAAGACGTACTGTACTCCACTAGCTCTGCCTTTTCCGGTGGAGGTTAAGGCAGGCACACGCATTGTCCAGTCAGTCACGCTGAAGCTCGAAGGAACGGCTGTAGGGGTATCCGCTCAGCCCCAGACGGACAGAATCACTTTTCAAGTGGGAGACCGTGGGGTCGGTGATATACCCGCCATTGGTCTGGGGATGGCCAGCCACGGAGGGCGGCTGACAACGCGTGAGTTACAACGCCTCAAGGTGTTGCGGCTTTCCCATCTGCGTGCCGATCTGTGGTTCTCGCGGAGAAATTGGAAAGCGGAATTGGCCCGTGCCATCGAGGAAGCAGGTGCGTTGGGCGTCGGCTTAGAGCTGGCACTGATCCTCTCCGACGCGGCCGAGGAGAAACTCAAAGCGCTCACGGCAGCGTTGGGAGCAGCGACACGTAGCACGCGGCCACAAGTCAACCGCTGGCTAATTTTCCACGAGCGAGAAAAGTCCACCAGTGCCCAGTGGATCACTCTGGCACGCCAACACTTGACAAGTTGTGATCCGTCGACACAGTTCGTCTCAGGCACGAACCATTTTTTTGCCGAGCTCAATCGTGGTCGCCCACCGGTTGCACTGCTAGATGGGATCACCTATTCGATCAATCCCCAGGTGCATGCCTTTGACAATGGTTCTCTGGTGGAGAACCTGGCAGCTCAGGCTTCCACGGTTGAAAGTGCGCGCCAGTTCAGCGCCGGCCTGCCCATCCTCGTCAGTCCGGTCACGTTACGTATGCGGCTCAACCCCAACGCCACTGTCCCGGAGCCAGAACCGGCACCCGGTGAGCCTCCTGCCCGAATAGACGTGCGGCAGATGTCCCTGTTCGGCGCCGGCTGGACACTTGGAAGTTTAAAATACCTGGCCGAGAGCGGCGCACGCAGCGTCACCTTTTATGAAACAACCGGCTGGTTGGGGATTATGGAACGTGAGGAAGGTTCTCCTCTTCCGGATGTCTTTCGTTCGTTGCCAGGTGCGGTCTTTCCGATGTATCACGTCTTTGCGGACGTTGGAGAATTCGCAGGAGGCCAGGTCGTTCCATCCGCTTCCAGCGCCCCCCTTCGCGTTGACGGTTTGACCTTGCGGAAAGGCGAGCGAACACGCGTGATGCTCGCCAATATGACCCACCAGGAACAGAGAGTCAACATCGTAGGGCTCGGAGGACGCATCCAAGTACGCTCGCTGGACGAAACCAACGCAGAATATGCGATGCAGTCGCCTGAGGCGTTTCGCGCGCAAGCGGGCGAGATGATTCCAACGCATACCGGATCGTGCGCACTCACGCTGATGCCTTATGCAGTTGTCACCATTGATTCGGCCTAGAAAGGAAAAAAAGGTTTTATGGGGCGCACTATTTTGGTAACAGGTGGTTCGGGCCTGCTGGGGAGCTATGTCATGCGCCAGCTGGCAGAACGGGGCGACCGTGTGATCAATTTCGATGCGCGCGAGCCCACGGGTGAGCTGGCCTGGTGGCTCAGGCCGGTGGCTGACCACATCCGCTTTGTCGCCGGCGGTGTAGATATGTGGGGAGATGTGGCCGCCGCGGTCCGAGAATTCGCACCCGAGGTGATCGTGCACACGGCTGCGATTGTGGACTTGCCCTTACTCAATAAACGTCCCGGCCTGGCTGCAAGTGTCAACTTCGGCGGTACGTTCAGCGTGCTTGAAGCAGCACGCGTATTCGGGGTATCGCGCGTGGTGTACATCTCAAGCATCGCCCTGTTACCCAGCATTCAGTATCAACCCGTCGATGCCAAGCATCCCATTTTCCTCGCCAGTGAAGGGCCAGGCGGCAGCTTCTATGCGGCAGCCAAAGTGGCCGGCGAAGCCTTCTGTTGGGCCTATCATCAATCGTTCGGCCTGGATCACATTATCCTACGTCCTTCTGCAGTATATGGTTTTGGGATGCGGTATCCCATCTATATCAAACCGATGGTGGAGAATTCGGTGCGTGGCCTGCCGACGCGTTTCGCGCAAGGGCGCGAGTTTCCGCGTGACTACACCCACGTGCTGGATGTCACTCAGATGGTGCTGAGAGCGGTGGACATTCCTGCTGAGAAAGTGCGGGATCGTGTCTTCTACGCCGCTACGGGGCGCCCGTTGGTCACGGCAGGTCAGGTCGCCGAGGTAGTGAAGAAGCTCATCCCTGGGGCCGACATCGAGATCGGCTCTGGATTGTCGGAGAATGACCTGATCGAAATCCGTTATCGAGGTGTGCTCAGCATCGAGAACGCACGGCAGCAGCTGGGTTACGAACCACAATTCGGTGACATTGAGCAAGGGATTGCGCAATACATTGAAACATATCGTCGCTATCTCGCTGAAACAGCCCCATGAGCCACATAGAAGCGAGGGTGTTGAAAAACTCTTTAGTTACCCGCTTTATTGGCCCATTTTCCTATGAAAATCTGAGCGGTCAAGGGACTTTTTCAACGCCCTCATAGAAGCAGATCTTGACATTCCGATGAGTCACCACCCCAGACATCCACAGAAAGGAGCAACGTCTTAGAATGATACCGCGCACGAAATTCGAGTTCTTGGGAAATGCCGCCTATCGCATCACCAACAGCAAGGGCACTGTGATCTTGATCGACCCTTTCCTGAACGAGAGTGATTGCTCGCCGATCAAGGTCAAGGACCTGGAACATGTCGACTTGGTCTTGGTCACCCACGCCGCCTGGGATCATATGGGCGACACGCTGGAGATTGCGCTCAAGTTCAATTGCCCTGTGATCTGCGGCGGTGAGGTGCGCCACCATTTAGTGCGCCATGGCGTCGATCCGGCCAAAGTTAGGGGTATGTGCTGGGGCCTGCAGGTCGTGGAAGCGGGCATTCGGGTGCGTTCGGTGACTTCGATGCATTGGTCGTTCATCGAATATCCGGACGGGACCTTCATCTCCGGGCCACCAATGGGATTTATCTTCTATCCGGATGAGGGAGTGCGGGTGTACCACTCGGGCGATACTGCCATCTTCAGCGACTTGAAGTTGTTTGGTCAGCTGTATCAACCCAACATCGCGCTGATTTGTGTCTCGATGCCGGAAAGCGGGCAACTGCAGAAACACGGCATTCCAGAACCTTTCTGCGGCGAGATGAGTCCGCACGAGGCAGCGCTCGCCTGTCTCTGGCTGGGGGTGGAGTACGCGTTGACCAATCACTACTCCAGAGCGAAGGACAATCCGGACGTGGAAAAATTCCTCACTCTTATCAACAATTTGCACTCGGACACCGGACCGGTGGTCAAGCCAGTGGTACTGGAGCCTGGCGAAGCGTGGTACTATCCTCCAGAAGAATGACGGGATTGCTCATTATTTTCTGATCTCGGTCACGACAGCAATTGTCACTTGTCTCAAGGGCCGATGACAACCGCCTGTTGGCGCGGGTGGCATCCAACAGCGCTGCGTACGTCTGCAAAGCAGCCGGGGATTTTTTATCGCAGAGCATACTGAGAGCGTAGAGAGGAGCACAAAAATCTCTGCGGTGCGGCACGCTTGATGGTGAAAGAACTTATATCGCTCTGTGAAAGTCGTGACCCGGAGGAATCTCGCAACTCGGGTCGTTCCCTCCTCTCACCCCCAATATGACGTGCGTCCTCGCGGAACGAAAACCGGCCTATTGACGATCTTGTTATTTGTGGTACAATATAGCTGCAATTATTGTAAAGTGTTCCGCTGCGGATGGGGCAGCAAGGAGACGGCTACGATGCAAACTGCGCGTGATCGTTCGGCTGTATACTGGCTATCGGTGTCCCTCATCAGTTTCCTTTTGGTAGCATTGCTGGTACCCGGTTGTACCCGGCCCCGTCCGCGCATTGCAGGGACGGGCACACCCCTTCCAGAGCCTAGTCTGAGCCGAATTATTCTGCCATCGCCATCTCCCTTAGCCACAACCACGACGGTGGGTGAGGAAGAGGTGGTCACCAGTGAGGCATTGGTCATCGGTGAAAGGCCTGATGTGGTGCCGGGTCAGGTCATTCTGAAGCTGCAACCCCAGCCAGCGCTGCGGGCACTGGCCGCGGAGCCAGGTGCTGATGGGATCATCGCCACCGGCGTTCAGAACATTGACCGTTTGAACCGTCAGTTCGGCGTCAAGGACTTTGAACCGCTGCTCAGACCGCTCGCCGATGCATCCAGAGAGAGCCTCCGATCCATGGCTGAACGTCAGCTGGCCGTTATGGGTCTATATCTTGTCTCCTACGAGGCAGACGTCACGCCGGAGACGGTGGCCGCCGCCTACGCAAGCGAACCCAATGTGATCTTTGCGGAGCCCAACTACTATGCCTACGCCAGCGATGTGCCTGCCGGGCCGCTTGCCTTCACCCCCAACGACCCGTACTTCGACCGCCAATGGAATCTCCAGGCGATCCAGGCGACTCAGGCGTGGGACTACGCCGGCGGCCAGGGAGTGGTCGTGGCCGTGATCGACTCCGGGATTGCGTATGAGGACTTTGAGCATTACCGCCGCGCCCCTGATCTAGCCAATACGGTTGTTATCCCGGGTTACGACTTCGTCAACAACGATCCCCATGCCAACGACGACTTTGGGCATGGGACTCATGTCGCGGGCACGATTGCCCAGAGCACGAACAACGGTCTCGGCGTCGCCGGCGTGGCATTCGGGGCTACGCTCATGCCGGTCAAAGTGCTCGACGCACGCGGGCAGGGCGGTTTCGACGCGGTGGCACGCGGTGTGATCTTTGCGGCTGACCAGGGCGCACGGGTGATCAACTTGAGCCTCAGTGGGCGCAAGGCCTCGCGTCTCCTCCAGGACGCCATCCAGTATGCCGCGGATAAGGGTGTCCTGATCGTCGCAGCAGCGGGAAACAGCGGGGGCGCCGTGGAATACCCGGCGGCATATGACCCGGTCATCGCCGTGGGTGCAGTGGACTATCGCCTCCAGCGCGCTCGCTACAGCAATTTCGGCCCTCAGCTGGATCTGGTGGCACCGGGTGGGGACACACGCGCCGATGCGAACGAAGATGGTCTGCCGGATGGTATCCTCCAGGAGACCTTCCAGGGCGACCCGACACGCTTTGCTCTTCACAATATGGAGGGTACTTCGATGGCAGCACCCCACGTCGCTGGAGTAGCAGCGTTGTTGTTTGCCTTCAATCCTGGCGCCACCGCGGCGCAGGTGCGCCAGGTGCTCGAAACGAGCGCGCGCGATCTGGGGACACCTGGCCTTGATGACAACTACGGCCACGGTCTTGTGCAGGCCGCGGCAGCGTTGGCCGCGATGAGGGCTCAAGCGCCCACCGAAACGCCCTGGCCACCATCCCCTACCCCTTCCTCCACAGCCACGCCGACAAGACCTTCGCTGCCATCTCCGACATCCACGCATACTGCCACGGCAACTCGAGTAGTGGTCACCCCTTCGCCCTCCGCGACTGCCACTTCCACGCCGACGCAGGTGCCAGTCGTGCCTTCGCCGTCTCCGACGAGCACCTCCACACCGACACGGGTGGTAGAAGTGCCTTCACCCTCTCCCACGAGCAGCGCCACGACGACATTACCTGTCGCCACTGCGACACCCATAGTGCTGGGCGGCGAGCAGCTCATTGTGAATGGCAGCTTTGAGACCGAAGAGGGGTGGGTCTTCAGCCAGACCCGCGTGCCAGCGACCTATTCCACCGAGATCGCGCACAGCGGTCGCCGGTCCGTCCGATTAGGGATTGTGAGCGGTCCAGATCTCTACAGCTACTCTTCGGTGTATCAAACCATCACCATACCAGCTGGTGTGCAGCGTGTAGTGCTGCGCTACTGGACTTATCCGATCAGCCAGGATGTTTATCCCAACGACCTGCAGTTAGTGCTGGTCCTAGAGGGCGCCCGCATTGTCGCAATCGCGGACCAGTCCCTTTCGAACGCACGTCAGTGGCTGCCGGGCAGTTTTGACTTGACCCGCTTCGCTGGGCGTACTATCACCCTTTATTTCGGGGTTTACAACGGCGGTGGCACCGGCAGCACCACGGCCATGTACCTGGACGACGTCGAATTGGTGGTCGAGCGTTGAGGGACAAAAAATACGCCCGCAGGATATTTTCCTGTGGGCGTAGTGGAACGGGTGACGGCAACGCAACGGGACGGTCAGCGACGGATATTGTAGAAGGCGCTCATCCCAGGATATAGGGCACTCTCGCCCAGTTCTTCCTCAATGCGCAGCAGCTGATTGTACTTGGCCACGCGGTCTGAACGGCAGGGCGCGCCGGTCTTGATCTGCCCGGTGTTCATCGCAACAGCCAGGTCGGCGATTGTGGTGTCCTCGGTTTCTCCCGAGCGGTGGCTCACCACGGCGGTCCAGCCAGCGCGATAGGCCGTTTGGATGGCCTCCAGCGTCTCGGTGAGCGTGCCGATCTGGTTCAACTTGATGAGGATGCTGTTGGCGGCGCCCAGCTCGATCGCCTTCTCCAAGCGGTCGACATTGGTCACCAGCAAGTCATCGCCGACCACTTGCACGCGTTCACCGATGGCCTCGGTTAATGCCACCCAGCCGTCCCAGTCGTCCTGAGCAAGGCCGTCTTCCAGCGAGATGATCGGATAACGCTCCACCCATTCTTGCCACAGCTTGACCATCTGATCGCTGGTGAGCGTCTTGCCCTGGATGGGCAGGCGGTATTTGCCATCGTCCCACAGCTCGGAGGCCGCCGGGTCGAGGGCTAACATGATCTGCTCGCCGGTTCGATAGCCGGCTTTGTCGATGGCTTCGAGGATCACCTCAATTGCTTCCTCATTGCCACCCTTGAGGGCGGGAGCAAATCCACCTTCATCTCCTACGCTGGTGTTATAGCCGCGGTCCTTGAGCACCTTCTTGAGGGAATGATAGATCTCAGAGCCCCAGCGCAGCGCTTCGGCGAAATTCTGCGCCCCCACCGGCATGATCATGAACTCCTGAAAATCCGTGCTCTGCCAGCCAGTATGGGCGCCGCCGTTGAGAATGTTCATCATTGGCACGGGCAAGGTGCGTGCGGTGATGCCACCCAGATAACGATAAAGCGGCAGCTGGAGGCTGTTTGCCGCCGCTTTGGCCACAGCCAGGCTGACGCCCAAAATGGCATTGGCACCCAAATTGCTCTTGTTATCCGTGCCATCCAGACCGAGCATCACATTGTCGATGCCATCTTGATCGAAAGGATCCCAACCCAACAATTCTTCGGCGATGGTATCGTTGACATTGCGGACCGCATTTTGCACACCCTTGCCCCCATAGCGCGCCTTGTCACCATCGCGCAGCTCCAACGCCTCGTGAATGCCCGTGCTGGCGCCGGAGGGCACGGCGGCACGTCCGCTGGCGCCATCCGAGAGGAAGACCTCCACCTCCACAGTCGGATTGCCACGCGAATCGAGAATTTCGCGCGCGATGATATCCTCAATTGTAACCGAATTCGCGTACATCGGGTGAACCTCCTTTTAGAATTTGCGAAAATCTTTCATCGAAATCAGTTGCGTCGAGGGCATTCTAACGTAACCCCAGCGCTTTGTATAACATCGGGAAGTCGAAATGTTGCTCGAGCAAAGCATCCAGACGCTCCACCTTGTGCTGCTGGTGGAAGCGTGTCTTGCCGAAGAAGCTCTCGATCATTTCCACCACTGTGTAGGTGTCGTGATAGGTTATGATAATCGGCACCCCTTTCTCCTCGGCGCGTCCTAGAATGAGCGGGCTGGGACGTAAATTGCCCGTCAGGATCAGACACTTGGTGGAGGTTTCCAGGGCAGCCAACATGATATCCGTCCTGTCGCCGCCGGTGATCACGGCTTTGTTGGGCTTGCGGCGGAAGTAGGTCAGGGCATTGTCGACGCTCATGGCGCCGACCATGACGTTTTCCACCAGCTCCTCGAGGCGATGATGGGCACACAACACTTCGCCGCACAGACCATCGCGCAACTCCGCGACACTCACCGAAAGGAGCACCGGTTCCTTGGGCAAGACCGCCAAGATGGGAACTTGGTGCTTCTCCACAAAGGGGGCGACCTTTTGGCGCACGAAATCGAGACGGTGTCCGGGCACACTGTTCACCACACCGCCGATGAGTGTATCTCCCAATCGGACACGTGCGGTGATCAGATCATCCACGACTTGCAAATCGTGGTCGTAGGGCACCACAATGATCTCGGGTGCGTTCAGAAGCTCGGCAACGTGGGGGGGCGCCAGGTTCACGATCCAACCTTCGCGCAGACTGCCACCGCCTTCCAGCACGACGATGTCACGGCCTCGGGCAATGTTTTCGTAGGCGACCTTGACACGTGCTGCGTAGTCCTGTTCGCGGCCCTCCAGAACCTCAGCCACCTGACGGTCGTGCAACAAGACAGGCGCCATATCCTCCAATGCGTCCGGCAGGTTGAACGAGAACTTTACATAATGACTGTCCTCGTCCATCACATGCTCGCCGCACACCACGCGTGTCGAGGTGCTGACCGGCTTCATATATCCAACTGTATACCCATCCCGCTGAAACCGGCGTAACAGCCCGACGCACAGTGCGCTCTTACCCGAGTACGCCTGGGTTGAGGTCACATAGATGTTCTTAGTCATAACAGCCTCCCAGATTTGAAATGGGTTACGAAGGGGCGAGAGAGCATCCGTTGCTCAATCGGCCAACACCAGCCGCATGTCGATGCCCATTACCCCACGTCCTTCTTCGAAAACCATCAGAGG
This sequence comes from Ardenticatenia bacterium, assembly GCA_003130875.1. Taxonomy (GTDB): domain Bacteria; phylum Chloroflexota; class Anaerolineae; order 4572-78; family NAK82; genus NAK82. Next base: position 12,085 of record QEXY01000136.1, read on the forward strand.
GTTGATGTCCATTTCCACGATCTCAGGAAAATCGGTCACCAATTGAGAGACTTTGAGCAATGTTTCGGCGCATGCGGCGATGTCGGCGGGTGGTTGGCCGCGCACACCGCGCAGCAGATTAAACGCGCGGATCTCACGCATCATCTCGTGCGCTTCCTCGCGCGAGAAGGGCGCGATGCGAAATGCCACGTCCTTCAACACCTCGACATAGATGCCGCCCAGCCCGAACATCACCAGTGGACCAAATTGGGGGTCACGGTTCATGCCCACGATGATCTCACGTCCTCCGCGCACCTGTTGCTGCACCAGGCATCCCCAAATGGTCGCGTCGGGCATGCGACGGAGTGCGCGGAAGACCATCAGGTCGAACGAATCGCGCACTTCGCTGGCATTTTGGATGTTGAGGCGCACGCCACCGATGTCGGTCTTGTGCAGGATATCCGGCGAGGCGATCTTCATCACCACCGGATAGCCGATTTGCTCGGCGAAGGCCACCGCTTCCTCCGGAGTGGTGCACAATTTGGATGCCGGGATGGGAATGTGATACGCTTCTAGGATGTCGCGTGCCTCGGCATCGCCGATCTGCAAGCGCCCCTCGGCACGCACTTTGCGGAAGATCTCGGCCACCCGTTCGCGGTCTACCTCAAAACGTTCGAAGTTGGGCAAGGGTGTTTCCTGCCAGCGCCGCTGATCCACCATGGCCTTGAGAGCCGCGACGGCCTGCTCGGGCACGATGTAGTTAGGCACATTGTTTTGCGTGAGGATCTTGACCCCTGCCTGGGTGTTCGCCTCGCCCATAAAACAGGCCAATACGGGGATGTCTGACTTCCTGGCGACTTCGGATACGGCGCGTGCGGTTTCCTCGATCTCAGTCATAAACTGGGGGGTGAGGATCACCAACAACGCACCGACGTTTGGATCCTTGCTCACCAGGTCGAGGGCAACCCGATAACGGTCGGAAAGCGCATCCCCCAACACATCCACCGGATTGAGCACGCTGGCGGCAGGTGGAAGCGCCTGGCGCAACGCTGCTATGGTTTCGGGAGCCAAGTTAGCCACCCGCAGACCACTTCGTTCGATGGCATCGGTCGCCATGATACCCGGACCGCCGGCGTTGGTGATCACCGCAACCTGGTCGTTGCGCGGCAAGGGCTGACGCGCGAATGCCACCGCCAGGTCGAACAGGTGACCAACCGAATGGGCGCGGATCAGCCCCGCTTGTTTGAAGGCAGCCTCATAGGCGCGCTCGCTCCCCGCCAGGGTGCCAGTGTGACTGGACACGGCACGCGAACCAGCGCTGGTCGTGCCCGACTTGATCGCCACAATCGGCTTGTGCTTGGTGATGCGGCGCGCCACTTCGATGAAACGCGCCCCATCGCTGATGCCCTCCAGGTAGGCCAGGATCACCCTCGACTCGGGATCCTCCGCCCACGCCTCCAGAAAATCGATCTCATTGAGATCTGCCTTATTGCCGAGGCTGACGAACCTGGAGAAGCCTATATCACGCGCCAAGGCGATGTCGAGGATGGAGGTGCACAATGCTCCGGATTGGGACATAAAGGCGATTTTGCCACGACGGGGCATTCCAGCAGCGAACGAAGCATTGTAGGGGGCGAGCGTGTCGATCACGCCTAGCACGTTTGGCCCCACGATGCGCATACCATACTGGCGTGCGATCTCGGCCATCTTCCGCTCGGCCAACAGCCCTTCGTGTCCTGTCTCACGGAAGCCGGCTGAGATGATGATCACCGCCCCTACACCCTTCTCACCGCACTCCTCCAGGGCCTGCAAAACCCCTTTGGCGGGGATGACAATCACCGCCAGATCCACTTTGTCGTCCACGGCGGCCAGGTTGGGATATGCCGGCAGTCCCAGGATCTCACTTGACTGGGGATTGATAGGGTAGATCTTGCCTTGGAAGCCACTCTGAATAAGGTTCGAAACCACCGCGTGACCGAGCTTGCCCTCGGTGCGCGAGGCGCCGATGACGGCGATTGACTTAGGCGAAAACAAGGGCTCAAGCATTGCGAATGCCTCTTCGGGTCTATGGGAGTGTTAGACGTGGCTTGGCGTGCCAAAACCCTGGCAGCAATGCGCAGGAAAAGAGGAGACAGCACTCAAACCATCACATGTACATTTTATCACAATAAAAACGATCCGTCAAGAAAGCGGACTGTTGAGCCTTTCGATCAGCGATTTACAGTTATAACACTGCCTGGCCGCATAGAAGCCGGTGGCCCATCTCGGCTTTGAGATGGACGCAGATGGAAAAGGTTAAAATGATCAGTTCCTCACAAGAAAAATTGACGAACCAAACTCAGCGAATGAGACCTTCGCACTTCAAGCGGACGGATGAGCTGCCAGGTCGTTTATGGCCGGTATCCCACCCAATGCAGTTGCCCGACGTACCGCCCGCACCGCCGCCTCGGCCAATGTCGCTGCCGCCAGGGCTCCGAGGACGGTGGCGTCCCCTGTAAGACCACTCTTACCGGTTGCCAGGGCGAACACGGTATCGCCATCCCACATCGTGTGCGCCGGTCGGATCGCCTGCGCCAACCCGTCGTGTGCCATTTGGGCCATCTTGTTGGCGCCTTCCTTGGTTAGAACGGCGTCAGTGGCCACCACAGCAAGGGTGGTGTTGAACGCAAAGCCGAACATAGTCTGGCTCAGGTCGCCTTCCAGGCGTTCCAGGGTGCGCACCATGCCCCCGTGCGCGGGGTCGCGCGGCCCAGCGATGAGAGCACCTGTGGCCGGATCGACGATGTCCCCGAAGGCATTGACCACCACCAACGCCCCCACGGTGATCCCACCAGCGGTACGCCGCGCCGTCGTTCCCAGGCCACCCTTGACCGCAAAAGCAGGGCCAAACAACTTGCCCACCGTCGCACCTGTCCCGGCACCGATAGAACCTTCTGTCACTGGACCTCCGCCGGCGACCTGGCACGCGGCATATCCAGCATCGGCGTTGGGACGTACATCCGCGCGGCCGATGGCCAGGTCGAACAACACCGCCGCCGGCACGATAGGTACCACGCCCACACCCACGCTGAACCCGATCCCGCGCTCTTCCAGCCAGCGCATGACCCCACTGGCGACGTCCAGGCCGTACGCACTGCCACCGGTCAAGACGACCGCGTGGACCTGTTGCACCAGATTCACCGGACGCAGCAGGTCGGTCTCCCGTGTGCCGGGCGCCGAACCGCGCACGTCCACCCCGGCGACCGCTCCATCCCGACACAACACCACGGTGCACCCCGTAGCCGCGCTCAGATCGGTATAATGACCTACTTCAATGCCCAATACATCGGTAATGGCGTTATGCAATTGGGATCCTCTCCTAGGGGAGAAGCGCTTTGCCGCGCGCACACTGGACGAAGCGCTTCGTCGGCCCTCCTCAAAGACAAATTGCTATGCCGTTCCCAGGAAGCGCAACGCCGCCACTGCATAGAAGCGGGTTGCCTCGATCAGCTCGTCAATCCCGATCCACTCGTCAATGTGATGCGGGATGTGAATGTCACCTGGGCCTGCCGTGACAATCGGCACACCGGCACGAGCAAACAAGATGGTGCCGTCGGTCGTGCCGGGTACACCGCCGTAGACGGGTTCCTTGCCAGTGGTGTCCCGATAGGCCGCATGCAACACCTGCACAAAGGGATGCTCACGTTCGATGAAGGTGGGAGGACGCGATTCGATCACTTCAAAATCCAACTGCAGGCGACCATCTTCACCTGCTTTGACCACATCGAACAGAGCGCGGATCTTCGCCTCCAGATCTTCAGGGGATTGGCCTGGGATGAGGCGACAATCCAATGTGAGACGCGCCTGACCGGGCATGACATTGTTCTGCGGCTCTCCACTTACGGGAGACTGGATGATGGTGGGGGTGATGCTCGGCTGGCCAAGAAACTCGTGACGTCCCACCCGTGCGATCTCGGCGGCCTCGAGCTCACGCAACTTGGTCAAAAGCGCTGCCAGCGGGTAGATGGGATTGACTCCGGTCAACGGCATAGCACCGTGGGCCATAACCCCGGTGCAGGTGACCCGCGCCCACATCACTCCCTTCTGGGCAATGCAGAGGTGGTTTTCCTCCGGTTCGCAGATAATCGCAGCGTCCACACGCTTCGCCCAGCCCCGTTCGACGAAGTGCTTGACGCCCAGCATCGCGCCCTCTTCGTCCACCAGGGCGCCGATGAGGATATCTCCCTTGAGGCGCACGCCACTGCGGATGATCGCCTTGGTGGCGCACATCGCCGCCACCAGTCCACCTTTCATGTCATTGGCACCCCGGCCATAAATGCGTCCATCCACGATGGCACCCGAAAACGGCCCGCCGTGGCTCCAGGCAGCTGGATCTCCCTCCGTGACGACATCGGTATGTCCCTCGAACATCAGCGTCTTGCGTGGTCCGTCCACCTGACTTTCCAGGATGCCGATCACATTGGGACGACCCGGTGCCACGACTTCCCAATGTGTGCTCAGCCCCATCTCCTCAAAGCGTTGGCGCACCCACGCGGCGGCCTGCTCCTCGCCTTCACCAGTGAGTGGCCGGTAGACACTGGGAATGCGCACCAGTTCCTGGGTCCACTGCACCACTTCATCCGCATCGATGCACTCTAGGACGTGTTTTTCAATGTCAGTGAGCATGTTTCCTCCGTATGCGACATCTAGTAACGATAATCTGGCCAGCTGATGATGAGGCATCCCTGCCCAAACCGCTAGACAAGGGAAGTGAAAAGTGTCCGAGTGCGCCTTAGTCCACCATTCTATACAGGGAAGTTGTTCCGAAACACCATGATGAGGACACCAAAGACCGCTGTCAACGCGATGAACAGGTAGTCTACCCGCGCCATATGGAAACGCACAATTTTGGTGCGTCCGCGACCGCCCGTATAACAGCGCGCGTCCATCGCCAGGATCAAGTCCTCCGCACGCCGAAACGCATCCACAAAGAGAGGCACGATCAAGGTCACCATCTGCCGGGTGCGTTTCACAAACTGGAAGACACCCCCTTCGCCAAAATCGGCTCCGCGGGATGCCTGTGCCTTCATGATGATCTCCATCTGCTCGGCGAAGATGGGCACGAAGCGCAATGCAATGGTGCCGATGAGCGAGATCTCTTGGGCGGGCACGCGCAACCTCTGGAACGGCTCCAACATACTCTCGATGGCATAGGCGATGTTAGTGGTGGTCGTGGTGCTAGTCAACAGGCTGACCAAGAAGAAGATCTCCAAAAAGCGCATCAGGGTGACGATCACCAGCTGAATGCTGCCATTGGTGATGGACATCATCCCCCAACGCCAATAGGTCACCGCCTCCATTCCATAAGGGGGATAGGCGTCCCCGTAGAAGAAGAGCTGCATCAAGGCGAAGATCGCAATTAAGGGCAAGGCAGGTTTGATGCCCGACAACATGAAGCGAAAGGAAATTCCGGACAGCAGCACCAACGCAATGCACAAGGACAACAGCAGCACATTGCCGGTGAAAGAGAGAATGAAGCTGTTCACCACCACCAGGATGAGCAGAATGGTGATCTTGGCGCGCGGATCCAGACGATGGATGATCGAATCGCCTTGGAAGTACTGTCCGATGGTGACATTTCTCAGGAACTCAAAATTTTCCATATATCCTCCTCTGCTTCGGCGACAGTTAACGGCACGCGTGGCATTGGGATGCCATTTTGGGCAAGTCGATGGGCCACAGTGGTCACATGGGGCACGCCCAACCCATAACGGCGCAATGCCTCCGGCTGGGCAAATATCTCACGCGCGGTGCCATGCATCACAGTGCGTCCATCGTCGATCACATAAATGCGGTCCGCGATGCTGGCCACCTCATCCATGTTGGAAGAGACGAACACCAGTGTGACGCCGTGCTCACGATTGAGGTGGAGCATACGGCTCAACAGCTCCTTGCGGCCTCGTGGGTCGATTCCGGTGGTGGATTCGTCCAGGATGAGCACCTTGGGCTGCAAGGCAAGGACTCCCGCGATGGCCACCTTGCGCATTTCGCCGCCGCTCAACGAGAAGGTGAAACGATCCTTGAACTTTTCGAAATCAAGCCCCACCATTTCCATAGCCCAGCGCACGCGCTCACGGCGCACTTCCGGAGGCAATCCCATCTTCTTAGGGCCAAAGGCGATGTCGTCGCCCACCAGACGTTCAAAGAGCTGCTGCTCCGGATGCTGAAACACCAGCCCCACCTTTTGGCGGATCGCGCGCACATCCAGGGATGGGTCGGCCATGTCATGTCCGTCCACGATCACGCGACCGCGCTCGCGATTGCGAATGAGACCATTGAAGTGCTGGACGATGGTGCTCTTTCCGGCGCCGGTGCGTCCGATAATGCCCACCACTTCGCCTTCATAGATTTCCATGGTGACGCCCTTGAGCGCCTTGACCTCCAGGGGTGTGCCTCTCAAGTACGTATGGTGTAGGTCATTGACTTGTATAATGACGCGCCCACGAGTGTTCACTACCCTTCTCCTTTTGTTCCAGACGTCCTTCGATTTCTTGAACGACCTCATCAATTGTCAACAAGTCAGCAGGGAAGGAGGGATCCCGTTTGTGCAGTTCATAGGCTAATTCGGTCACCTGGGGAACATCCAGATGAAGCGCACGCAACGTCTCAACGTTGGAGAAAACCTCGCATGGACTGCCCTGGGCTACGATGCGGCCTGCCTCCATCACGATCACTCGATTGCCCTCCACAGCTTCATGCATAAAGTGGGTGATGGCCACGATCGTCGTGCCTTCCTTATTGAGTGTGCGCACAGCACTCAGCACCTCCTCGCGGCCGGCAGGGTCGAGCATAGAGGTGCTTTCATCCAGGACCAACACTTTGGGTTTCAGTGCCATCGCCCCGGCAATCGCCACACGCTGTTTCTGACCTGAAGAGAGCAGGTGGGGCGCACGCTGCCGATGGGCATCCATGTCCACTATCTTGAGCGCCCAGTCCACCCGCGCGCGCAGTTCTTGTTCCGGCACTCCCAGGTTGGCCGGCCCGAACGCCACATCCTCTTCCACGACCGTCGCCACGATCTGGTTGTCAGGTATCTGAAAAACCATGCCCACTGTAGCGCGAATCGGCAACACACATTTGGGATCCTTGGTGTTCATACCGTTCACCCATACATCGCCCTTGGTGGGCCGCAGCAGGGCATTGAAATGCTTCGCCAGGGTGGACTTGCCCGATCCGTTGTGACCGACGATCACCAGGTAATCCCCTGAAAACACTTCCAGGTTGATATCCTGCAACGCGAAGACCGGCTTTTCGGCCAACGGGTTATAGGAAAACGAAACATTCTCTACCCGGATGATTGGCTCGCTCAAATCTGTACCTCCTGAACGTTTGTCATACGGATTGATAGACCTCTTCCAGCCGGGGAACCAGCTGTTCCCATCCGTAACGCGACCGCACAAATGTACGCGCTTCGGTTCCCAGGCGGTCGCGCAGACCAGGATTGTCCAACAATTGTACCACTGCTGCAGCGAACTCGCGTGGTGTGTCTGCCAATAGCAGATGTTTGCCGGACTCAATAGGAAAACCCTCTGCGGCAAGCGAAGTTGCGACGATGGCACATCCCATCGCCATCGCCTGCGCCAGCTTAAGACGAGTACCTCCTCCGACGCGCAGTGGAGCTATATAGACCGTAGCACCAGCGAGGTATGGGCGCACATCCGGCACCCAGCCAGTCAGGGTGATCCCCTCCATACGGCGCAATCGCTCCAGTAGAGGATGAGGGCGCTGGCCCACGACTGCCAACCGAACTGATGGACGTTCGCGACGGATGAGAGGCAGAGCCTGATCGCAGAACCATAGTATGGCATCCACATTGGGGCGGAAATCCATCTTACCTGTGAACACTAAATCGAAGCATTCTTTCGGCCCCCGATAATCCCCATACTCCTCCAGATCAACTCCATTGGGCACCACCGAAATCGAAATCCCCGGCGCGACGGCCTGGATGCCCTGACGGTCCACTTCAGAGACTGCCACCACTTTGTCAACACGCCGACAAATCTCCCCCTCATAACGGCGCAGGCGTCTCCACTGAACGAACGAATACATCGCAGCCGGCCAACGCCACGGGATGCGCACGTCCGTGAGAAATGCACGTTGTTGCAATCGCCACTCGCAATTATGCTCATCGAACACGATCAGCGGTCGTGGTCTCGCTGTCTCGATCGCGGACAGATAGGGTGCCAGCTCGATCGCCTCGATCTGAACCACATCGAATCGAACTTCCGTCAGGCGACGTATGAGGCATTCCCGATAGTACGGCGACCACAGTCGCCAAGCCATGTCCGGCAAGCGGCTGCCCACCAGCTGCCCAACCCGCTTCATGGTGGTACGTTTTGGCGCTGGCACCACCTCAACCCAGGTGCACACTTCGAGCAGAGGCACCGCAGCAGCGAGCGACTGACCTTCGTCCAGGAAGCTCAGTACCTCAACCTGATGCCGCTTTGCCAGCTGAGCGATTAAGTTGTAATTGCGCAGACTGGTGCCCTGATGCGGCGGATAGGGCAGTTGAGGGGTCAGCAACAAAATATGCATCGTCCTTCTTACGCCAGTCGCCTTAGACTGAGAGATTCAACGTTGCCTGTCAGCTTGCTCCCACACGACGGTAGACTTCGAGCGTCTGTTGAGCGGTTCGCTCCGGCGAGAACATCTGGGCGCGCTTAAATCCCTTTTCGATCAGGCAAGCGCGCAACTGCTCATCGGTGAGCAAGCGCCACATTGCCGCGGCCATTCCGTCGATATCGTGCGGATCTACCAGGATCGCCGCGTCACCGACCACCTCCGGCAATGCTGAGACATTCGATACAATCACGGGTGTGCCGCAGTGCATCGCTTCTAGGGGAGGCAAGCCGAACCCCTCGTAGAAAGAAGGGTGCACCAGCATCTGGGCTGCGTTATAGAGATACAACAGATGCTCCGAGGGCACCCTACCGAGAGCACATACATGGTCGTTGAGGCCGAGTCGATCGATAGTGGTAAAGACCTCTTCGCTCAACCACCCACGGCCACCTGCCAGCACCAGCTTTTCCTCGCGTTTGTAGCTGTCGCGCAGCAGGCGAAATGCCTGTAAAAGGCCGGGCAAGTTCTTGCGCGGCTCAATCGTGCTCACAAACAGGATGTAAGGCTCCCGGATGCCATAGATCTCGGCGACGTGACAGCGCGCGACTTCCTTATCCACCGGTCGGTAAATCGGATTGGCCGCTTCATAGATCACAGTGATCTTCTGCTCCGGCACACCTAACAGCTTGATCGTATCGCGTCGGGTGCTTTCTGAAACGGCGATAATGTGATCGGTACGGCGCACTGCTTGATCGATTTGGCCATAATACCTGGCCGCCTCCTTGGTCAGAAAGTGAGGATAGAGTAAGAATGCCAGGTCGTGCACCGTGATGACCGATTTGCAATTGCGTCGAAATGGGGGGATAAAGTCCGGGCTGTGCAACAAATCCAAGCGCAATCGGCTGATCTCAAAATGGAGAGTCAGCTGCTCCAGGCGATGATGGCTGGGTGTCCACAGCGATACGCGGGTGAAATTGGGGTGGTGGTCCAAACGCGTGTGATCCTTACGACTCTGGAGCAAGATGAACTGATCTCCAGAGACATCAATACGCATTAACGCTTCCACTAGCCGAAGGATATACTGACCGATCCCCGCGCGGCTATAATACACCAATCGTGCATCAATCCCGATTCGCATACTCCGCCTGCTCCCTGTGCCATGTTCCCAGGCGACAAGAGAACTGCATAACAAAAATGCCCCCGGTCAACCCAAGCGCCCTTGGTCCCGGGGGCAACGTCGACAACCCGAGCAGCTGATGTAGATATCATAGCACTTCCGCAAATAAGCGTCAAAAATGCGTGATCACTCGTAAAATGTGGCTCAGGTCTGTGTTGCTTCCAAATGTTTATGTTAACCAGAAGTCGCGATGAGCCTGAACGAAAAGATTTCCGAAAGACGCAGTGATCTGATCCCAATGCACAAGAACTTACCGTGCTTGGTTGCTCAAAATTCCCATGGTATAATCGCGCGCGTCCACGCGATCCCGACAATTTCATCAAAGTGGAGTGTGCACCAATGTACCAGCAATACGGCTTTCAATCTCCACGCAGTATCCTCGCGGCTACAGTCCAAGAAGCAGTTCATGCAGCTGAAGAGATCGGTTTTCCGGTCGCATTGAAGGTGGTGTCTCCGGACATCGTCCACAAGACGGACATCGGTGGAGTGATGCTCAATCTGACCAGTGCAGATCAGGTGCGCCACGCCTTTGACCACATCCTCGCTGCGGCACGGGCGGCATTTCCCCAAGCCCGTCTTGAGGGTGTTGAAGTCCAGGAAATGGTGACCGGTGGGACTGAGATCATTATAGGTCTATTGGACGATGCCCAGTTCGGTTCGGTGATCATGTTCGGCTTGGGGGGCGTGTTCACCGAACTGCTACGAGATGTGAGCTTCCGGGTGTTGCCCATCGAGCGCGACGATGCACGGCAAATGATCCGCGAGATCCAGGGCTATGCTGTGTTACAAGGCTACCGCGGCCGGCCGCCTGTCTACGAGGAAATGCTGATTCAGCTGCTGATGAACGCCGCTCGTATGGGGGAAGATCTCGCTGGTCGTCTGCAATCGGCGGACTTCAACCCCATCGTGGTATGGGAAGACCAGCATCGCGTCCTGGACTGCAAGCTGATCTGGCATCCAGAGCCCAGAACAAAACCTCAACCGGTCCGGCCGAACACAGCCCATCTGGACAAATTCTTCACGGCACGCAGCGTGGCGCTGGTCGGGGCATCTGCGACACCTGGACGGGTGGGCAATGCGGTGTTGGACAGCTTGCTCAACTACGATTATCGTGGCAAGGTCTATCCGATCAACCCCACACGCAGCGAGATCATGGGCGCCAAGACATACCCAACGCTACAGGATGCGCCAGATGATATCGAATTGGTCGTGGCCGCCGTGGAGCTGCGCCTGGTGCCCGAAATCATCCGCACATGTGCCGCCAAGGGAATCCATAATCTGGTGGTGGTCTCAGGCGGTGGCAAGGAGCTGGGCGGTGAGAGAGCGGCATTAGAGTCAGAAGTGCGCCAGCTGGCGCGCGAGCTGGATGTGCGCGTGGTCGGCCCCAATTGCATCGGGGTTTTCGACGGGTACACACGCCTGGACACCTTCTTCCAGGTCCAGCAGCGCATGGTACGCCCACGTCCCGGTCACATCGCGATGATCACCCAGTCAGGTGCGGTAGGCATCCCCTTCCTCGAACTGGCTGCGGACTTGGGCTTCAGCAAGTTTGTCAGCTATGGCAATCGGGCTGACGTCGACGAAGCGGACCTGCTGACCTATCTGGCCGAAGATCCTCAAACCCATCTGATCGCGATGTACGTGGAGGGGTTCGAAGACGGGCGCAAGTTCTTGGAAGCCGCGCGCCGAGTGACTCGTAAAAAGCCGGTGGTCATCTTCAAGGTGGGGCGCACCGAGCGCGCCGCACGTGCATCCATCTCACACACTGGCTTCTTCGGAGGCGCCTATGGGGTGGCATTAGGTGCCTTCCGGCAGGCTGGCTTGGTGCCGGTGGATAGCATCGAAGAGCTGCTTGCCGTGACCAAGGCATTGGCAATGCAACCCCGGGCACAAGGCAACCGCGTTGCGATGATCAGCAACGGCGCCGGCACCATGGTGCAGGGCATTGACCTGCTGAAACCCAACGGGTTGGAAATACCCGAATTGAGTGCCGAGTCGCTGGCACGGCTGCGCCAGGCCTATCCCCCTTACTATATCGTCCAGAACCCGATCGATGTCACTGGCTCCGGCACAGCAGCGGACTACGAGGTGGGCATCGAGACTCTGCTGCAGGATGAAAATATCGATATTGTGATGCCCTGGTTTGTCTTTCAAGACACACCTTTGGAGGAGGACATCGTCCAGCGGCTGGGGCGCTTGAACCGGCGTTACGACAAACCAATATTGGTGGGAACGCTGGGAGGACCTTATACCATGCGGATGTCCAAGGCGCTCGAAGCGGAAGGAGTGCCCGTTTTCCAAGGCGTGCGTGACTGGGTTGCGGCTGCGCGCGGGGTGTGGCTGGCAGGTCAGCGCCTGGCGCAGTAATCTCTCGCGCTTCGAGCTGATTCACGGGAGATCTAGGTGGCAAGTTCAAGAACAGGGAAGTTACCAGGAAGGGGTTCACAATGAGAATCGAGGCTTCTCCCGGCGCTGTGACCCGTGTACCGGGCTATCGCGCTGCCGGTGTTGCGTGTGGCTTAAAACAGAGCGGCCAGCTCGACCTGGCACTGGTGCTGAGCGACCATCCTGCTACAGCGGCGGGGGTTTTCACCACCAATGTCTTCCGGGCGGCACCCGTGCTGTACGATGAAGCTCTGCTGGCTCGCGAACACCCTCCTCTGGTGCGCGCCGTTGTGATCAACGCTGGCAATGCTAATGCATGCACCGGAGCAGCAGGGTTACAGGACGCTGAGCGGATGGCTCGCATCACGGAGGAGGCCTTGGGACTGCCGCGCGACACCGTGCTGGTGATGAGCACCGGTGTCATCGGCCATCGTCTGCCGATGGACAGGGTGGAGCAAGGCATCTACGCGGCGGCCCAGTCCCTCTCCACGTCTGGTGGTGCGGCTGCGGCACGTGCCATCATGACCACCGACCTGGTGCCCAAAGAAGCCTATGTACGTATCGATTCAGAGAATGGCCGCTTTTCCATCGGGGGAATGGCCAAGGGCAGTGGGATGATCCATCCGGCACTTGCACGGCCAGCATCACCAACTGGAAACCCATATCCGCATGCCACCATGCTCTGCCTCATCGTCAGCGATGCTCGCGTATCCGCGCCGGTGCTCCAAGACGCCCTGGACGCGGCCGTGGCGCGCAGTTTCAATCGGATCACGGTGGACGGGGACACGAGCACCAACGACACCGTACTACTGCTCGCCTCGGGCCAGGAGAATGCCACCGAAATCACACCTGACAGCGAAGCACATCGTCTATTCCAGGCGGCGTTGAATGAAGTTTGCACATCGCTGGCAAAACAGATCGCGCGCGATGGAGAAGGCGCCACACGCCTCGTGGAGATCACCGTGTGTGGCGCGATCAGCGAGTTTGAAGCGGAACGAGCCGCCAAAACTATTGCCACATCGCCTTTGGTGAAGACAGCCATCTTCGGGGCAGATCCCAACTGGGGACGGATTTTGGCAGCGGTGGGACGCAGCAATGTCCACATAGATCCCCAGCGAACCGACCTCTGGCTGGGTCCAGTTCAGCTGGTCGCTGCGGGGACTCCTCTTGACTTCGACGTCCATGCGGCACGCGCGATGTTACGACAACCGGAAGTGGCTATCCGCCTTGACCTGGGGCTAGGCTCAGGTACAGCCACGGTATGGACGTGCGATCTCTCATATAAATACATAGAGATCAATGCCGAATACCACACGTGAGCGCATTCCACCGGGGGACCACGCCGCGCATGTCCGCAAGCGACTGCACCCCATCGCCACCCTGCATCCTCGTCAGTTGCTCGGCGCCCAGCAGGTTTCGATGGATCATCTCGTTGAGACGCATCTGGTGCACTTGGTGTCCTGATGCAACCGGCCGGATGCCCCGCCACCGTTCCTGAAGAAAAGCGAGCAAATGAGCGGTAGCGTCTCGGGCATTCTGGGAACGGAGTCGGTGATATGTGCCCGCTGCCCGGTAGGAACAGAACCCTCCCTGGCACGGCCCCATCCCCAACCGGGTGGCGCGGCGTAGGTCGTCCAGATTTCGGACATCCTCACCAGCCAGTGTTTTCTCAATCTCGGTCCGAGTGACCATCTCGCACTCGCATACGAGGTCGCCGCCCATCTTTTTTGTTTCAATGCGGGCAAGAGGTGCACTATGCCAGTGATAACAGCGCTCGGACAGACCGGGCAACGGCTCCAGATGCGTCCGACAGGGATGTACCACATTGAGCTTATGACACACCAGGTCCCCGACCTGTTCGGCGATCAGACGGTGGGTCGTCCACTTGCCTCCTACGATCGAGATGAGACCAGGCACCCCGTCCGCTACCGCGTGGTCCACAATGACGTGGGTGCGACTCAGGCCAACTGCCGTGGCCTCGGCTATAGGAGTCGTGGGATAAAGTGCGCGTACTCCCGTCCAGGTGCGCAACCAGCGCAGACCACGGGTAATCGGCACCAACTTCGCGCATTCTTGGCGAATGCGTTGGACCTCCTCAGCGTCTGCGCTCAGAGCATCCGGGCTGTTCACAATAACATCGGTACAACCGAGCACGGAAACTGAATGGGAAGGCAATACCGAATCGCAATCGGACGGCCAGTGGAGGCGGGTGATGACGGTGTTAACGACCCGGCACGCTGTGGCGATCATACTCCCTTTGCTGCATACGATGGGGATTTTGATGCCGGCCAAGGCGCATATCTCGCCCACCCAGGCACCAGCGGCGTTGATCACCAGGTGAGCCGATATCCTGACCTTGTCACCCATGCACAAGTTGAGGCACTCTGCGCCGGTGACACATCCGTTTCGTTTGAGCACCTTAACAACTGGATGATAGTTCCACGTATACGCACCATACTCCCGGGCCGAATGCACCGTAGCGCGCGTCGCCACGAAGGAATCCGCTGCTGCATCGGGAACGCGAAGAGCTCGCCTGATATCGGGATGTACGTAGGGTTCTTCGCGGAGGACCTGGCCGACAGAAACTTCTTCGATGGGAATGCCCGCTTGATTGCAGCACTTGATCAAGTAATCCCCAAATACGGGATCATCCCAGGGGGTAGCCACCACGTAGCCACCGGTGTCTTCGATGCAGCCTGGCATAATCTTGCGCAGAATAATATTTTCCTGAATACATTCACGCGCAACCCTGATATCTCGTAGCGCGTAACGACTGCCGCTGTGGAGCAAACCGTTATAGCGCCCCGTCGTGCCGCTGGCCCAGTCCGCTCTCTCGACCAGAATCGCCTTGAGACCGCGCATCGCAAGATCGCGTGCCACGCCTGCCCCAATGGCACCGCCGCCGATCACCAAGACCTCGGTCTCAACCCTTCGCATGTGCCCTTCTATATTGCGGGAAGGTTTCGGACGATGGCGAGCTGGTGAAAGGAGTCTGCCAGATAGCCATACAACTTCTCGTAGATGCGATAGAGTCGCTCGTAGATGGCTGTGATCTCTGGGTTAGGAGTGTACACCGAGGACGGAGCGGGACACGCAGCCACCAAGTCCTGCACATCCCGATAAATGCCTGTGGCGAGGCCGACTAGCAGCGCATCGCCCACCGGGGCGCTGTTCGGTAAGGAAGATACGTATATTGTGCGACCGATCACGTCGCTGATAATCTGATTCCACAGCGGACTCTTGGTCGCGCCTCCTTGTGCCCGGACATCATGCACCTTCCACCCCCCATTCAGATACACTTGCAGATTCTGACGGATGCCAAAAGCCACCCCTTCCATAATGGCACGCAGCATCTCGCCCCGCGTGGTGTCCGCTGAGATGCCCACGAACGCGCCGCGCGCATCTGGATCCCAAATGGGCGATTGTTCTCCCATAAGGTAGGGTAAGAAGAGAAGCCCTCTGCTTCCTGGTGGAGCTGTTCGGGCATCTGTGTCGATCCAATCGTAAGGATTTTGCCCCGCAGCAACGGCATCGTGACGTTCTCGAGCGCAGAGCTCATTTACAAACCATCTCATCGAGGCACCAGAGGAAGTCATCACCGCCGACAACATCCACATCCCTGGGATCGCGTGGGGAATGCAGACAATGTGGCGGCTGGGCCAAGGCCTCGAGACACATAGACCGATGTTACATCCGGTTCCGTGGGAGATGAACGCCTGACCACTTTCCAGCACCCCCATGCCCACCATAGCAGCAGGAGTGTCTGTTGTACCTGCCAACACCGGCGTGCCGGCCGGGATACCCGATTCATCCGCGGCATCCTTGCGCACCTCACCGATGATGGCAAGACATGGATACACAGGGGGAAGCTTTTCGACAGGCAGATCGAGCGCCCGCAAAATCTCGTCGGACCAGGTGCCAGATGTGATGTCATAAAGCAATTGCAGCGGCGCCTGCGAGACGTCTATTGTAAAGCGGCCTGTCAGTCGCCAGTTCAGGTAGCTATTCGCCATCAGGAACTGATGCGTCTGAGCAAAGAGGTCGGGATGATTTCGCTTGAGCCAGATATAGCTGGGCGCCCCCAAATAGGAAGAAAGATTGTTGGCGGTGATCTGTGAGATCCTCGCTTCGCCGATCACCTCTCGAATTAAGGCACACTCGCTCTCAGCGCGCTTGTCCAGCCACAACATGCCGCGCATCAGCGGGCGGCCGTCCACCGCCACAGGGATGATGACAGGTGCCTGGCTGCTGATGCATACCCCCGCCAGGGGCAGGGAACGTGTCGCGACAGAAGCCATCACTCGATGGACGGCCGTGCATAGCGCTTTCCACCAATCTTCGGGGTCTTGCTCCGCCCAGCTGGGATACGGATAATAGGTCGGGTATTCCTCACCAGCCTCGGTGACCACCTCTCCAGAGTTGCGCAACAGTGCCGCCTTGAGCCCACTGGTACCGACATCGATGCCCAACATCAGATCTGGCATAGGGTATTACACAGTACAGAGCGAACTAAATGTGCTCACCATCAGAGATCCATCACGATCTGCACCTTGATGCTGGTGGGGCGGGGATTACTGGCATACTCAAACGCTTTGATGCTATCACGGAAGCTGTACGTGTCGGTAATCAGGGGTTTGAGGTCAATCTTGCCGGATCCCATCAATGCCAGAGCTCTCGGATAGACGTTGGCGTAGCGCATAATGGTGTAGATGCGCGCTTCTTTG
>QEXY01000137.1 GCA_003130875.1 Ardenticatenia bacterium
GATATGCAGCGCCTCGCCATCCGTAACATCACCCAGCTGGGATTGCAGGAGTGGGTGGAATTCAAATTGAAGGACATCGCCGAGGGTTTTGAGGAAACTGCTGTGGATGCTCTCTTCTTGGACGTGCGCACACCTTGGGATTACCTACCTCAGGTGGGGCAAGCGCTGAAACCAGGCGGCTTCTTCGGATCACTGATGCCCACTACTAATCAGGTCAGCCAACTCATTGCCAGCTTGGAAGCGCATCATTTCTTCCATATCGAGGTGGAGGAGATTCTCCTGCGGACTTACAAACCGGTGGCGGAACGGCTACGCCCCGCCGACATCATGGTAGGGCACACAGGCTATCTGGTTTTTGCCCGCTGGGTGACTGAGCCAAGTGGTCAGCACGACGACAAAGCGAAGATGGCAGGGTTTGAGAATGGTTTGAAAAATGAAGTTGGGCTCGGAACGAATAGAGCAAACGAGCATCTTGAACCATCGCGGGATCTCTACTAGATATAGTCTTATCTTCCCCTTTTAACGCCTATAAATTGTGTTTAGGTACGATCCTAATATTCTCAAGCGATACAATCAAGCGAGAGCAGGAAGAGGAGAAGCATTGTTGTCACGGCTCATGCGCAGCATTATAATGACGGCAAGTGGTGGAAGATACGGGGGGCTGCTCATTTCATCGATCTGCACTCCCAGCAGCCTTGATGAGGAATTCTTTTCAGAGCAGCCGCACGGGGGGAGCATTTCATGAACTCGCTGCTGGTATTACTTGTCGAGGGAGACGAAGCAGCCGCACGCGGTGTGATCGAGCCGATCCTGAGCAGGCGCAAGCACACAGTTATTTATGCGAACGATCCCTATACTGCAATCGCCAAGGCACACGCCGAGTGGCCAGACCTCGTCGTGGTGAATGCCACAGGAAACGTCTGTCACGCGCAAAGAATCTGCGAAGCGCTTGACCGCTCCAACCTTGAGATCCCACGTCTGATCGTTTCCGATGAGGAGACGCAGCAGGAGCAGCTGCAAGGGAATGCCTATCTCAGGTTACCTTTTTCTCCTCGTCAGCTGACCTATCGGATCAAAAAAGCTCTGAGCATGCAACCGGGCCGTTTCTTGCGTGTCGGTGACATCTGCGTGGACACGCTGAAACATGCGGTCAAGTATCGTGGGCAGGTCAATCATCTGACCCCCAGAGAGCTGATCCTGCTTACCTATCTCATGAAAAACGCCGGCCGCGACATCAGCCGAACTGAGCTCATGCAAGCAGTTTGGGGCACCGCGTATGTGGGCGACACGCGCACCATCGAAGTCCACATCCGTTGGTTACGCTGCAAGTTGGAGGAGGATCCCAAGCATCCCCAACACATCCTCACAGTGCGCCGTGTCGGTTATCGGTTCGAGGTCACGCCACCTGAGGACGATTCATCGCAATCGTGACACAGGGATTCCGCACAAAATCTTGAAGGGTGTCTCACCCGTGTTCTCATAGGTGTGCTCAACACCACCAGGCACGAAGACGACATCCCCCTCGCGTAGCGGGTACCACTGTGTGTCAATCAGCACGCGCCCTTGCCCTTCCACCACGAAGTTTTCATGCTCAAAGGGGTGGGTATGACGCGGAGTATGTCCCCCAGGTGCGACTTCGATCAAGCGCAAGGCATACACCGGTGCGCCGTCGTGCTCCTCATCGATCAGCCAACGGATGGTGACACCAGGTGCTTCGTCACCGTAAGTTTGGGCCGGCACTTGGGTATAATGGACGACTTTGGGGGTTGGCTCGCGCATTACGACCTCCAATGATTATAATGCACGCGCTCGGGCCGGTAACGCTCCGGTTGAGCGGGTTTTTCAGCCGGATAACCGATGACCACCAGAGCCATAGGAATAACGTGGGAAGGCATGTCTCCGACCAGGCGACGCATGCCCTCTACACGGTCGGAATTGGGATAAATGCCCAGCCAGACCGCCCCCAGCCCTAGACCGTGAGCAGCCAGTAAGATGTTCTGGGTGGCGGCCGAGCAATTTTCCACCCAGTATGCGGTGCGCGGCTCCAACTGCTCATCACCGCACACCAGGATAGCCAGCGGAGCTTCGCGGATCATCGCCGCATAGGGATGAAATGTGGGCACGACGTCCAGCAGCTGGCGCTCGGTGATGACGACGAAGTGCCACGATTGGGTGTTGCGCGCCGAAGGCGCATACATCGCTGCCTTGAGCAGCTGCTCGACCATCTCAGAAGGCACCGGTCGATTCTCAAAGCGGCGGATGCTACGTCGGGTGAAAATGGCCTCTAAGACGTCCATCGTACGGTTGACCTCCCAGGATTGTTCAGACAGGTCGGGCACAACCTAGCTCACCACCTCTCCCGCTGACCGCATGGCGGCATAATGTGTTTGCAGACTGCGTACTCGCAGGGGCTTCTCCCGCAACGCCCGGATGCCCTGCACTGTAGCAGCAGCCGCGCTCAAGGTCGTGACAATCGGGATGCCCATCCTATGCGCGGCACCACGGATGAGGCTGCCGTCGTAGTGTGCCTGGCCACCCCGTGGCGTGTTGATGATCAAATCGATCTGTCCTGCCCGAATGGCATCCAGGATGTGAGGCGAGCCCTGGCTTACCTTGTTGATCACGGTCACCGGTAACCCAACAGCCTGCAACCACTGCGCGGTGCCGGCCGTGGCCAGAATCTTGAACCCCAGCTGATGTAGATCGCGGGCGATCTTGAGCACGGCGCCTTTGTCGAACTGGTTGACCGAGATCAGTACGGTGCCCTCGGTAGGCAGGGGAACGCCGGCTGCCATCTGCGCTTTGGCGAATGCATGGCCAAAACGCGAGGCATGTCCCATCACCTCGCCCGTCGAGCGCATCTCCGGCCCTAATCGCGCATCCACGCCCGGGAACTTCTGAAAGGGCAACACTGCTTCCTTCACGAAGAAGCCGTCCACACGTGGTTCGTGCAGGAAGCCGATCTCGGCGAGCGTCTTACCCGCCGCGATCTGCGCGGCATAACGCGCTAAGGGATGTCCAGTTGCCTTGCTCACAAAGGGTACCGTGCGGCTCGCACGCGGATTGACTTCCAACACGTAGACGATCTCATCCTTAATGGCATACTGGACGTTGAACAAACCTTTCACCTGCAGCGCTTTGCCGATGCGGTGCGTGTACTCACGAATGATCTCGACGTGATACATGCTGATCTTATAGGGCGGCAGAACACATGCCGAATCGCCGCTGTGGACGCCGGCTTCCTCAATGTGCTGCATAATCCCGCCGATGGTGACGTGCTGGCCATCGCACAAGGCATCCACATCCACCTCAAAGGCATCGTCCAGGAAACGGTCGATCAACACGGGATGTTCATCCCAGATGATGTGCTTGTCCAGCCAGTTGAGCAAAGTCTCATCGTCGAAGACCAATGCCATGCCTCGTCCACCCAGGACATAGCTGGGGCGCACCAGAACCGGGTAGCCGATTTGACGCGCTACGCGCAGGGCTTCCTCACGACCCAGCGCGGTGCCACCTTCGGGCTGAGGGATATCCAGGGAACGGATGAGCGCGTTAAAACGCTTGCGATCTTCAGCCAGATCGATGGTATCCACCGAGGTGCCCCAAATGGGAGCACCGGCGTCTTGCAGTGCGCGGGCGATGTTAAGTGGAGTCTGTCCTCCAAACTGCACCAGAACACCTACCGGCTTCTCTTCGTCGATGATGTTCAACACATCTTCGGCAGTGAGCGGCTCGAAGTAGAGGCGGTCTGCCGTGTCGTAGTCGGTGGAGACAGTCTCCGGATTGCAATTGACCATGATCGTCTCATAGCCCATTTCACGCAGGGCGAAGCAAGCGTGCACACAACAATAGTCAAACTCAATACCTTGTCCGATGCGGTTCGGGCCGCCCCCCAAAATGATCACCTTGGGACGGTCGGTAGGCTGCGCTTCGTCATCCACCTCATAGGTCGAGTAGAGATAGGGCGTGTAAGCTTCAAATTCAGCGGCACAGGTGTCCACGCGATAATATACGGGGGTCACGCCGAGCGCCTTGCGACGGGCACGCACGGCGGTCTCGTCCACCCCGAGCAGACGGGCGAGGTGGGCATCACTGAAGCCATAGCGCTTCAGACGGCGCCATTCCTCTGCAGTGAGTGCTTCCAAACCCGGCTTGCGCTCTTCCAGTTCACGTTGCAGCTGGATGATATCAGCCGCTTGACGTACAAACCAAGGGTCAAAACGAGTCGCAGCAGCCACTTCCTCCGGAGAAGCTCCTTTACGTAGGGCAATCGCCATATGGAACAGGCGCTGTGCAGTGGGCACACGCAACGACTCAAGCGGTATTTCGGAGAGATCACCCGCGCCGAAGCCCACGATACCGATGTCCAACGAACGGATTGCCTTCTGCAAGGCCTCCGGAAAGGTGCGACCGATCGCCATCACCTCACCGACCGCCTTCATCTGAGGGCCGAGCACGTCTTCCACTCCAGAAAACTTGCGGAAGTCCCAGCGCGGGATTTTGACAACGACGTAGTCCAACGAGGGCTCGAAGCTGGCCGGAGTGACTCGTGTGATGTCGTTGGGGATCTCGTCCAGGGTGAAGCCGACCGCCAGCAGGGCAGCGATCTTGGCAATGGGGAAGCCAGTGGCTTTGCTCGCCAAAGCCGATGAACGCGACACGCGCGGGTTCATCTCGATGACATACACCTGTCCATCGTCGGGATTGATGGCGAATTGGACATTGGCGCCACCGGTGGCAATTCCGACCCGATCCAGTACGGCACGCGCCATATCGCGCAGGCGTTGCATCTCCTTGTCGGTGAGCGTCTGCGCCGGCGCCACCGTGATGCTATCCCCGGTGTGCACTCCCATAGGATCGACGTTCTCGATCGTACAGACCACCACGAAGTTACCACGCGCGTCACGCATGAGTTCTAGCTCGAATTCTTTCCAGCCGAGCAGGCTCATATCGATGAGCACCTGACCGACAGGACTCTGTTTGATACCGCGTTCGGCGATCTCGCACAGCTCGGCCGAATCATAGGCAACCCCTCCCCCGGAGCCGCCCAGGGTGAAAGACGGACGTACCAACACCGGGTAGCCCAACTGCTCTGCCACACGGAGCGCATCATCAACGGTGCTCACCACCTCGCTCTGTGGCGAAAGCAGCCCGATCTCATCCATCGCTTGCTTGAACAGGCGACGGTCTTCGGCCAGTTCAATACTTTTGGAGGACGCCCCGATCAGTTCGACGCCATAACGCTCCAAAACCCCACGTTTTTGCAGCGCCATCGCCAGGTTTAACCCAGTCTGACCGCCCACAGTGGGCAGGATCGCATCCGGTCGCTCGATCGCAATGATCTGCTCACACAGCTCGGGCGTGAGCGGTTCAATATAGGTCACATCGGCAAACTCGGGGTCGGTCATAATCGTGGCCGGGTTGGAGTTGACCAACACGACACGATACCCATGGGCACGCAAGACCTTACATGCCTGCGCGCCACTGTAATCGAACTCGCATCCCTGGCCGATGACGATCGGGCCAGAACCCAGCACCATGATGGTGTGAAGGTCAGTACGCTTGGGCATCGTAATCCCTCAGCAGTTCTCTCCTCTCAGCACTGCGATGTCACTGCCAATCACGCTACGCCACTTCCACGATCTCAGCCTGGCCGGTCTCGGTATCATACCATGCGAAGGTGCTCCTGCCAAAGCGTCCCATCACTTCACCCGGGTTC
This sequence comes from Ardenticatenia bacterium, assembly GCA_003130875.1. GTDB lineage: Bacteria > Chloroflexota > Anaerolineae > 4572-78 > NAK82 > NAK82. The sequence continues at coordinate 5,720 of QEXY01000137.1, forward strand.
AGTAGCAGGGTCTGGCCTATCTGTTCTATGTGTGCCGTGTGGTCATGGCCGTAGAACACGGCAGCATAGCGCCCTGATTCGGCCAGATGACGCGCGATGTGGGGATAATGGTTGGCGGCCAGTTGGCGACCGCCCAGCTCCAGCTCAGCCAGTTCACCGTGAAGTGTCACATTGCCAGCCGCGGCAGCATTGCGCGTGAGCAACCATTTATCCCCATCGTTGTTGCCCCAAACGACGTGCACCGGACCCTTGAAGCCCTGGGCCAGTTGGGTCAACGTGAACGGGGCACAAAAATCGCCGCAGAAGATCAACGCATCGGCCCCTTGCACATGGCGAAGCACGCTCTCCAGCTTCCAGATGTTGTCGTGGATGTCGGACAGGATAGCAATACGCACAGCCAACCTCCTTGAGCGAGTGTCTTTCCCGCCCATTATAGCAGATATCCTTGGGCTTCACGATAACAACATATCGGTCTTGCAAACAGTCTGCCAAGACACGACATCGGCCTTGACCCTCCTTGACAGAAACGGTTCTGTAAGTTACCCTTCACAGCACTCGGAGGAGGCCGACGACTGCCGCACCATCGTCGGGAAGAGGAGAAGATGTTTGAACCACTCAGCCCGGGCACCATCCTGTGGTCGCGTTATCGTATCGTGCAGCTGGTGGGCCGGGGAGGTATGGGAGCCATCTACCAGGCAGAAGATCTGCGACTGGAAGGTCGTTTGTGTGCTATCAAGGAGGTCATCCCTGAACCCGATGCCACCTTGGAACGGCGCGAACAGCTGCAGGCTCAATTCTACCGCGAAGCCACTATTCTGGCTCGCCTTGACCATCCCAATCTGCCCAAAGTGTCCGACTATTTCACAGAGGGAGAGCGCGACTACCTGGTGATGGATTTCGTCCCAGGACGCGATCTGCGCGAGCTCATCGAAGAGGCACGCGCCAAGAGGGAATTTCTCGCCGAAGAGCAGGTGTTGGCATGGGCCGAACAACTCTTTGACGCCCTTGAATTCCTGCATGGTCAGGAGCCCCCTCTGCTGCATCGTGACATTAAGCCGGCTAATATCAAACTCACGCCAGCCGGTACGATCAAATTGGTCGACTTTGGTCTGGCCAAGCTGATGACCCCGGAGGATGAGAGTACTGTCACAGTGTTACAGGGTCGTGGCAGCGTGCAATATACCCCCCTTGAGCAATATGGTGGTGAAAGTGGCCATACGGATGTACGTTCGGACGTTTATGCTGCCGGCGCCACCCTATACCACCTGTTGACGGGACAGCCGCCTGTGGATGCCAAACAACGATTCCTCAAACCGGACGCGCTTATTGCACCCCGCGCGCTCAACCCTGAAATCTCACCACATGTCGAACGCGCCATTCTCCACGCAATGGCGATGCACCCAGACGACCGTCCAGCCAGCATTGCCGCACTGCGTGCCGAACTGCTAGGGAATGTCGAGGGGGTGCCAGGCAATTTGCAAACATCTCACAAGGTCTTTAGAGCGGAAAACGGGTCTCCAAGGCTTCTTCCACGCAACCGTGCGATGGCAATCGACAGCGCGGGGTTACGCGAAGCCCTGTGGCAGAACCGCCTGCTCCTCTTGCTGCTCGGCTTGTTGCTGACGTTGGCCATTGTGGTGACCGCATTGTCGGCCGAACGCTCTGAAACCTCTGGCGCGGACGTGAAGAACATAGCCCCCACCCCGGCTGACCTGAGTTACCGGTTGCAGGACGCTTCTTTGAAGTTTCCCTAACTCAGAGGAGGGACTGAGTTCCTGCATCTCGAGACGTCTCGTTCACTCCTTGAGCGTGTTTGCCGGCACACGACACGCGACGATCGCATGGAAGGTGCTATTTGCCTGCCCTGCGCGTGTCTCCAGCGGCAGATCATACACCATTGCTACCTCGTCACATCCGGCAAATTTGGTGCAATGGATACAGTCTTTCCAGATCTTGCGCGGCAGCGAGGCGCGTGGGACTTCAACGAAGCCCAGCTGGGCGAAAAATGCCGGCTTGCGCGTCAACGCGATCACGCGCGGGATCTCAAGCGCTGCCGCTTCGGACAGCAAGGCACAGACCAGCTGACGGCCGATGCCTCTGCCCTGCAGCTCTGGCAGCACGACAAGTGAGCGAATCTCGGCCATATCCGCCCACAGGATGACCAGCGAGCCACATCCCACTACTTCCCCATAGCGCTTCGCCACCACCCATTCGCGCAGCGATTGATAGATGTCCTCAAGCGGCCGCGGCAGCACCTCGCCGCGCCGTACATAGCGTTCTACCAGCGCAGCGATGGCAGGCACGTCCTGCATACTTGCTCGCTCGATCTTGATCTCACCCTCGTTCACGCTACCATCTCCTGTGCCACATCTGCAAGCGTCGCAGCCAGCTTGTCCACCATTTCGTCGATCTCAGGGCGGGTGATAATTAGCGGTGGCAGCAGACGCACTACGTGCGTCCCCGCAGCACACACGAGCAGCCCATAGCGGTAGGCCGTATTGACCACCGTGAGCGCTTCCACGTCACATTCGATACCCCACATCAGTCCACGGCCACGCACATCCCGCACCAGGCGATGAGGACGGATGTGCTGAGTCAAGCGCGTTGCCAGATATTCGCCCTTGGCGCGCACCTCGGCAAGGAACGACGGAGCACTGACACGCCGCAACACCACCTGCGCGACCTGACAGACCAGCGGTCCGGCGGCAAATGTGCTGCCGTGATCGCCCGGCGCCATCACATCCGCAACAGCTTGGGTCATCAGCACGGCGCCCATGGGCAATCCTCCGGCCAGCGGCTTGGCCAATGTCATGATATCCGGGGACACCCCTGAAGGTTCATGCGCCCAGAGCGTTCCGCTGCGCCCCAACCCGCATTGGATCTCGTCAAAGATCAGCAGGGCTCCTCGCTCGGTGCACAAGGCGCGCAAGCCTTGCAGGAATTCTGCCGTCGCCAAGTGGACGCCACCTTCCCCCTGGATCGGCTCGACCAGCACACCACACACCCGGTCGGTGATCACTTCCTGTGCCGCGCGCAGGTCATTGAACGGCACAAAATGGACTCCGGGCACCAGCGGCTCAAAAGGTGCGCGATACTTCTCCGTCGCCGTGGTGGACAATGCGCCCATCGTACGCCCATGGAAGGAGTGGGTGAACGCGACAAACTGGGTCTTGTACGCGCCATAATGCTCACGGGCATACTTGCGCGCAAATTTGAGCGCCGCTTCGACTGCTTCGGTGCCGGAATTACAGAAGAACACGCGGTCAGCAAAGGAACATTCCACCAGTGCCTGCGCCAGACGCGCCTGTGGCTCGGTGTGATACAGGTTCGACACGTGGATCAACCCCTCCGCTGCAACGCGCAAAGCGGTCACAATCTCCGGGTCGCCATATCCCAGCGCATTGACGGCGATGCCCGCCACCGCGTCCAGGTAGGCGCGTCCTTTTTCATCGAAAAGGCGCACACCCTCACCGTGCACCAACACAAAATCGGGCCGCCGATAGGTTTGCAACACGTAACGCCGCTCCAACGCGATCGCTTCATGTACAGGTGGTTGCGTTGTCTCGTTCATGATCATTCCACCTCGCTGCTTTTGATGACGAGAGTGCCGCTCTGGTGCCTGAGTCCTTCTAGATTGGTGATACACACAGCCTGGACCCCGTGCGCCACAGCTTCCAGCGCAGCCCGCACTTTAGGGATCATCCCGCCTGAGATGGTGCCGTCCGCGATCCACGCCTGCGCCTGTGCGGGTTCCAGACGCTCGACCAGCTTGCCCTCCACCAGCACGCCAGGCACATTAGAGACGAACACCAGCGCATCCGCCTGGAGTGCCAGCGCGATCGCCTCGGCGACGTGATCGGCATTCACGTTGAAGATGCTACCATCCGGACCGTAACAGACGGGCGAGAGCACCGGGGTGATGCCGTTCTCCAGCAGATTGAGGAACACCTCGCTGCGCACGGCGACCACACGGCCCACCCATCCCAGGTCGCCGGCGGGATGGTGCAGCTTTTCCGCCTTTACTGCGTTACGATCGATGCCGGACATACCGAAGGCATCGATGCCCGCTGCCCCCAACGCGGCCACCAGACGCTTGTTGATGCGCCCGGAAAGCACCATCTGCACCACTTCCAGTGAAGCATCGTCGGTGACGCGCAATCCCTCGATGTAACGTGCCTCCATGCCGAGCTTTTCCTGGAGTTCACGAATTTCCTTGCCACCTCCGTGTACGATCACCGGTGGAGATGGCAGTCCCTTCACCGTCTCCACCAATTGGTCGATGAAGGTGGGATCGTCCAGCTCATTGCCACCGATCTTGAGCACCTGGATCATCATAGCACCAGCCCGGTTGTTTCATCCAGACCGAACATCAAGTTGAAGTTCTGCACTGCTTGTCCTGCCGCTCCCTTGACAAGATTGTCGATTGCTGAGCAGATGATGAGCTGCCCCGGCATGGGTTGCGCGAGCGACAAGACGCAGCGATTGGTGTGCACAGCATGGGCCAACGTGGCCAGCTGACCCAACGGCAGCATCCAGATGAAGGGCTCGCCGGCATATGTCCGGCAGAAGAGGGCGTGCAGTGCCTCGATAGAGACCGTCTCGGAAACGCTCACATAGATGGTGGAGAGGATACCCCGATTGACCGGCAATAGGTGCGGGGTGAAGATGAGCTGGCCCGACGGACCGCCCAGGCGCACGATCTCCTGCTCCATCTCAGGAAGGTGGCGATGCGTGCGTCCGACGTTATACGGCGACAAGTTCTCGTTCGCCTCGACGAAATGGGTTCTGAGCGTCGGACTGCGCCCGGCACCGCTCACCCCCGACTTGCTGTCCACGATGATCGGACGATCCGGCGGGAGCAGCTGCTCTTTGAGTAGAGGGTACAGCGCCAGCAGCACACTGGTGGGATAACAGCCCGGATTGGCGATAACGGACGCCTGTTTGATCTGCTCGCGGTACATTTCGGGCAAGCCGTAGACTGCCAGTGGCAATAGCTCGGGTGCGCTGTGGGAGATACCGTACCATTGCGAGTACAGCTGCGCGTCGGCAAGTCGGAAGTCAGCGGACAGGTCAATCGCGCGCACGCGGTGACGGTGTGCCAAGGCAACTATTTCCATGGCCTTGCCCGCTGGCAGGCAACAGAACACCGCGTCAACCGTGCTGCAATCGGCTTCCGCCTCGGCGATCAGTGGAATGTCCCATGGCACCGGAAAGACATCGCGCAGTGTGCTGCCGGCGTGGCTTTGTGCCGTGGCAAACACCAGCTGCACCTGAGGATGTCGATGTAGGATGCGCAGCAATTCCAGACCAGTGTAGCCGCTCGCGCCGTAGACCCCGACACGGATCATATCCTTCCTCCGCATTTCAGCCTGGTACAAAAGAACCAGCCTTCCCATCTGGAAGGCTGGTCGTGTGCATTACTACTTATGGCATTCGTTGCCCAGCATAGGCCGGCCTGTCCAGACTCAGCGGTCTGGCTGGCTCCTGATCGCCCTGGGCAAACGCACGCACATCTCACACATTGCAATACACGTTGCTCTATTCAAACATCCTTATAACATATTGCCGGGTGTTTGTCAAACGCTGCAAGGAAGAGGGTGTTGAAAAACTCTTTAGTTACCCGCTTTATTGGCCCATTTTCCTATGAAAATCTGAGCGGTCAAGGGACTTTTTCAACACCCTCAAGCGAGGTGTATTTCAATTTGGGAGTGGAATGGAACAAGGACTTGCAAGAAGCCTTTTCATCACAGAGATTCTTGTCC
>QEXY01000138.1 GCA_003130875.1 Ardenticatenia bacterium
GCATCTTCCCATGTCTCCACAGCACCCAGCTTGGTGGTCTTCTCATCTGGGATGATCACTTCGATGCCCAGCTCGCCGAGCACGGAGAGGATTTCCTTGCGTCCTTGCTCGACCAGACTGTCCGCAAAGAAGTTTCGGTTACCTACGATGACTGCCAGTGCATTCTTCAGTTGCATAACAATCTCCTTTCTTGGTTATATGATCAACCCATGTTATGCCGTCATACCATCCGACCGAGCTAAACTGGTTGAAATCTTCCTGCGCACTGCTACGTTTCCTCTTCGGGTGGGTAGATCTTTTCGGGTGGCATGCGACGCTGCGGCCGCGAGATGAGTTCCAGAGTGGTCCCAATCAGCGCTTCGGTGTCGAGGTACGCGTAATGGCCATCGCCGTCCAGCCCAAAACCACTGCCGTCCATCGTCATCTCCAGCCCGGCTGCAGCAGCATCCCGAAGTGCCTCTTGCATATTATCCACCAGCACGCCGAAGTGATGCACGCCGTAGCCGTGCGCTTTGACAAATTCATCATACACAGTGTCACCTTCGAGGATCTGGATCAGCTCGATACGCAGGGGTCCCAGCCACGCCAGCGCCACGCGCATCTTGTGTTCGACGGGGCGACCACGATAGGACATCCGTTTCACCAACGGCTTGCCGTAGGTGTAAAAGTGCCACGGACCGATGCCGAACAGCCTCCAATACGCTTCGACGGCCTTCTCTAGGTCCTCAACCACAAGGCCCACCTGGGCAATGCCGTTCTTTAGAAATGGCAGAGGATGATTGGCTTGCAAGTTCTCGGACATTCAATTGTCCCTTTCTCGTCCTCGAGTCGGCGTGCACCCCGAAGTGCCCGGCATCCAAGACCGATGTAGCTACGTGCCTGCCGGGATGTATTCTGCCTTCGGGTAAAACACCGCTTTCAGCACCTTCCCTTCTAAGGCCAACATCGCCCCTTCCTTGAACTGCTCCAGGGGGAGGCGATGGGTGATGAGCTTGTCAAACGGGTATTTGCCCGATGCCAGCAATTTGAGCGCCTGATACTGATGGCGCGGGCCCAGCGTGGTGGTGCCGATCAGATACAGACCGTTGTAGTGCACGATGTTCATATCGATCGGCGGTTTGCTGTCGTGCTTGGGCAGGCCGCCAAAGAGGAGGATACGTCCCCCCTTGCGTGCCATCTCGACCGCTTGCACCTGCGTGACCGGCACCGAATTGGCGGTGACCACCACATCAGCACCCTTGCCGTTGGTGAGTCGGCGCACCTCCGCCACCACGTCGGTCTGAGCCGCGTTGATAGTGGCATCCGGTTCGAACATCTCGGCCATCTTGAGGCGGTCTTCTGACACATCGGCGATGAACACCTTGTCGGCGCCGCGGGCGCGTGCCAACAGCACGTGGGTGCAGCCGACCGGGCCGGCACCGATGATCGCGACCGTATCGCCCAGTCCGACCCAGCCCTTCTCCTGAGCATGGATACAGGAGGAAATGGGCTCCGATATAGCCGCCAGAGCGGGATCCAGTCCGGGTGGCACCAGCTGCATGATCCCATTGCGTGCCGCTTCGGGCGGTATCGCCATATAGTCGGCGAAACCACCCGGCCAAGCCTGGGCGATCTCACGATAGTTATCACACAGCTCGTATTTGCCCGCCATACAGAAATCGCACTTGCCACAATAGACGAACGGCGCCACCGCCAGCAGATCACCCTTGCGCCACGGGCCAGTGTAGTTCTCACCAACCTCTTCCACCCAGCCGGATACCTCATGGCCGATAATCCAGGGCAAAGTGACCCGGATATGCCCGCTGCGCAGCGTCCTGAGATCTGAGCCGCACAGACCACAGGCATACACCTTGAGCAAAAACCCTTCCCGTGGCACCTCTGGAACAGGCACCTCTTCCACGCCGAAATCCATCGGCGCGCGCACAACCACCGCTTTCATTGTTTCAGCCATACACACATTCCCGCGCTATGATTTCGTGTTGAGTCCCCTGTGATTGCTCCTTCGCCAGCATCGCGTCCTGCAGCTGGCGCAGTTGATAGACCAGCTTGGTGGTGTCGGGGGCGACGTTTTCCTCGGTCAGCATTTCGCCCTTGGCGATGTCCTTGATCACCTTGCCGCCCACCGCCAGGCCCATCGGAATCGCTTTGCGGGCGTGCGCTTCGGCATAAGGATAGACCAAGTTATAGATGTCCGGGCTTCCCAAATCGCCCACCGTCTCACCGGCTTTGAGCGGGCGCTTCGCGATGGGCACGACTTCGGCAACCAGGCGGTCGGAGAACAGGACGGCTTCCCCGTAGATCACCGCTTCGGCGACGGAAAGAGGAGTTTCGATAGCACAGAGGTGATAGGGCCGATAGAGGGTGTAATAGGGCCCATCGCCCATCGCGTAGAAGCGCATATCGGCGCGGATGCGCGGATCATCGCTGGTCACGATGGCAAAGACGCCCGGCGCCACCTTGCCGACGGAATATTCGACGCATCCACGATGGTTGAGGATGCCGCCGTCTTCCTTGGGGATGAGCACTTTATGGAGGTCTGGCACGTCCACCTTGGCGCCGTGGCAGCCCGGCACATCGATCACTAACCCGGTCGCGTTCGCCATGGCAGCCAACTCGACCATCGTCTTGGTGCCATCCTGGAAAGCAGCCAGCATCTTGGGGTTCATATTCTTGCGCTGCGCCTCCTCGCGACAGCTTTCCGGAGTAGCCTCATAATTGATCGGGTTATTCTTTCCCTTTCCGAGGCATACCACCTCGAATCCCAGGGAGGTGGCAAAATCGTATAACGTCTTGCACACCCCTGGCTCGTCGCCCATGGCGGCAGTGTACACACACCCGATCTTCTCGGCCATGCGATGCAGGATGACCCCCACCGTGACGTCGGTTTCGACGTTCAGCATGATCACATGCTTGCGGTTGAGGATGCTATTCCACGCCACCTGGGCGCCCACCTCGGTGATTCCGGTGGCTTCCACCAAAGCGTCAAGGCTCTCCAACTGGGTCAGCACCAGGGCATCCTCGGTGATGACGCGCTTGCCATCGCGCAGTGCGTCCTCTGCCTCTCCCGGGCGATTAGTGATACAAATGCCCGAGTCGGGTATACCGATTTCTTTGAACGTCGCAATAGGACGGCTGATGTCCACGTCGGCAATAGCCGTGATATTCATGCCGGCCATCTTATGCACGACGTGCACCATTCCGGAACCCATTTGGCCGCAACCCACTAACCCCACCTGGATCGGGTTGCCTTCCGCTTCAAGCCTTTGCAAATGTCCGAGTAATTCCATAGGAAAATGTATTTCACCTTTCAGCGCGATGAGAATCGGGTTCGCTCAATAGACGGGTAGCCGTGCGATCGTCGGTCACCAGCACGTTGATAAGGCCGCCGCGCAGGGCAGCACGGATGCTTTCATACTTGCCGGTGCCACCGGCCACTCCGATGACACGTGGGATGCGCTTGATCTGGTCTAGCTCGAGGGCGATGATGCGTTCGTTCACTTCATGACGGATCGGGCGCCCGTAAGCATCGTAACAGCGCAGGGCAATATCACCCACCATGCCCAGCGCTTTGAGTTCGTTGATCTGTTCCTCGGTGAGCAGCGAGCTCACCTGGAGCACCACCGAGTCGGGTGTAAGGGCACCCAGGCCGACCAATGCCACATCGGCACGCGCGGCCATGGCGAGGGTTTCAGCAATATGCGTATCGGCCAGCAGGGCATCCCGCGCCAGCTTGCTGGCCACGATTCCCGGTGCGGGGATCATGCGGGAACGCGCCCCCAGTGCCTGAGCGGCACGCCGGGTGAGGTCGCTGCCGTACACCTCGGCTTCGGGGCGTCCCAATCCGCCTGCCATCTGAACGACGGTCATATGCGGCCAGTTGCGCGAGGGGAGGGCATCCACTGTGGCACGCAGGGTGGTGCCCCAGGACATGGTGAGGATTTCGCGTCCCTTGAGGCAACGCATCAGGCAGTCTGCCGCTGCTTGCCCCAGCTCGCGCACCACGTTGGCGCGGTCATAACGCGCCGGGGCGACCACCACTGCCTCCAGCAAGCCGAAGCGTGCCTCCAGCTGACGTTCCAGATCGGCGAACGTGCCCGGCGGGGGCACGACGGTGATTTTAACGATCCCTTCCTGGCGCGCTTGTTCTAACAACCGTGATACCTTGACGCGAGATAGCCCAAAACGACGCGCAATATCATGTTGCGTCAGTTCGTCCTGGTAGTAAGCCTTGGCGATCTTGTAGAGGAGATGCTTATCACTGGCGTGTGTGCTCATGCCATCGTCGCCATCCCCGCTGCTGAGTCGCGCATTTCACCAGCGCAGCACTCCGCAGCGAGCACCATGTGCATTTGTACACATCCGTGCAAATGCACAAACGCATTATATCACATAGATGGGAATTTGTCAAGTGTTCGAGGGTGAACATTTGTTCATTTCGGGCACTGTGCGAGGGCAGTGCATTTCATTTTTTCGGGGGAAGCACGATTCAAACTGAGCCGCGCGTGTGAGCAACCGAGCCCGGATTTTTTTACCACAGAACACGCCGAGAGCGCAGAGAGTTATGAAAGACCTCTGCGTGCTCTGCGTTCTCTGCGGTGAAAGCATTTCCGCTCCCTCCCCGTCCACGGCGGAGATTTTACCGCCGAGAGCGCAGAGAACGCCGAGAATTAACAGGGGAAAAAACCTCTGCGTGCTCTGCGGTCTCTGCGGTGAAAGCATCTCCGCTCCCTCACGGTCGTGGCTCGGAGAAGCGGTGATCCCGCTACCAACTCTGCGGGACGCGAAAGCACAAAAATCTCTGCCGGGAACAGAATGCGTTCCACTGGCGGATCATGGACTCCAGGACGTCGTCCGGCCGGGTGCGCCAGGCAAAGCCACGTTCCTGCCATGGGGAGACTTCGTCGGGGCCAAATGCGAGCGTCTTCTGACAATAGGAGTAGTAGTCCATGAAGTGGCGCAGAGTCACCTGCACCGAGAAGCGGCCCGGTTCGCGGCTGATCGGACAGCAGGGATCAAGGGTGTGCGCCTGGTTGATCATTTTCAGCAGATGGGGCGGATACATCCGGGCAATCGCTTCTGCTAAGCGCAATGTCTCACGGAAGGAACGCTCGTCCTCGCCCGGCAGGTTGAACGAGAAATACACATATAGGGGGATGCCCGCCTGGGCGAGCGCGCTGAGGACGGGATAGAGGCGCTTGTTGGAGAAGAACTTGCCGTTGTTCCGCCGCACTCGCTCGCTTCCCGAAAGGAGGGTCAACGCAACCTCCGAGCGGGGGATGTCCACCGTTTCCGCAAACGCGCGCACGAATTCCAGTGAGGGGAGTTGGAAGTGCTCATTATAGATGCCGATGCGCACGTTGCGCTGCCGCAGCCCGGCGAAGAGCGCCTGCCAATAGGACTCCTCGAAGATGGCCGGATCCAGATTAAAGGCAACCTGATCAATCCCTTTCTGTGCCAGTCGCACGATATCTTCGATCACGCATTCCACCGCGCGCAAGGTGACCTGTTCGCGCCCGGCCAGCAGGCGGTGTGACTCCTTCCCCCCGCCGCAGAAGGCACAGTCAAAAAGGCACCCGCGCCCGATGCACAACCAGTGTCCGCGCAGCCCCCTGATCTCACGTGTCAGATTAGTCGGCTCGAACTGAAGCGCCCCATACCAATCGGCATGTTCCAAAAATTCAAGATCTACAAAGTCCAGTGCATCGAGCTCGGCAGAGGTGGCACAGTAGGTGAGCGCGTTTCCAATTACCTGATCGCGCTCGCGGTAGAAAAGGTTGGGAACGGTGGACAGATCCGGATTCGGGCGCGTAATCTCAGCCACCAGGCGCGTAAGCGGTAGCTCCGCATCGCCACAGATGATGAAATCCACCTCAGGGAAGGACTGCAGGATCTCAGATGCGTAAACGGAAGCGGTAAAGCCTCCCAATACGACGCGCGCATCCGGCAGAACCTCTCGACACGCCCGCGCCACGCTGATGGCGCCGAAGGCGTGCTCAAACCAGTGCAGGTCCACCATCACCAGGCGGACTCCCTGCTGTTCCTTGAGCCACGGTTTCAGCTTGAAACTGCGGTCGCGCAGTAGCTCCGCCGGGTAGTTGATCCCCCGGACGGTGTATCCCTGATGTCGCAACATATTGGCCAGCCCGATCACGCCGACCGGGATCAGAAAGTAGAACCCCAGGTCCTGATAGCCGGCGTCGACGGCGTGGCGTGCCGGGTGAATATACAGCACATCGGTCACCACATCGCTCCCAATGAAAAGAGTTCAAACACGCCCCCAACTGTCCTGCACGAGACCGCTTGTCCGAGCCACGACCGTCAGGGAGCGGAAATGCTTTCACCGCAGAGCACGCAGAGGTCTTTCATAGCTCTCTCTGCGGTAAAAAATCCTGGCTCGCCTGCTTACACGCGCGGCTCGGTTGGGACATCATTTCAAGAAACCTGCTCAGGAAACTCTGATCTCACCCGCACCGGACCGCGCCATGGAAACAACCGCGGCACCTGGCGTTGGTACTGGCGATACGCTTCACCATATTCGGCAACCAGCCGTCGCTCTTCCAAAAACGTGCCGATGTATAGATAGATCGAGAAGACGACCGAGAGCGCCGCTCGATTCAAGGTCATACTGGGAGCGCACCATAGCAAAATCAGGCCAAACAGATACTGAGGATGACGCACCCAGCGATACATGCCGGTGACGACGAGCGGTGCGCAACGATAGGTCGCCGCGCATTCGGGGTCGAAGACCTGGCGGATTCCCAAAAAGCTCCAGACATCGGTGATCGAGACCCCATAGAGGACGCCCAAAGCGGCCAGCCCCTCGATCCCCCATGCCAGCTCGTACCAGGGGGTGGTGAGGATATAGAGCGTCTGGTCGGGCAATTTCACCAGCATCGCGCCAAGGGGCAGCAACAATACGGTGGCGATGCCGTTGTATATCAGCCGATACCAGCGGTCGGAGAGCACGCCGAATCGTCGGCGTGCCCACTCTTTGACAGCATAACTCGCCAGCCCGCTATGGAGAGCGACGTATATCAGCGCATACCCAACGATGACAACGATACTTGTCCCATGCATTACAAGTCGCTCGAGATCGGCGGGCTCTGCTCTGCCACTCCCTGATCAAGCGCCGAAAACTTCCGCCAGGGCACGCCGCATCACATCGATAGGGGGCTCAACGCCGGTCCACATTTGGAAGGCGATGGCACCCTGATACACCAGCATGCCCAGGCCATCCAGAGTGCGCGCTCCCTGTCGTTCCACTGCGGCCAGGAAAGCGGTCCGCGGCGGGTTGGGGATGACATCGCACACCAGCAAATCCCTGCGGATGGAAGACATCGCCACGCGCGGCATCTCGGTGACATTGGGAAACAGCCCGATGGAGGTCGCATTGATCAGGATGTCTGCATCAGATGGCACAACATACTCACCCTGCCAGGGCACATAGTCCGCCGCGACGTCGGTTTGCTCGCGCAGGTGGCGTGCCAGCTCCTCGCCACGTGTGGGGGTGCGGTTCACGATGGTGATATGGCTGGCACCCGCCAGGGCCATTTCAACCGCCATGGCGCGCGCGGCACCACCGGCACCCAGGAAGACCACCCGCCTTCCGCGCGGATCGACACCCGCGTCCTCGCGCACCGAACGCAGAAAACCCTTGCCGTCCGTGTTGTAACCGATCAACTCGCTGCCTTGTGCCACGACGGTGTTCACGGCGCCGATCAGCTGTGCTTCCGGAGAGAGACGATCCAGGTAGGGGATCACCGCCACCTTATGGGGAATGGTCAGGTTGATGCCGCGCATATTGAAAGCGCGCAACCCGCGCATGGCATCGGCCAGCTGCTCCGGTCGCACCTCGATGGTGAGGTAGCGCCACTGGAGACCACACGCCTCGAAGGCCGCCTGCTGCATCACACAGGTGGGGTTTTCCGCCACCGGATAACCGAAGACGCCCACCAGCTCTTCCTTATACGAACGCGTCTGTTGAGCCATTTCGCCCTCTCCCTTCTCGATCATCTGCCGTCGTATGCCTGGTTATGGGGAGCGGATGCTCATTTGCCTGCATAGGTTTCGTAGTGGATTTTGCGCTCGTCGTACTTGGTGTGTGCCGGCTTGTCTTCTGCCGGGCGCCCCACCGGCACCAGGCACAGCACGCGCAGATGCTCGGGGATGCCCAGAAGGCGGCGTATGTATGCCTCATCCGCGGTCTGCGGATAAATCCCCACCCAGACCGCTCCCAGCCCCAGGCCGGTCACGGCGAGCAACAGGTTCTCGGTCAGCGCACTGCAATCCTCCACCCAGCGGGAAGACCGCCGCGCATCGCCCAGGACTACGAACACCACCGCGGCGGATTTGCACATCGCAGCCCAGGGATGCACCCGGCTCAGCTCTTCTCGCAGGTCCTTGCGGCGCACCACGATGATTTCCCATGGACGCATATCATCCGCCGAGGGAGCCGCCATCGCCGCCTCCAACAATGCCCGAATCTCCGAATCCGAAACGGGATCAGCGGTGTACTGTCGAATGCTGCGTCGCTTCTTGATCAGCTCTAACATCTCTGTCATTGCGTTTCCTCCTCGTTGCATGAAAATCGCCCCGGAAACTCATCGTCTGGCTGTTGCTGTTCTGCCTCCACCCCGTCCGCGCCCCGGCTGAAGGGGTGGCATCGAATCTGCTAATTGCGAATCGCGGATATAGTAGCGCATCACACCCCGCTGCGCAACCAATTATTCCCCTAAGCATTTGGGGCAGGCACAAGACCTGCCCCTATGGTTGTTGCTCCCGTATTACATGCCACTGTAGGGGCAACCCCTGTGGTTACCCCATTTAGGGCAGACACAAGGCTCAGCCACCTGGATCATCCGAACGACCTTGCGGACGATGGGGCATCAGGCGACAGTTCATAGCAAACATCTTGCCGAAACCGGGGTATAGAGCGAGCTCGATAAAACGCACCCGCGTATGCAGTGCGCGCGCCGCCTGACGCAGCGAATCGGACAGCAGCAATTGACGCGCGCCAACACCGGCGGCGTTCCCGATTTGGGCAAAGCGTTCCAGGGGCAGAGCAGGCAGCATGCCGATGGCGACCGCATTCGCGATATCGATGTAACTGCCGAAGGCACCGACGATGAGCACTTTGCTCACTTGCTCCGCTGCGATCCCGTTTTCCCGTAACAGCGCCTCGATGCCGGTCTGGATCGCTGCTTTGGCCAGCTGGATTTCGCGCACATCTTGTTGGGTCACGGTGATGAGGCGCCCGTCCTGCTCCGCCAGGACGAAGTGCCACTGGTTGTCGATGCGGCGCAGGCGCGGGTGCGAGTCCGCCCGGAAGGCGCCGTTTTCACCCAGGACACCGGCCAGGCGCAGCTGCGCAATGGCATCCAGAATGCCCGAACCGCAAATGCCCACCGGTGGCGCGTCGTGAATGGTTTTGTAAAACACATGTTCGGACGTAATCTGAACCCGCTCGATGGCGCCGGCGGTGGCACGGATACCGTGTTGAATGTGATAGCCCTCGAACGCCGGTCCGGAGGCACACGAGAGGCTGGTGATGGCACCGGCAGGTGTGATGAGTGACACTTCGGTGTTCGTGCCGATGTCGAGCACCAACGTGGTGCCTTCCGACCACGTGCGGGCAGTCGCGATCAACACCGCAACGTGGTCAGCGCCCACATAGCCGGCGATGTTGGGTGGTATGTACACACGCGCGCCCGGTGCGATGCGCAGGCCGAGGTCGCGCGCTCGGATGTCGAGGTCACTCACCACAACCGGAATAAACGGTGAACGCGCCAACTGACGGGTCGGCAGGCGCAGCAGCAAGTGATGCATAGCGGTGTTGCCGACGATGACCGCCTCGAGAATGTGCTGACGATCTGCACCCGCTACATTGCACAGCGCCTCGATCAGTTGATTGAGCCCTTCCACCACGACTTGCTGTAACCGGAGTGCACCTTCAGGGGTGTTCTCGGCATATGTGATACGGCTGACGATGTCCTCTCCATACCCGATCTGCGGGTTCATCATCCCATGGGTCGCCAGGATGCGACCATCGCGCAGGTCAACCAGGTAACCGGCAATTTTGGTGGAACCGAGGTCGATCGCCAGGCCGAGCGGCGGAGTGCCCACCGGGGTCACCGCCACAATTTCATCTCCTCGTACGTGTGCCTGACAGCGCCAATCCCAGGCACGCAATTGACGGGGCAACTCCTGCAATACCCCCAGGTCAATTGTCGTCACCGGCCCATCACTCAGACGTCTGACTGCCTGGAGCAGGTTCTCCGCATCCGCGACAGGATGGCTCAAGGAGGGAATCTCCAGCTCGACCGTTACGCTGCACATCGGCGACTCTATGGATTCCACCACCTCTTCCATCCCTTCCACCTGTGTGCGCATGGGGGTGCTGAGCGATTCAGGTGGCACATCTACCTTGCAGTCGCTCAGCGGATATGCCATACAGGCCAGACGGAAGTTCTGCTCGATTTCCTGTTGAGAAAGCGCTGCGCGTTCGTGGGCGGTGAGCTCGGAGAGCTGCCCGGACAGCAAGCGCACTTTGCAGCGCCCACAGATGCCCACACCGCCGCAGATGCTCACCAGCTCGACCCCCAGGTGGCGCGCCGCATCTAACAAGGACATCTCGGCAGATACCACACCGCGCCGACCTATCGGCTCGAATTCGACGTACACCGTGGTTGGGGGGGAATTATGGACATGCATATTCGACAACAAATCCCTTATGTCCTTGTCTTATAATGACTCGAGTTGCTATCTTTGACCAGGTACACTTGATTTTGAGACGAGGGTTGTCCCAAACCGAGCCGCGCGCGACAGCAAGCGGCCGAGATTGTGCCGCCGGGCACGCAGAGAGCGCAGAGAATTAACAGAGGGGAAAAACCTCGGCGTGCTCGGCGTTCTCTGCGGTGAGTTTTGTGCCGCTCCCTTACGGTCGCGGCTCGGTTACATGGTCGTGGTTCGGATATGCTGTTTACCATTTCGAGTCAATCGGTCCACGCGGTAACCCTCCATATAAGCTGGAGCTAAGAGTCACGCTTCTTATGCCAGCCCATAGTCCTCAACTTCCTTTGGTGGCAACTTGGGTTATAATGGCTAAAAGTGTGTTGTCAGCAGGCCGATTATAACAGGGAAGGGGGTGCTGATGCGACCCCCTTCCCGATCGTGCGTCCGCTTTCGCGCCAGGATACCAGCTGGGGTCTTCCTCAGCGATATACCCCATACTCGCGCGTGAACTCGAACATGGCCTTGACGTTCTCCGGCTTGGCCTCATCGAGCAGAGCTGACGTGTCCATAATATAGCCGCCGTCCTTGCCGACCGTGTCGATGAGCCACTTGCAGTACGCTTTGACGTCGTCGGGGGTGCCGGTCAGCAGCAGGCGGTTGGGCACGTTGCCCGAAATGGCAGCGATGCCATGCAACATCTCCTTGGCCTTGGCCATGTCCATCGTGGCGAAGTGATACACCACCTTGCCCTTGGGCACATCGACGAAGTATTTCAGGCGGGGTGTGTCATTGCCCTCGCAATAGATGACCACGATGCATCCTCGTTCGACCAGGCCCTCGATCGCACGCTTCAAGAAGGGCCAGTAGAAGGTGGCATATTGCTCATCAGACATAAACCCTTCTGAGCCCTTATGCATCCAGATCCAGGTGAGCGGCAGATCGGCTCCCGCTGCGGCGGAACCATATTCGATGCACAGCTGCGTGGCGATCTCGAGCGCCTTGAGCAGCTTATCGGGCCGGCGGATCATATCGGACATGATGCCGCGTGTACCGCGCAGCGTGTCGCCGATGATGTCAAAAGGTGGCCAGCTGAGGGCGCCATAAGCCAGCGGGAAGCCTTTTTGCTTGATTTCCTGGGTGTACCGCCCCAGCGAGGCGAACCACTTACTCAACTGCTTGCCGGCTTTAATGGCATTCTGCAATGCCTGCTGTACCTCAGGATTGGCAAACGCCGTCAGCAGACCGGTCCAGCCGAACCACATCATCAGGCGCATAGGCGGGAAGCCGGCAAAGCCCTCCAGCGCCTTAAACGAACGCGGCAGCCACTTGGTGGCCATGAAATGGGACGGGTCATAGATGAACTCGTCGTACTCCTCGGCCTTCATGTACTCGCCTTCGATGAACTGGTACATGATATTGTCACCCAGTCCATGTCCAGCCCACTTGAACCACTTGACCCCCAAGAATTCCATCGGCTTTGCCGGATAGGCGAGCACAGGTCCGAAGTCGGCGTCGGGCTGAAAGTCGTCCAGGAACTTGTGGCATGCGCGACGCGCCAACGCATAGTCGTTCATTGCCTCTTTGATGGTGACGCCCGCGTAGTTGTAAACAAAGAGCTCATAGGGGCCCATGATGGGTACACGATCCGGCACCTTGCCCGTGCAGGCGTCCATGATCCGCTTGACGCGCTCTTGATACAGCTCTTCCGGTGACTTCTCCATGGTCAATTTCCTCCTGTCCACTGGTTGGCCAATTTGACGGCAGCAGCTGCGTCTTCACCATAAGCATCGGCGCCAACATACCTGGCGGCATCTTCGTCCATCGGGGCACCACCGATCATGATCTTGACCTTGTCACGCAGACCAGCCTCTTTGATCGCCTCAACGGTCAGGCGCATCTGATCGAACGCCAGGGTGAGGAACCCACTCATACCCACGATTTCTGGGTTGACTTCACGGATTTTTTCCACAAACTTGCTGGGCGGGACATCGACTCCCAGGTCAAAGACTTGATAGTTGTTCACTTCGAGCATAAAGGCTACGATATCCTTACCAATGTCGTGGATGTCGCCCTCGACGGTGCCGATAACCACCTTGCCGCGCGGTTTGCCTTGGGTGGCAACTTCGCCCCGGATCTTGGGTTTTGCCAGCTCGGCAATTTCCTTGAGGATTTCTCCGGCAACGACCAGCTCCGGCAGGTAATACTCTTTGCGCTCGTAACGTTCTCCCACGACCGCCATAGCCTCGTGACCGGCCTCCAGAACAACGCGCGGGTCAACGCCAGCATCCAGCATCTGCTGGGCTATCTGGATAGCTTCTTGATCTCTCATATTGGCAATGGCTTCAACTAGCTTCTCTTTGGTCATGGATTCTTCTCCTTCGAAATTTGAGATTCTTGTCCTCGGCCGAAAGCAGACAGGACGATGCCCAGTTCCACTTCGAGGCATTGGAGAGGTTTGGGTACATACCGTGCAGTGCCGAACCCACAAATCTGTGGGCACAATCTACATCGTTACAACCGCCGCCGCTGTTCACCCCCCTTCACCTGCGATGTCCGCTCATAAACAAAGAAGTGGTCGAAGCACGAAAGCACTTCAACCACTCCCTCTACCGCGGAGGTGGCGTGGTTGCCACGGCAAGGCAGGTATCCTGGCTCGTCAGCACGCTACCATATCATATCGCTGAACAGCGCGAATTGGCTGCGATGCCGACCTACAGTTGCGGGACAGCGCCGGACTTCCCCGTGACGAGGTCACCGGCTTCCCCTTTTAAGCCCGGCCTTTCCGTTGGCACAGGGCACCTTGCCGGATCTCCGGAAGGAAATTATACATGGCCCGCACGATAATGCAAACCTATCTAGTGAGGGTGTTGAAAAAGTCCCTTGACCGCTCAGATTTTCATAGGAAAATGGGCCAATAAAGCAGGTAACTAAAGAGTTTTTCAACACCCTCGTACTAGAGAGGGTGTTGAAAAACTCTTTAGTTACC
>QEXY01000139.1 GCA_003130875.1 Ardenticatenia bacterium
ACCCCGACCGAGATGCACAGGGAGGTGATGGCCTCCCCAACGCCTCTTCCGCCGACGACTGAGCCTCTGGTGTCGGAGGCGCCGGCAAATCCGCCGCAGGGTGCTTCCCCTTCTTCTGGCGTGGCGAAGTCATCCCAGGTGACCAAGGCAACGTTGATGGGGTTGCCAGCCGACCAGCCCAGGACACCCGCTACGCGTCTCATCATTCCCAAGCTGGGAGTCGATGCGCCTGTGATCTTGATCGCACTGCGCAATGGCACGTGGCAGGTGGATCAATTGACCTATGAAGTGGGGCATTTGCAGGGCACAGCCAGCCCGGGCGACACCAGCAACATTGCACTCGCCGGACATGTGACGCTGGCGCGTGGAGGGGACGGCCCGTTCCGCTATCTCTCCCAGCTGCGCCAGGGTGACGAGGTACTGGTATTTGCCGGAGAGCAGCCCTATCGCTACGTGATCAAGGAGGTGCGGGTCGTGTCACCGGAGGATGTTCAGGTGACATTTCCGACTGCCGACCCCACTTTGACCCTGATCACCTGTGCCAACTGGAATCGCGAACGCCGTGTTTACGACAACCGCGTCATCGCGATAGCCCAGCTGGCCCAGTGAGAGAAATTGCCGCCCGCGAAGGGCGGCGTTAAGATAGGTGGCCGGTTCTTTCTGTCTCGGCAAACACCTTTATCAGGAGCGACCAACATATGGAAATACAACCGGTTCGCACGTCCATATACGATCAGCTGCGTGTGAGCATTTATGCCGATAATGAGTCGCTCGGCCTGGCTGCCGCACGAGAGGCAGCGGCTATCATTACGCAGGCGGTTGCTGAGAGAGGAGTTGCCAATATCATCCTGGCTACCGGCAACTCGCAGCTGACCTTTTTGCACGCCTTGCGCCACCTATCTGAGATACCGTGGCCAGCGGTCAACGTCTTCCATATGGATGAGTACCTGCGCCTGAAACCAGGTCATCCGGCGAGCTTCCCTCTCTTCCTGCGACGACACCTGCTGGATCACGTGCCAGTGGGATCCTTCTTTCCGGTGCCGGGGCATGCGGAGGACATCGAAGCGGCCTGTCGTGGCTATGAGCTCCTGCTCCGCGCCCATCCGGCGGATTTGTGCTGTTTGGGAATCGGTGAGAACGGCCACCTGGCCTTCAACGATCCCCCTGTGGCAGACTTTGACGACCCGGTGTGGGTCAAAGTGGTCGCACTCGAGGAAGCAAGCCGGCGCCAGCAGGTCGGTGAAGGACATTTCGGGAGCCTGGAGGAGGTTCCCAAGCATGCCATTACTCTGACGATCCCTGCGTTGCGCAGTGCCAAGCGAATGTTGTGCATCGTGCCCGAACGGCGCAAAGCGAACGCGGTGCGCCGTGCCCTGTTAGAGCCTGTCGGTCCGACGTGTCCGGCTTCCATCCTGCGCCGCACTCCCCACGCCCATCTGTACCTGGATCGCGACGCAGCAGCGGAGATCCTCTAACGTTACAGGCCCTGGTCTCTCCACAGTATCCTCCGCGGAACAGACTCGCTGAGAGGTGCATCTCACTTTCGGGAAAGGGCGAAGTCAAGCCGAGCCGTGCGTGTCAGCAAGGGCTGGGATTTTACCGCAGAGTACGCCGAGAGCGTACGGATCACAGGAGTATTAGGTGGTAGCGCGCTGCGTCCCTACACCCTACAGGGTTCGAACCCAAATTGAAATGCGCTTTTCGCTAGGTGGTGTTCTCGCCAAGCGTGTAACTCGCGACACAGTGCCAGCTTGAGACAGGAAGGCGCGATGAAGCGACCATCAAGTCCAGCCGAGACGCCATGAAGGAGAAGGGCAGCGCGAGCTCCGCGGCAAGTCGAGTGATCAGCGCATCCTTCGTTGCTGTGGGAAGGTCACCGTACAACAAGCTGACATGCGGCAAAAATGTGTCCTCTGGCTCACGACCAAAGATTGCGCAGGCCGTCCGATAGGCCTCCATCAGCGAGGGCGTGCGCTCAGCCTCCACGAAAAGCGCCCTAAAAAATTCGCCCTGGTAGCCCAATCTCTTTAGGACGACCTGGGGTGTCCCTAACCGCGACGCCAGCTGAGCTGTCCGGTCGGTGGCATCTCTGTGCTCCATCGCGATCCTGCCGAGCAAGGTGAGATGCGGCTCAAAGCGAGGCGTGTTGTATTGCTGGCTCAGACGTACAATGATACGCGCCAGGAACTGGCGACATTCTTCATCCGGTATTAGCCACAATGACAGCTCGGCCATAGGCTGCCTCTTCCGAGATCACTTCGAACGACAACCCAAGTTGATACGGATAGACTCCCTGTCCATTTTATGGTAAACTACGACTAGAAAAAGGGCGCAAGCATTAACCCACCGATGAAGATCCTGTGCCGTACTCTTTTCCAACACTATATGGCGTTTCGCCTCTGGTGGCACTGCCGAAACAACCCCCGGCTGGCAGGGCGTATCATCCGTCTAACCTTGCTGATGCAGGAAGACTCGGATGTGCTGCTGGGACGTCTGAGATAGTGCGACAAGGTGCGCGACACTTGTAGCAACGTGTGTCCGTTTTCGAACGCGGTCAGTGCCTCAAGCTCTCCCACAGCTCGGTGAACTGTGCCAGCTGCTCCGGTTGAGCCGATGTGTACCATTTCGAGGCGGGTAGTTCCGGCTCCTCTTGGCTCAGCTCTGCGAGGATGCGCAGTGCACTTTGCCCATCCACGCTGCCAGGGTCCTGGCCATGACGGCGCAGCTGCAGGCGGACGGTGCCCACCGCGACGTGAAGCGGTTCCATCCCCTGCTCAGCCGGCAGAGTATGCAATGCGTGTGGCATAATTAATACCTCCAAGTCTGATCTCCCGATCTCCTCCACCGCCCCTTGTAGGGCTTCTTCCATAGTGCGCGCCGGTGTCATATGCAGATGGCGTACCACATCCGGATTTTCAGCGCCCACGATGATCACCCGGTGATACCGAAGCACCTGCGCCAAGAAGTAAGCGCGCTGGGCACCCGCAGGATAGCCAATGCGGCGTAACTCTGCCAGCAACGTGGCCATATCGTCGGCTGAGCGCATGATCTCGTAGAAGCGTCTCTCCCCGCTGCCCAGTCCCACACCCTCTGGACAAGGCGCCGGCACAATGATACAGCCGCCGGGCTTCAGCACCGGTTTCGGTGCACGGAACACATACGTGGCTGCACGGGTGGCCTGGTAGAGGTTTGCATCTTTGGGATGTCCAACTCCAGTGATTACCAGGTCATACTGCCGGTCCACCGGCACCTCGTACAGCTCACGTGCGAGTGCGACCAGCGCGCGAAAAGCTGGTTCAGGATCTCCTGCGCGCACCGCGAGAATGCGTTCCTGACCATCGAGCAGCACGTTGAGAATGAAACGCAACCTTGCCCGATGGGCGATCTCACGCAACGTCTGGTGAAAGGGGTTCTCTTCGACACATCCCAATCGCGTATTGGGATGGTCAGTCAGCTGGATGCTATGGGTATAGGCGATCGTGGGTTCACCGGCAGCGCCGACGGCCACCGTCTTCGGACCGCCAGAGTAGCCGGCGTAGAGATGAGGTTCCACCACTCCGGTAGCGATGACTAGGTCCGCCTCTATCACCAGTCGGTTGATCCAGATCGATGCCCCAGACGCTGTTGTGCCCAGATATGCCAGTTGGGTGCTGTCGAGTGCAGCGTGATCTACCACGCGGTAACGCTCCAGGATGGAAGCGCCCAGCTTGGCGACCTTCTCGGCGGACGTGCTGGGACGATGCAACCCAGTGGCACACAGCAGGGTGATGTCCTCATCGCGCACTCCAGCTGCATGGAGCTCCTCAAGGAGGGCTGGCACCAGGAGGGCATCTGGGCATGCGCGTGTCGCGTCGGTGAAGACCAGACAGACTCGGTCACCTGGCCTGGCCAGCTGGCGCAGCGGCGCACAGCCGGTCGGGTTGGCCACAGCTTGTCGGATCGCGGCGGCAGGCGCCGTCAGCGGAGGCAGCTCCTTCGGTTGCAAAAGGGTACCCCGCATAGAAGGTGGCAGGGCAAATTCGAGCTGCCCCCGGCCGAAAGGAAGGCGGTACACAGAGCTATCTCTCAAGCCCACAGACACTGCACACGATCCCAGATGACGTGCGCGAGCTCTTCTTTTGTCATCAGCGGCAGCGGCTCGACGCTGCCGTCCGCCCAGAGCAGCGTGACTCGGTTGGTGTCCACTCCAAAGCCGGCATCCGGCGCACTGACATCATTCGCTACGATGAGATCGAGGCGTTTCTGGCGCAATTTCGCCTGCGCATTGGCCAACAAGTCGGCGGTCTCGGCGGCGAATCCAACCACCACCCGCGGTCCACGGCCGGCCGCGCGCAGACCAGCCACCTCTCCCAGGATGTCCGGGGTGCGCGTCAGCTCCAGCATCAGGTTCTCCTCTGTTTTCTTGATCTTCTGTGCGCTGACCTGAACCGGCCGGTAATCCGCCACAGCAGCGGCCATGACCAGCGCGTCGGCGCCTTCCAGCGCTGCTAACACGGCGTCGCGCATTTCTGACGCCGATTCGGCCCGCACCAGCTGCACCCCATAGGGATCGGGCAGGGCTGTTGGCGCCGTGACCAGTACGACTTGCGCACCACGGTCGCGCGCTGCGTTCGCCAATGCATACCCCATCTTGCCGCTGGAGCGGTTGCCGATGAAGCGCACCGGGTCGATCGCCTCGCGGGTGCCCCCGGCCGATACCACCACCCGTCGTCCAGCCAGGTCGCCGTTGCATGCCAGCACCATCCGTGCTGCGGCGATGATTTCCTCCGGCTCGCTCATACGCCCCACACCCGAGGCGCCGGAAGCTAAGTGGCCGGTTGCCGGTCCAACCTGTACCACGCCCCGCGCTCGCAATGCTGCCAGATTAGATTGGGTAGCGGGATGTTCCCACATGTGGCTTTCCATAGCCGGCGCGATCACCAATGGCACCGTCACTGCCAACGCCACAGCGGTTAACAAGTTGTCGGCGATGCCGTGCGCCAGCTTGGCCAGCGTGTTGGCCGTAGCAGGAGCGATGATCATCAGGTCAGCGCTCCTGGCCAATGCGATGTGGGCGATCAGCAGGTCGCCCGGGCAGACCTGTGGGCTGGTGTCCGCGGGCAGTGCGAACATATCGTAGTGCGCACGACGCCGCGTCACCGACTCAAAACTTAGCGGCGTCACAAAGCGCATAGCCGCCGCGCTCAACACCACATCGACCACAGCGCCTGCCTGGGTCAGGCGACTGGCGAGTGCCACCGCCTTGTAGGCCGCGACACCGCCGGTTACACCCAACAAAATGTGCCTACCCTCCAACAATCGATCACCCATCGTGCGTTTCCCTCATCAGGCGGATCCCGATCGGTTCATCTCCCATAGGATGCGCAGGCCATGTAATGTGAGCCATGGGTCAATCTTCTGGATCACGTCCGTCTCGCGTGCGATGATCTCCACGAGCCCTCCAGTGCCGATCACGCGCATATCGTCGCCTAATTCCTTGCGAAAGCGCGCCACCATGCCTTCCACCAGCCCCACATACCCGAAGATCAACCCCGATTGCATCGAGTGCACCGTGTTGCGACCGATCGGGCCGGGTGGACGCACTAGGTCGATGCGCGGTAGCTTGGCTGTGCGGCTGAAGAGCGCCTCTGCGGCGATGCCGATGCCCGGCGCGATGGCACCGCCCAGGTACTCGCCTGTGCGTGAGATGGCGTCAAAGGTGGTCGCCGTGCCGAAGTCCACCACACAAGCGGGGGCGCCATACAATTGATATACCGCGACGGCATCCACCACCCGGTCGGCACCCACCTCCCGTGGGTTATCATAGCAGATCTTAACCCCGGTATTGACGCTGGCGTCGACGATGAGCGGTGCGTGGCCCAGGTAGGCGCGACACGCTTCGTCCAAGATGCCTGTGAGAGGCGGGACGACGCTGCACATACAGACGCCCTCGACCTCCTGTGGTGCGAAGCCGGCATGACGCAACAAGCTGACCATCAGGATGCCGTATTCGTCTGGCATCTTGTGGTGATCCGTGCGCACTCGCCAATGGCCGCGCAATGTCCCACCGTCGTATAGTCCCAATGTGATGTTCGTATTGCCTAGATCGATACAAAGGAGCACAGGACTACCTCCTTGGCTGAATCTACCATATCTGCTTCGAAAAAACGAACCCCGTTCGCAGGGCAACGGGGTTCGATGGGATGATCCTGGTGGGGATGTGGGGATTACATCTTCGCCTTGACGCTGCCCGTCTCAATGCGTTTCCAGGCAGCCACAACGGCTACCACCAGGATGATGGCGATGATTACCTCCGGCAACGCGTTGGTCACAAGGATGGGCGGCATTAGCTCCCACGGCACATAATTGAGCAAACCGGCCAGCCCCAGCACCAAGATCGTGTTGGTGAGAGTGCCCACGATTGCAGCAACCACGAGCGCCAGATACTCATTGTTCTTCTTAAGCGCCGCATAGGCGAAATACGAGGTAATGCCGATGATGATGCGCGGCACAATCGCCACCAGCGGGTTCTTGAACAATGGGATCGTCGCGAGCGCAAAGCTGGACAAACCGAACAACAACCCGATGATGGCGCCGACCAACCAGCCCTCCATCACCGCGCCGATGATCACCGGCACGTGCATAATGGTGGCATTCGCCGCCAGGTTGGGCACCGGGATATACCCCAGACGGGTCCATCCCAACAGGATCGAAATGGCGCCAAGGACACCTGCGATCACGATGCGACGGGTATTGAGTGTGGTCGAAGTCGTTGCTTCCATAAAATAGATCTCCCTCCCTTAAGCTCGAGTGTAATGACTAAATGAGCATCTACTAGGATATGAAATGACTTCTGCGAGAAATCGACCGCGCCCTCTCTCACCCCCCTTCTGGCAGATGAGATGCCCTCAATCGCCTAGAACACTGAGTACGTGCTACACATAACAACACCGAAGCTCGGCAAAAGTGACACCCTATTTTCCAAGGCTGATCGCGAAAGAAGCAATCAACATAACTCCCAGGAGCAAAAGATGCAACCCCGCTAACCACTGCGCATTCGGGATTTGATTTGACCTGCCAGCCAATAGCAATCCTGTCTGTGCGGTCAATAGCACGCTGATCACAGCGATGGCAAACACCTGGCGGATACCGAGCATTATGGCAAGGGCTGCCAGCTGACCTGCTACTATGGCAGGTCGCCACGTTGGCTGACGTGACGATCCTATGTAGCTGAAAGTCAAGCATATCCCTAACACGATGCCAAGCCAGGAGGACGCACCGGTTGCGGCACAGCCGAGCATCCACGGAATTCCAAACTGCCCCCATGCGTCTGCCACCGTCGTACGCCATGGATGGCCGCCCATAGAAGGGGGTATCTCCTTGCGCCACAACGCCGCGAGCCACGCCAGCACCATTGCTGCGCATACCAGCGTCAGAACAGTGGAGTTCAACAATGCCCCGACTAACAGGGACACCGGCAATAAGCTGCATACCGTGACGAAAGCTTCACCGCTCTGTGGCCAGAATGTGGTATGCCACCAGGCACTTTGGCGACCCAGCCAGTTCGCTACCTGCCACGCCGGTGAGCCGGTTTGGGTGTAGGGCAGTAGAATCAGCGGTGCACTGTGATTCGTGTCGCGGCCGGCGCGCCAGAGTTGCGTCCAGACACCATATGGCGTCGCCCCCAATTCCCACATCGTGCCCAGCAGAGGGTCGGCCAACAGCCAGATGAGCAAGACGATGCCGATACGCGTCAACAGCGGCACATCATTCTCCCAGAGGATGCCGCTCGCTATAGCACCGCTCAGTGCAGCCCAGCCGGCTCCAACATGCCAGATGGGTGCACGCAGGCGCACCCACAGCTGTATGATGTGTCCAGCGGACCGCTCCATAGCGCCCAATAGCTCATCCCCGCAAGGCGCGCACGACCGCTCGGATGTGTTCAGGTGTCGAACCACAGCATCCACCGAAGATCTTGACCCCCAATGCGACGAAGCGCAGAGCGTAATCCGCCATAATCTCCGGTGTCACATCGTAGCGGAGTGTGTCGCCCTCGGTGTGGGGAAGACCGGCATTCGGCTTAGCCATTAACACCGCTTGCGGCTCCGCCTCGCGCATGGCGCGTATCGCTTCCAGGTTCTCGGGCAAGCTGCGCCCGCAGTTGGCGCCGATGACGTTCACGCCCAACCCCCACAGTTCGTGTGCCGCCTGCGCCGGAGTAACCCCCATCATGGTGCGTCCGTGCGTGTCAAAGCTCATCGTCACCAGCACGGGCAAATCGGTCACGCAACGCACGCCCTCCACCGCGGCTTTGACTTCTCCCAGGTCGCTCATGGTCTCGATGAGGATGCCGTCCACGCCCCCCTCAACCAACGCAGCGGCTTGCTCGGAGAACGCAGCCACTGCGTCTTCATAGGCAACCGTCCCAAGGGGTGCCAGCAGTTCTCCGAGCGGGCCGATATCACCCAACACCCATGCCGTCGTGCCGGCTGCCTGGCGGGCCAGTTGTGCTGCCGTTCGGTTGATCTCGTGGGCCTGCTCTGCCAACCCATGGCGTGATAGGCGGTAGCGATTACCGCCAAATGAGTTGGTCAGAATGAGCTGTGACCCTGCGTCGAGGTAGCTGCGGTGCAATGACAGGATTGCCTCGGGATTCTCCAGATTCCACCGTTCGGGTGCCGTGCCTCTGGGCAGGCCGGCCTGCTGTAAAAATGTACCGGTGGCACCGTCAGCGATCAACACGCCAGGTTTGCTTAGCAGATCAAGTAGTCTGGACTTCACGTACAAACTCCTTTCGTCCCGATCAGAAGCGATGTAGTTGATGGGCCATCTCCAACCTAGTGATCATGGACTACAGGATCGCAACCCCTGATTGCCCACTTGAGTGTGCATTATAAGCCCGAGCTCGTACTTTTGGCGAACGCCCAGGGCATAATAGGTTCCTTGAGTTTGAGGTTTTCGCGCAATGGGGCTACGTTTGCGGCCAGATGCGGCCAAGGATTCCGTATCATTGCGTGAATTCGATTGGCGTGAGAAAAATACGGAAAACCTGGCCGCACTTGGCCGCACGGGAGAGGCGGCACAGATGCGGCCAGATGCGGCCAAGGATTCCGCATCATCGCGTGAATTCGATGGGCGTGAGAAAAATACGGAAAACCTGGCCGCAC
>QEXY01000022.1 GCA_003130875.1 Ardenticatenia bacterium
CTCTGCGCGCACTGCGGTGAAAGGATTTTGCGCTCCCTCCCTGTCCACGGGGAGGGTTGGGGTGGGGGAAGCACTCCCTCCCAACTCGCCCCAAATCGAAGTGCACCCCCTCCGGTCGTTTGACTCTGCTGCGCTGCCGGTTACAATCAAAGCAGGTAGATGGCATGCACCTGGTCGTGACGCACGAGAACGCCGATTTTGACGCCGTGGCGTCCTTGCTGGGCGCGGTGAAGCTCTATCCAGCTGCCCGAGCCCTGCTCCCCAATCGCCTCAATCGCAATGTGCGCGATTTTTTGACGCTGTACGGGGATGAATTCCCTTTCCTGTGGCCTCACGAGTTGCCCCAAGAGCGCATCACCCGCCTCACGGTGGTGGACACGCAGCACATCCCCCCGCTGCGCGGCCTGGACGCCCAGACAGCTTGTCAGGTGATCGACCATCACGCGCGGGCGCCCCACCTGCCGGAGGGCGTGGGGGCGACGTTGCAAAATACCGGCGCGACGGCCACCCTGCTCGTCGAGGAGATCAAAGCGCAGCGCATCCCGCTTTCCGCCCACGAAGCGACCCTGCTCCTGTTGGGCATCTATGAAGACACCGGTTCGCTGTTATATGCCAGCACCACGCCGCGCGATGTCTATGCCGCCGCCTGGTTGATGGAACAGGGCGCGGTGATGGAGGTGGTGCGCCAGTTCCTCAAGTACCCGCTCAGCGAAGAGCAACAGGCGCTCTACCGCCGGCTGATCGATGCAATGCAGACCTACCACATCTCCGGCCACGTGGTCATGATCGCCGCCGCAGCGACAGAGCGCTATGTGGAGGAGATCAGCACCCTGGCACACAAACTGCGCGACTTGTTCGAGCCCGATGCGCTCTTCCTGCTCGTGGCGATGGAGGATCACATCCAGCTGGTGGCGCGCTCCACCACCGATGCCGTTGATGTCAGCTTCATCGCCGGTATGTTCGGCGGAGGAGGCCATGCCCGCGCCGCAGCGGCCTTGGTGCGTGGGGTGAACGTGGAAGAAGTGCGCGCGCAGCTCCTGGAACTGCTCCACCGCAATGTGCGACCCTCCGTCACGGTGAGGGATATCATGTCGCGCGGTGTCCACACGCTGTCCCCATATGACACGGTGGCGCGCGCTGCCGAGATGATGGCGCGCTACGGCCACGAGGGATTCCCGGTGGTCGAAGGGGGGCGTGTCGTCGGTGTGCTGACGCGCCGCGAGATCGACAAAGCGCTGCATCACAAGTTGGGCAACAGTGCCATCAGCCGCATTATGCGCAAGGGCGAGATCTATGTGACCCCCCACGATTCGGTGGAGAAGCTCCAGGAGATCATGACGCGCGAGGGCATCGGGCAAGTGCCGGTGGTGAATGGCGACCAGGTGATCGGCATCGTCACGCGCACCGATCTGATCAAGCTGTGGAGTGCGGCGCCGGGCGTCTCGCGTGCCGCGCAGATCGTGCGCCGCATGGAGGAGGTGATGCCGGCTGCCCTGCTCCAACTCCTGCGCGAAGCGGGTCGCATTGCCGCCGAACAAGGGGATACGCTGTACATCGTGGGTGGCTTCGTGCGCGATCTGTTGCATCGCGCCAATTCCCAAAACCATGTCCCCTATCCGGACATCGATCTGGTAGTCGAGGGGGATGCCATCCGCCTGGCGCGTCGTCTGGCGCAGCGTTATGGAGGGCAGGTGCGCAGTCATCAACGCTTCGGCACGGCCAAATGGTTGCTGCCACCGACGCTGCAGCTGCCCGAGACACCTGGGGAAAGCGTCCCCTCCGCAGAGATCCCTGTTGAGGTCACCGCAGGTGTGCTGCCCCCTGCGCTCGACTTCGTCACGGCCCGGATGGAATTCTATGAGCATCCCACTGCATTGCCGGAGGTGGAGCGCAGCTCCATCAAGCAGGACTTGCACCGCCGCGATTTTACCATCAACACGCTGGCCATCTGCCTCTCACCGGAGCGATTTGGTGAGCTGCTGGACTTTTACGGCGGCGAGCACGACCTGCGCCAGGGGCTCATCCGGGTGCTCCACAGTCTGAGCTTTGTGGAGGATCCCACGCGCATCCTGCGCGCGGTGCGTCTGGAGCAGCGTTTGGGCTTTCAGATCGAAGCGCGCACTTTAGAATTGCTGCAGGGCGCGCTCGACCTGCTGGATCGGGTGAGCGGCGAGCGCATTTTCCACGAACTGCTGCTCATCTTGCGGGAGCCGGACCCGGAGCGCGCTTTGAGCCGCCTGGACGCGCTGGGCGTCCTGCGCCAAATTCACCCCGCATTGCGCGCGGATGCATGGGTGGTGCAGCGGATGGTGGCGCTGCGCCAGGCGCGCGACGGCACCCCCTGGGAGCGCATAAGGCCCGCCGAAGTGCACTACCTGGGCATCCTGACCTTTCGCATGGACCAGGCGGCGCTGGAGCAGCTGATCAACCGGCTGCACATCCCCGGCCATCTCGCCGGCACGCTGCGCCAGGTAGAGTTGCTGCACCGCACGTGCCTTCCGTTGTTGACAGAGCCGCAACGCCCCAGTCGTTTGTACGCGTTGCTCGCCCCGTTCGACACGCACAGCGTGCTCATCGGCTGGCTGGGGAGCGACGATGCAACGGTGCGCGCCCAGCTGGCGCAGTTTGAGAGCGAGCTGCGCGGTGTGCAGCCGATCATCGACGGCCATTACCTGCGCAGCGTGTTCAAGTTGCGTCCAGGGCCGATTTACCGGCAGCTCATCGACGCACTGCGCGGCGCCCGCCTGGACGGCGAGGTGGTCACGCTCCAGGACGAACATGCCTGGGTGGAGCGCTGGCTGTCGGAGCGGGCTGATGGAAGCATCACAACCGAAGTACGGCGACGAGGTGAGCCGTGCACCCACTGAGCCTTCGCCGCGTCGTGTTCTGACAAATCTACTCAATATGCATCAAGGAGGAATGTCCGATGTCGTGGCAAACTGTCATCCATCTAAAACCCGAGCTCTTCGAGCGTTTTGAAACCCCATTGGCGGAGTTCGGTGAGCTGACCGCGCGCGCATTTCGCTACGCCAGCGGAGTGTGCGGACTGCGCATCACCAACCGGGTGGGGCAGATGATCGTCCTGCCTTACAAGGGTCAGCAGATCTGGCGGCTGGAGCTGCACGGGCGCGAGCTGGCCATGCGCTCGATGTTCGATGAGCCGACTGAGAGTGCCGAGTACCTGCGCACCTATGGCGCGTTTATGGTGCACTGTGGCTTCACCGCCATGGGCGTGCCGACGGAGCAGGATAAACATCCGCTCCATGGCGAGCTGCCCAATGCGCCCTATCAGACCGCCCAGCTGCTCATCGGCGAGGACGAGCGAGGACCGTATATGGGGGTGAGCGGCAGCTGGCAGTACGCGGTGGCGTTCAACACCAACTATGTCGCCCGTCCGCTGGCGAAGCTCTATGCCGGTTCCGCCCGTGTGCCCATCTCCATTGCCATCCGCAATCTCAAGCGCAGCCCGATGGAGTACATGTACATGGCGCACGCCAACTTCCGACCGGTGGACAACGGCCGCCTGGTCTATACGGCGCGCTGCACGCCGGAGC
Organism: Ardenticatenia bacterium; assembly: GCA_003130875.1. GTDB lineage: Bacteria > Chloroflexota > Anaerolineae > 4572-78 > NAK82 > NAK82. The sequence goes on from QEXY01000022.1 coordinate 3,555, forward strand.
ATGTGCGCGTGCGGCGCAGCATTCCGGGGCACCTGCAGCCGCCGCCGGGCTATCGTGAGTTCCTAGAAGAGCTGGCACAGCATCCCGAGCGCCACAACGTGCTCAAGCCGGGCCTGGCATTCGATCCAGAGGTGGTGTTCTTCATCGACTACCTGACCGACGAGGCGGGCTGGGCGCACACGATGCAAGTCCACCCCGACGGCTCGGCGGACTTTATCAGCCACCGCCCGGCCGAGCTGGACCACGGCGTGCGCTGGATTGCGCGCAATCCCGACCAGGATGCCCTGGGTATGGTGCTGCCGGCCACCGCCGAGCCCGAGGGCTATCACGCCGAGAAGGCCAAGGGCAACGTCAAGATATTGCCCGCCGGCGGCGAGTTCCGCTGCCAGATCGAAGTGGGCGTCCTCCTGCCGGATGAAGCGCGCCAGATGGAGCAGAAGATCAACCGCATCGTCGGGGCATAGACGCAGCATGGTGCTTGCCTGAAGGCGCATCTCTTTTGGGGGAAACACGGTGAAAGTCCGGGGGCAGGTCTCGTGCCTGCCCCTATGCCTGTCCGAGATGACGAGATGTCGAACAGTTGCCGACGACGCGCGCGTGCGCCGCGCTCATGAGTGGAACAGGAGCGAACCATCCCCAATCTACCAGCGTGCCATTGAGAGTTGCGGCAGGATTGTCGTGATGACCTTTGCCTCCAGGTTGTGCATGGCAAAGCGCACCTTGGGCAATGGTCTTGAGGGTTGGCGCAGGTGTTGCCGAGCGTGCCCATGCACAGGTCATCTCCTCCTCTGGCGGATGGTGACCATGTCCGGGTTTTCCTGATCCTCTGCCCAAAGGGCGGGGTTGTCCAGGATGTATCGGCGGATGCGTTGTAATTCCTGTTCATCGCGGATGATGTGTTCGTAGTAATTGCGTTGCCAGACGGGGACGTCGGGGTTGCCGCGCAGGGTGTTGATGCGTTTGGTGACGGCGGATTTATACGCCCGCACGATGGCCCCCAACGAACCGGGAATGACATTGATGGGTGGGGGGCCGTAGGGACGCGCGTGGTCGGGGCGCGCGTGGTCGGGGCGCATGTGGTAGGGGCGCGCGTGGTAGGGGCGCAGCGACGCTGCGCCCCTACGGCCATCATCCACAATCCAAATAATGCCGTGTACGTGGTTGGGCATCACGACAAATTCGTCCTCGCGCAACATCACGTATGGACGTACCACCGCCGTTTGGAACCATTCTGCACGGGCAATTTCACCCCATAGGTTCAGAGCGACCCGACAGGTCGCACCTATGCCCAGGATGTCGCCGAACAGACATTGGCGTTCGTGGGTGACCAGGGTGACGAAATAGGCGCCGGGTTGGGTGTAATCGTATCC
>QEXY01000140.1 GCA_003130875.1 Ardenticatenia bacterium
AACTCTTTAGTTACCCGCTTTATTGGCCCATTTTCCTATGAAAATCTGAGCGGTCAAGGGACTTTTTCAACACCCTCGCAAGGAAAGTACTGGCATTCACATTAACCAATAGAACGCAAAAACTTGATTGGACGTCGGTCTCTCCGGCACACTTCCGCTGTTATATCGCGCGACTCACCCCTCGCGGATTGGGAGTCTTGCCTCGCCACGCAAGAAAAGTGGAACGCGTTCCAGAGGTGCATCGGCAGTGATCCACTGACCGCCATCAATCTTTCTCCCTGTCCACGCGTCAACCCAGGTCGTTCCGGCCGGCAGATACACAGGACGGCTGCGTGCCCCTTGATGCACCACCGGAGCGACGAGCAGATCCGAACCGAACATGAAGGCATCTCCCACGTTCCAGCATTCGGGGTCACCAGGAAACTCAAGAAGTAACGGGCGCATCAAAGGTGTACCCTTCGCCTGGGCAAGACGCATATGCGTCATAATGTAGGGGCGTAAGCGCTCCCGCAAGAACAGGAGTTCCTTGATGATCGCGTAAGCTTCGTCGCCGAAAGACCAAACCTCGTTCGGTCCACCCTGCATGACCGGATACCAGATAGTCGGTTCTCGGTACCCGTGCAAGCGGAACAGAGGGCAAAAGGCGCCATATTGGAACCAGCGCACGATCAACTCACGGAAGTAGGGTGTTGAGGGATCACCGCCGAAAAAGCCACCGATGTCGGTTGTCCACCATGGAATACCGCTCAGCCCCATGTTCAATCCTGCTGGTATCTGAGCCTGCAACGCCTCAAAGGTCGAATAGATATCACCTGACCAAACCGCAGCCCCATAGCGCTGACTGCCTGCCCAGGCACAACGACATAGATTGAGAATCTCCTGCTGTCCTTCGGCGCGCATTCCCTCATAGAAGCCCCGGGCGTAGAACAATGGATAGAGGTTGGTCACCTCCAGTCCGTTGCCCAGATGGTAGCGCAAATTATGCGGATGCATCGGCCACATATCCGGCTCGGCCTCGTCGAGCCAGAATATATGAATGCCGTGGCGATAATAGTTCTCTCGCACTCGTTCCCAGACAAATTGTCGCGCCTCGGGGTGGGTGGCATCAAAGAACTGCAGGAAAACAGGCCCCTCGGGCTTGTTGTCCACAAACTGCATCTGTACCGGGATGCCACTTTCCTGACGCACAAGCAATCCCCGGCGTCGCATCTCTTCCCAGTTCTCACTTAGCGGATTGACAGTCGGCCAGATGGAGACCATCACTTTGATGCCCATCTCTTCCAACTCGCGCACCATCCCTGCTGGGTCAGGCCACTTTTCAGGATCGAATTTCCATTCACCCTGGACAGTCCAATGGAAAAAGTCTATCACAATGACCGAGATGGGCAGGCCACGTCGCTTATGTTCGCGTGCCACAGCCAAGAGCTCATCCTGGCTGGCATACCGGAGCTTGCACTGCCAAAAGCCGGCTGCCCATTCCGGGAAAGGAGGTGTATGGCCTGTGGCATCGACATAGTGCTCCAAAATCTCGGCGGGTGTGTTGCCCACCGTGATCCAATAGTCTATCTGACGTGCTGCCTCGGCAACCCACATGGTTCGATCATGACCCAATTGCACACGGCCAACCGAAGGATTGTTCCACAAAAAGCCATATCCTCGGTTAGATATGACCCACGGTATGGTTGCCTGGGTATTACGATGCGCGAGCTCAACAACACATCCTTTATGATCGAGACGGCCGTGTTGTTGCTGACCAAGGCCGTAAAAGCGCTCGTCATCGTGAGCCAGGAAACGCACCTCAATATGGAAAAGATCTCCGGGCTGCGTCCGATAGTAGCGTGGTGGTGGCCATCCATAAGGCAACAGGTGCTCCTCTTCTTGCAACAGCTCGACACCCGTAAGAGCATTGACGAAGCGAATCCTGCCAGTGGGTGATATCTCAGCTCGAATGGCACCGTTGCGGATGGTGGCTAGCTGCTCGGTGATTGTTATCTCTGGTTGTGTGGGGGATGGCTCTAATAGAGCATTGGGCAAATCGTCACGAATGGCTGGCATGACAGTGGCACGCACTCGCAAGCTATCCCGCCCCCACGACTCGATACGCAATGTCTCGTGATTGAGCTCCCAGATAAGCGCGTTGTCTTCTTGACGAAAGTCTTGCATTTTTTCCTCCTCGTCAGCGGTCATAGGCAAAGGATTGGATGAAATGGTAAGGATAAGCATCCTCAAGTGCACTGGCCTGGTCGAGCTGCTTAAGTTCCTCCTCTGTCAAATACCAGCCAACACATCCGAGGTTGTCCTCTAGCTGTTCCAACGTACGCGCACCGAGAATAGGTGCTGTGATCCCTGGTTGGGCTAATAGCCAGGCAAGTGCGATCTGAGAGGGGGTTTTGCCGCGTTGCCGGGCAATGTCTCGCACAACCTCTAACGTGCGCCAGGCCCTTTCGGTGCCTTGTCGCCCCATTGCCTCAGGCCAATGGGGCTGGGCACTGGCAATCCGGGCACCCTGAGGCATAGGCTTATCCCGTTCATATTTTCCAGAAAGGAAGCCGCCACCCAGTGGACTCCAGGGAATGACACCCAGGCCCTCCTCCCGACAGATTGGCAATAGCTCGCGTTCCGCCTGACGATCCACCAAATTATAGCGCGGCTGCAAACAGACAAAGCGTGCCCATCCATGCTTGTCGCTCAGCCAAAGTGCTTTCATCAGCTGCCATCCGGTGAAATTCGAAACACCTATATAGCGCACCTTGCCGGCATGTACCAGATCGTCGAATGCAGCAAGCGTTTCTTCGAGGGGAGTGTATGGATCCCAGCAGTGCGCCTGATATAGATCAATATAGTCGGTCTGCAGACGCCGCAAGCTTGCCTCGCAACCCTCTATGATGTGCTTACGAGAAAGCCCTACATTGTTAGGACCGGGTCCCATACGAAAGCGCACCTTGGTAGCGATGATGAAGTCGTGGCGACGTCCTTTTAGCGCTTTGCCCACAATCTCTTCGGAACGGCCTGCACTATATATATCCGCCGTGTCAATAAAGTTACCACCGGCCTCTATGAAGCGTTCGATCATTCGCAACGAGGTCTCTTCGTCTGTCTCTCGTGCGAACGTCATGGTGCCGAGACAAAGCCCGGATACACGGAGGCCTGTGCTACCCAGATTGCGGATTTCCATATCGATACCTCCGAACAATGGGATAAGATTGCCTCGCTGGACGAAAACCCAAACGTGCTTAGTACATCATATGTTGTCTATACACATCCAGTGCGAGTCGATAGCTATCGTAATGCACCAGAGGTGTCACCGAGTGATCAGTAGCGAAAACATATCGTGCTCCGCGTGCTTTCATCCCCTCAACTAACCGTGATACGCTACGCACAATTGTCTCCCGGTCATTGGTCTCGAGAAGGCGCACATCTAACCCGCCGATAAAGACCAAATGCTCACGATATTGTTCGGCAAAGTGGAAAGGATCGCAGCCCGCCTTAATCTCCATTGGATGTAAACCGTCAAAACCAGCCTCAACGATGAGCGGCAATGCCTGAGTAACGTTTCCACATGAATGTAGGATCACCTTGAGAC
>QEXY01000023.1 GCA_003130875.1 Ardenticatenia bacterium
CGCAATGACCCAAACGCTGCGGTACCGCCAGCGGCGGTTGGTTCTCCGCCCCCACCCCCATATGCGGTCGAGTGAGGCGAATCATCCGGGCTGAATGAGTCTATAAATGCGCTGTCGAGGCAGCATAACACTTTTCAGCGGACTTTTTCAACACTCTCGTGGTGCGCGATTTGACAGGAAAAGGGGCTGATGCTAAGATGAACTTGTATAGACAAGCATACATGTCGACCGCCAACTGACGTAGCAGATTAAAGGATGCGAGCGTGCGCTTAATCGATAAAGCGAGCCCGATACCCTATTACCAACAGCTGGCCGACCTCCTGCGACACGAGATCAGTCTGCATCAGCACGAACCTGGCATTTACCGGCTGCCCTCCGAGAACGAGCTGGCCGAACAGCATGGCATCAGCCGTGCCACCGTGCGCCATGCGCTGGATGTGCTGGAGCGCGATGGGTGGATTTATCGTGAGAAAGGCAAAGGGTCATTTGCTCCAGTACGTCGGGTGGAACAAGAGGCTACCCAACTGGTATCGACCACTGAGGATATGCAGCAACGTGGCTGGTCGCTTGTCACGCGGGTCATCTCGTTGAAACGACTTCCCGCCCCCTCTCATGTCGCCTATGCATTGGAGATAGATCACAGTGCACCGGTATACGAACTGTGCCGTTTGCGCATCGTCAACAATGAGCCGCTCAGCGTGCAAATCACCTATTTGCCCCAAAAGCTGTGCCCCGATCTAGAAGAGAACGACCTGTCCCTTTCCCTGTTTCGCCTGCTGGAGACGCGTTACGGACTGCGCCTCTGGACGGCGCGGAGTGTGCTGCGCGCCCGCCTGGTCACAGCGCATGAGGCCCACCTGCTGCAGGTGCCCGAGACAATCCCGGTGCTGTACGTCGAACGCATCACCTATGCGGCGACCGGCACCCCAGTCGAATATCTGGAAGCGGTATGGCGGGGTGACCGTTATGATATGCGGGTCACGCTTCGCCGCACTCCGTCGGTTCGAACAGGATATCCCCCAACCACACCACAAATGAACAAGGAGAATGAACAAGGAGGTTGATCCTATGACACACCCGTTGCGCTTCTCGGCCAATATTAACACATTTAATGCCTGCGCCGACCGCTATGTGCTCTCCGGCTACGGCAGACGGCTGAGCACAGAGGAATTGATCCAGGAGGCCACCAAAGTGGAAGGCTTGACCGGCGTCGAGCTGGTCGGCATGTGGCACGTCAACGATGACAACCTGGCGCAGGTGCAGCGACGCATCCGTGATGCCGGTTTCGTCGTCAGCTGTGTCACTCCGGATATCTGGGCATCCGGCAAGTGGGGCTGGGGCTCGTTCTCCGCCAGCGATGCGCGCATCCGGCGCGAGGCAATCCAAGAAGTCAAACGCTCCATGGAATGGGCATACCAGCTGGGTTGCGATGTGGTAGATCTGTGGTTTGGTCAGGACGGCTACGACTACCCGTTTCAGGCAGATTACCTGGCCGCCTGGGATCGGATTATCGAGGGCACGATCGAGTGTGCCGAACATCTTCCCGAGGTGAACCTAGTCATCGAGTACAAGCCCAAAGAGCCGCGTACCCACTGCTTCATCGGCACAGTGGGCAAGACGTTGTTGCTGATCCAAAAGGTGAACAAGCCTAACGTCAAGGCGATGATCGACGTGGGGCACACCTTGATGGCCTATGAGGACGCCGCCGAGTCGGCGGCCCTGTTGCATTACTTTGGTGACCGCCTTTATTACATGCACTTCAACGACAACTGGCGACTATGGGATGACGATATGACCGTCGGCTCGGTGCACACCGTCGAAATGCTCGAGCTGCTCTACTGGCTGGACCGCATCGGCTATAGCGGCTGGTATGCATTAGACATCTTCCCCTATCGCGAGAACGGTGTGCGCGCCGCAACAGAGAGCATCCGTTGGATCAAAGGTCTGCACGGTTTGTTAGATAAGATTGGAAGAGAACGCATTGCTCAAGTGATTGCTTCAGGCAATGCTATGGAAGCCACCGCGATGATCCGCGAGGCGCTGTTAGGATAAGAGAGCCGTTCTTTCCACAATTCAGATTCCACAATTCAGAAAGGAGTGACACGAAATGTTCAGAGAGATTTACGATCCCCATATGTTCAATTATATGTGGGAAAGCCTAGACGAGGGCAGCTTTGTGGTGGGCACCTATTACATCGAGGACTCCAAGCCTGATTGGGATTTCATCGACCACCTGAAGCAGGTGGAACGCATCGCCCGTGAAGGCTCCACCGCCAGCTGGATGGAGGTGAAAGAGGAAACCCCCGAAGTGCGCGAGCGCCTGATGAGCAAGGTGCTGGGCTACTACGAGATACCAGCGCCTCGGGGCACGCGCAAAGCGGTCGTCCAGCTGGCGTTCCCGACGGCGGCGTGGGATGCGAACGTCAACATGCCTATGCTATTGCTCTCTATCTCAGGCAATATCTTCGCCTTCGCCGACCATGTGCGCCTGCTGGATGTCTACATCCCCAAGCCGATCGCCGCGAAATTCCAGGGGCCTAAGTTCGGCATCGAGGGGATGCGCCAGCTGCTGGGCGTCTATGACCGGCCGCTCTGTCTTCAGATCATCAAGCCCAAGATGGGCATGACCCCGGAAGAGACGGCGGCGCAGGTCTACCAGACCGCCCTGGGCGGGGCAGACATGTGTAAGGACGATGAAATGTGCAGCGAGCTGCATAACTGTCCATTCGACCGCCGCCTGGAGGCGGTGCTCAAAGCGCTGGCGAAGGCGGAACGCGAAACGGGCCAAAGACACATTTATCTGGTCAGCATCACCGACGAGGCGCATCGTGTGCACGAGAAAGCGCGGCGTGCGGTTAAGATGGGCGCCACCGGTTTATTGTTAGCTTACTCGGCTGGCCTCTCGACCCTCAAGGAAATCACCGAGGATCCTGAAATCAACGTGCCGGTGATGTTGCATCCTTCTCACATGTTGGGTATGCTTAAGACGTTCAGCTGGGTGGCGTTAGGCAAGCTGTGCCGCTTGGCTGGGGCCGATCTGATGCTCACCCCTTCGCTGTGGTCGAGCTTGCAAACGTGCTCGGTCGAGGAGGAGATGCGCGTCTCGCAAACCCTGCGTGCGCCCTTCTACCACATCAAGCGCACCTGGCCGATGCCCTCGGCAGGCATGTATCCCGGCCTGGCCGAAGTTTTGATCCAAGAACACGGCATCGACTTCATCGTGCCAGCAGGTGGCGGCATGCTGGGGCACCCGATGGGCTACAAGGCCGGCGCGATGGCCTGGCGCCAGGCGTTTGATGCTGTGCTTTCCGGGATGTCCTTGCAAGAAGCGGCGCAGAAGTATCCCGAGTTCGGCGCGGCAGCACGGTTGTGGGGTATTCGCCAGCGGCCGGTGAGCCCATGGGGCTATCGCGATGCCAACTTCCACCCACATTTCGCGCCCAAGAATCTCTGACCTCGGCGCGGCGGAGAAACGGCGTGACAGTAGACCGGCGTGATCCAGACAACCTGGAGAGGCCTTGGAATGGGATGTATTTCAAATCTGGGGCGAGTTGAAGCGGTGACCGGGAGAGTTATGGGGTTATCCGAGTCGCAACCGTCGGGAAGCAGTTAGAGCCCCTGGCTTGCTTTGAACCCCACCTCTCCCCCACAATGAAATGCACCCTTGAAATAGCAGTTCGGGGAGATTCGTTGCGCAATTCCATGCAGCAACCAAGCCGCGCACATCGACAAGCGAACCATCCTTATCGCAGAGAGGAAACCTCCCGCAGATTCCGAATCTGCGGGAGGTCACAACGCAGCACGTTGTATCCTCGCGCACTCGACCGGTCTCCGTAGCGGTATGACATCCGTTCACGGGCGAACGCGGCCTGGATTATTGACCATTGGACATAATGGAGGTTTTTGAGGAGACTGAGACGCTATGCCACAAATGCAGCTGCCCCTGTTGGACATGTATCGAACGATGCTGACGATCCGGCGTTTTGAGGAGCGATGCAACCAGCTGTTTATGCAAGGACGCATCCCTTCGACTTTGCATCTCTACATCGGCCAGGAGGCAGTCGCCGTCGGCGTGTGCGCCCACCTGCGCCGCGACGATTATGTCGTCAGTACCCACCGACCCCATGGGCATGCGATTGCCAAGGGGGTATCCTTGCGTGCGATCATGGCCGAGCTCCATGGCAAGGCCACCGGGTGCTGCAAGGGCAAGGGAGGCTCGATGCATGTAGGCGATATGAACGTGGGCATGTTGCCCGCGATCGCCATCGTGGGCGCCAATATCCCCATCGCCGCCGGCCTGGCGCTGGCCGCTAAACGGCTGGGCAGCGACCAGGTGGCAGTGGCTTTCTTCGGCGACGGCGCTGCCAATGAAGGCGCTTTTCACGAAGGATTGAACATGGCCGCGATTTGGGATCTGCCCGTGGTGTACGTGTGTGAGAACAATTTCTACGGCGCCTCGACCCATGTCTCCAAGGTTTTCAAAATCGCGAATATCGCTGACCGTGCCGCAGCTTATGGCATGCCAGGCATCGTGGTGGATGGCATGGATGTCGAGGCGGTGTATCAGGCGGCCGGCGAGGCGATTGCACGCGCCCGCAGCGGCGGAGGACCGACGTTGATCGAATGCAAGACCTACCGCTTCGTCGGGCACTCGCGCAGCGATCCGCGCACCTATCGCAGCCGTGAAGAAGAAGCCGAGTGGCAGGCGCGCGACCCGATCTCGAACACTGCCCAACGTCTCATCGCCCTTGGTTTGGCCGATGAAGCGGCACTGGGGCAGATTGAGCGCGAGGCGGAGGCTGCCATCGATGATGCCGTTGCCTTTGCCGAGAGCAGCCCCCTGCCAGAGCCGACCGATACCCTGAAACACGTTTTCTACGAAGCGTAGCATTTTAGAAAAAGGGAGCACAGCACCATGGCACGCATGACCATTGCCGAAGCTTTGCGTCAGGCGATTCGCGAGGAGATGCACCGGGATCCGCGCGTTTTCTGCATCGGAGAGGACATCGGCATCCCCGGCGGCTGGGGAGGTGCTTTCACGGTCACGTTGGGCCTGGCAGACGAATTCGGCCACGAGCGCATCCTGGACACACCGATTTCCGAGCTGGGCTTCACCGGCATCGCCGTGGGTGCGGCTATCGGCGGCCTGCGTCCCATCGTGGATGTACAATACGGCGACTTTCTGTTCCTGGCGATGGACCAGCTGGTCAACGAGGCGGCCAAGATGACCTACATGTCAGGCGGCACGGTGAAGGTGCCCCTGGTGATGCGGGCGCCAGTGGGCGCGACGCGACGCGGCGCCCAACACGCCCAGAGCCTGGAAGCGTTCTTCACCCACGTGCCCGGCCTCAAGGTCATCGCTCCGTCAACCGCTTACGACGCTAAGGGATTGCTCAAG
>QEXY01000141.1 GCA_003130875.1 Ardenticatenia bacterium
GTAAGACCCCAACGATAGGTGGACTTCAACATGTCTTAATGCCCCGAAGGACATTCGAGCGATTCGGACCCACCTGACCCCCTTAGGGAAGCGATGCCTTCCCAGCCCATCCAGTGGGAGCCAAACGCCACTTTCACCTCCACTAACCCGTCTGAAACATGCCGCTAACCCCAGCACGCCTCCCACTGTTAACATTTTGCGAGGGCCTCCCAGGTTACCTGCATTATCAAGCCCTCCGGAAGGCCTTTGAGAAGAGGCGCTCGCTAATGCCACAATTCACAAAACAAAACCCATCACCCCTCCAGCATACCACATCCCGCGCCCCTTGTCAAGCCCCCAGCCGCGCCACGCCCATATGCCACACGGAAAACCAACCCCCATGTAATGCATATGCCAGAGACACGAGAAGCAATCATCCCACCATCCACGCCCGAAAAATGATGCAATTGCACCAGAAAAAATGATGCAAACACCCACCCTTTACTTTTGGAAAAGTGTGGTATAATAAGAATAGAACACATGTTCGAACCGGCCGATTACTCAAGCTCACAACCGGAGGCAAGTCGAAATGGACCACTCACCCCCAACCCTGCACGGCGACGTCCCGCCGACAAACCGCCGCGCGATCGCAGCATGGCACACTGCGCCGGAGACGTTCGGCCATACCCTGCGCGCCGATGCCATCCCCCCATCCGCCCATATGGACCTGATCGCGCTGGTGCCGGATCGGCTCCTGTTCGTCCCCCACCGGCTCCACGTCATCAACGGCTATGATGAAAACTGCCAGGCCGGGCACTCCGACGCCTGCCACACCTGCCCGCAACGCGTCGAATGGGCCACCCTCGAAGGGGAGGTCTCCGCCGAAGGGGAGGTGCTCTCATGAACGCCACACCCGTTGCACGCCGCTGTGCCGACTACCCGGAGGTATGTCCCCACATCGCCACCGGCGCCGCCGACTTCGCCCAGATGCTCTGCGACCGGCTGGAGGGCTTCATCGAGTGCACCCGCCGCGACGCCTTCATCCTGCTGGAGTACAGCCACCTCATCCCGCTGGGGTTGGCGCTGGGCACTGCCTACGTCGAACTACTCCACATGCTCGAGCGCCGCGGCATGCTCGCCCGCGAAGTCGCCCGGCGGGCTGTCGCCGCCGTCCACCAGACGGAAGAGGATTTGATCCAGCTGCTCGCCCAATCCAATGACCCGCTTACCGTGCCTGCCGAGGAGGTCTTCTGATGGATGCATCCGTGCCCCGTGACATCAACGGCCGTGGACGGCATGGGCGACGCTTGCGCCGCAGCCGCCGCGACCTGCTCGCCATGCAGATTAACATGTTGCTCGACGCCCAGCTCTGGCTGGCGGCGCGCCTCAACGGGCGTGATGCCGAGGTGTTGACGCTCACCGAGCTGGCGCGCCTCTTCAGCCTGCACGGCGAGAACTTCACCACCCTGGCCGAACTGCTCAGCCGCGCCGGCTTGCTCGCCCCGGAGACGGTGCGGCAGATCCACAACGCCTACGACCAGGGCCTCTTCGAGCTGTTGCGCTACCGTGGAGCGGCGGGATGAACGCGCTGCCCGCCCTCGCCCGGAGATGGGCCACCTGGTTGTATGCGCTGGCCCTGGAGGTGTGGAGCTATGCCCTCGCCCAAACGCACCCGACGCGCCACGCCGCCGGCTGAGCCGGACGCCGCCATCCGCGAGGTCGTCGCCGACGCGCTGCGCCGCCTGCACCAGCTCGGCGCCTACCTGGACGCCCACCAGGAGGCGCTCTCCACCGCCGAGCTGGCGCGCCTCTTCTCCGTCCACGGCGAGAACGCGGCGCGCATCGGCCGGCTGCTGCGCGACGCGCGCGCCCTCTCCGGCGACGCCGCCGACGGCCTGCTCGACGCGGTGGGCAAGGCACTCGACGAAATCGCCACCCAATGGGGTGTGGAGCTATGAGTCGACCGGCCGGCCTGGAAGCCTTCCGCCACGCCCTGCGCCGCCTGCGCCAGGTGCGCACCCCACCCCCACCGCGCGCCGAACTGCCCCGGCCGCGCGACCCCTTCGAGGCGTGGGTGGACTATCGCCTCTGCCAGCTCGAGAACTGGCAAACCTGGATCGTCCGCCTGCTCCTCGGCAGCCTGGCGGTGCAGGTCGGCCTCAAACTGTTGGAGCTGTTGCGATGAACCCCTATCCAGCGCCGCGACCACCTATCCGCGCCGCGACCGTCAGGGAGCGGCACAAAACTCACCGCAGCGCGCGCAGAGCACGCAGAGGTTTTTCCCTGTCAATTCTCGGCGCTCTCGGCGCTCTCGGCGGTAAAAGACCATCCGCGCCACGGCCGTGCGGGAGCGGAAAACTTTTTCACCGCAGCGCGCGCAGAGGACGCAGAGGTTTTTCCCTGTCAATTCTCGGCGCTCTCGGCGCTCTCGGCGCTAAAATCCCTGCCACTTGCTCACGCGCGCGGCGCGGTTTGCGGATGCGCCGGCACAGCACCACCCCTATGGGAGATGTGAGATGAGGGCGCCCATCCCACCACCACGCACACGGGTGAAAGCAAGACGCCTATGATCGACTCGAGGCCGTCCATCGCCCAACTCAAGCACCTGCTCACCTCGATCCAGCTCTTCAGCCGGCTGGTGTTGCAGCGGCCGCTCTATCCCTATCAGCTCGCCGCCGCCGATGCGGTTGTCCAATCCTGTCTTGGCCAACAAGGGCGGGAGTTCCTGCTCGTCTTCCCGCGCCAGTCGGGCAAGGACGAGACGATCGCGCAGTTGACCGCCTTCCTGCTCACCCTGTTCCAGCGCACCGAGGCGCGCATCGTGCACGTCTATCCGACGCGTCAGCAGCTCGCCATCGGCACTGCCCGCCTGCTGCCCTACGTCCACCATCCCCTGGCGGCCGGCCGCGCCTGGAGCAAATCCGACCCGCCGCGCATCGGCATCGGCACGGCATCCTGCACCTTCTTCTCCGGCCATCCCAAGGCGCGCTGCGAAGGCGCCACCGCCAATCTGTTGCTCATCATCAACGAGGCGCAAGACCAGGACGAAGCCATCGTCGAGCGCCGCTTCACGCCCATGCGTGCCAGCACCAACGCCACGGCGCTCTATGCCGGCACGGTGCGCACCACCTCGGATTACCTGTGGCGCACCAAGACGCGCCTGGAACGGCTCGAAGCCGCCGACGGCATCCGCCGCGTCTTCCTCGTCACGCCCGACCAGGTGCGCCCGTCCAACCCGGCCTACGGCGCTTTCGTGGACGAACAGGTACGCCTCAAAGGCCGCCAGCATCCGTCCGTCAAGTCGGAGCTCTTCTGCGAGCCGATCGACACCTTCACCGGTCTCTTCCCGCCGCGCCGCATTGCGCTGATGACCGGCACGCACGCGCGCCAGCGGATGCCCACGCCCGGCACAACCTATCTAGCCACCCTGGACGTCGCCGGCCAGGACGAAGCCGCCACCGATGGCCAGATCAAACGGCCGGCGCGCGATTACACCGTCTGCACCGTCTTCCAGGTCTCCCTTGGACCGCTTGGACCGATCTACCATGCCGTCGACGCCTTGATCGACCAGGGATCACGCCACTTCCAGTCGGCGCCCGGAATGCCCGCCCTGCTCGACCGCCTGGTCGCCTACCTCAACATGTGGCAGCCGCTCGCCCTGATCGCCGATGCGTCCGGCGTAGGACAGGGCTTGTGCGATGCGCTCGCCCGCGCCTGGCCGCGCCAGATGGTGCCCGTCCACTTCACCGCGGCGCGCAAGAGCGCCCTGGGCAACGCCTTCATCGCCCTGGTCGAGACCGGCCGCTTCCAGTACTGGACGCCTGACGACCCGGATGGCTGGATGTTCTATGAACAGTGTCGCCTCTGCACCTATGAAATCCAGGAAGGCATCCCGCCGGAGCGCGGCATGCGCTGGTATGTGCCGCCGCACGCCACCACCACCCGCCCCGACGGCGCGCACGTGCCCGTGCACGACGACCAGCTGATGAGCGCCGCCCTGGTCGCCGAGGCGGACCGTCTGTACCGCCAGGGCAAGCTCTTCTTGGGCGGGTGCACCTCCGAGGTGCTCCGCCTGTCCCATCGGGAGCGTGCCGGATGGACGTGACGCTTGCATCATCGACCCCCTTTGCCCCTCTTCTTTCCCTTTCCCCGGGATGGAGACCCCGGTGTGGATGTCGGAGCAACCCGGCTGGTTGCCCATCGATGATCCGGCACAGGTCCTGCCCCGGCGGCACCGCGTGGGAAACCGATTGCCCATTCACCTGAAGGAGTGACCGATGCCGCTCAAAATCCCGCTGCCCAACTGGTTGAAACGCCCGGCGCGCGTCACCGCCATCCCCGACGAAAATTCCTGGCAGGCGCTCCTCCCTGCCCGCCACGTCGAGCGCCCCTTCTGGCCACCCACCGCACCCGCCGACCGCCCATGGCACAACTTGGCCCAAGACTTGGATGACGCCCTGGAAGCCTGGCGCAAGAACTTCCTCATCCGCCAGATCGTCCGCCTCACCACCGCCTACGTCGTCGGCGACGGCATCACCCTCAGCGCGCGCCATCCCTACGCCACCACCTGGCTGCGCCAATTCTGGCAGCACCGCCAGAACCGCATGCCGACACGCCTCGCCCAATGGTGCGATGAACTCACCCGCGCCGGCGAGCTCTTCATTGTCCTGTTCCCCAACCCCATCGACGGCATGCAGTACATTCGCGCCATCCCCGCGCGCCAGATCGTCGCCGTCGAGACCGCGCCGAACGATTACGAGAGCGAATTGGCCTATCTCGAACAAGCCACCGAACCAGGTGACCGCGACGCACCGCCCTTCACCCGCCGCTGGAAGTCGCCGCTCACCGCCGCACCCGACGAACCTTGCATGCTCCATCTCGCCGTCAATCGCCCCGTCGGCGCCACCCGCGGCGAGTCCGACCTGACGCCCGTCTTGCCATGGGCACAGCGCTACGCCCAATGGCTCAAGGACCGCGTCCGCTTCAACAGCATCCGCACCGACATGGCCACCGCATGGATCAAGGTGCAGGACGAAACCGCCATCTCGCGCAAACGCATGGAATACGCCGCCAACCCGCCCACCGGCGGCAACATCTTCATCACCGGACCGGGTGAGGAAATCAGCTTCCCCGCCGCCAACATCGACGCCGGCGACGCCTCGCCCGACGGCCTGGCGCTGCGTCTCGCCATCGCCGCCGGCGCTAACCTGCCGCTGCACTACCTGGGCGAAGGCGCATCCGCCACCCGCGCCACCGCCGCCGAAATGGGTGACCCGACGCGCCGGCATTACCGCATGCGCCAGCTCGAGTTTGCCAACTTCCTCTGCGACCTGGCAGCCACCGCCTGGCATCGCCGCAATGCCATCCTCGGCACGCGCGACGTCGAACCCGACATCGCCGCCGAGACGCCCGATATCTCGCGCGAGGACAACCAGAGCCTGGCGCAGGCCGCGCATACCATCGTGCAGGCGTTTGCCATTATGAAACAAAACGGCTGGATCGACGACCGCACCGCCATCACCATGGCGTTTAAATTCGCCGGCGAAGTGCTGACCGAAGAACACATCCACCAAATCTTGCAGAAAGGAGGAGAGAGCCGCCGAAC
>QEXY01000142.1 GCA_003130875.1 Ardenticatenia bacterium
GCACCCTCCCCCACCCCCCTGCCCGAAGCGGTGTTGCAACAAACCCTGGCGGAAGACCAACTATTGATCTACTTATATGAACGCATCAGCCCTTCTGTTGTGAGTATTCAGACCACCCGGTCCAGCAGCGGCGGGTTTATCCATCCCCCTCTTCCTCAGGGGATTCCCACCCCGCAGCTGCCCTTTCGCGAGTCGGGTGAGGGCTCCGGTTTCGTGATCGACACGCAAGGGCACATCGTCACCAACCACCACGTCGTCGCAGACACCAGCGAATTGTTGGTGACGTTTTATGAGGGCACCAGCGTGCCTGCCACAGTTGTGGGCAGCGACCCGGATAGCGACCTGGCAGTCATCAAAGTGGACGTGCCGCCGGAAAGCTTGCGTCCGGTCGTCTGGGGCGATTCGGACCTGGTCAAGGTCGGACAGCGTGCCATCGCCATCGGCAATCCGTTCGGCTATGAGAACACGCTCACCACAGGCATCATCAGCGGGCTGAGCCGTAGCCTGCCTGCGAGCACCGGCTATCGCATCCCCGAAATCATCCAGACCGACACCGCGATCAATCCAGGCAACTCCGGTGGCCCCTTGCTCAACATCCAGGGCGAGGTGATCGGGATCAACACGGCGATCGTGCCCAATATCAACCTGTTGGGCGAACGCAGTTTTTTGGGGATTGGATTTGCCGTTCCGTCGAATATGGCCCGGCGTGTGGTGCCGGAGTTGATCGCCAGGGGCGTCTATGATCATCCCTGGCTGGGCTTCTGGGGCACGGATGTGGTGCCTCAGATCGCCGCTGCTATGAACCTGCCCGAAGCGCGGGGCGCCCTAGTGATCGAGGTGGTGCCGAACAGCCCGGCTGCCAGTGCCGGACTGCGCGGCGGCACGCGCGAAATCGAGGTATTCGGCCGGCCGGTCACCATTGGCGGCGATGTCATCATCGGCATTGACGACACCACCGTGCGCCGGTTTGACGACATCCTGGTATATTTGAGTCGCAAAGGGAGCGTGGGCCAGCAGGTGACGTTGACGATCATCCGCGACGGCCAGACTCAGACGCTCTCCGCCACGCTGGCAAAGCGTCCGCCACAGGCATTGCCGCGTGATTGATCCCAATGTGAAGGCACACTGTCCATGACCTCTCCTGCGCAACGCCCTCCGACGCGCTATTCGCTGGCGTGGACCTTGTTGGGTCTGGCAGCGCTTGTCGTGAGCGTCTTTTTGATGTGGCCGGAGCATGCGGCCGGCCCACAACCTTTGGATGTGGGCAACCCAACCGCACCAGCGACCGAGCCGCTTGTCAGCCTCGCTCCGTCGGCGACCCCGTCTGAAACACCTACCCCAACGCTCACCGCTACCCCGACCGTCCGATCCGCGTCTCCGGCTCCTTCTTCTGCGCCGAGGGACGCCACCACGCCTATCTCTTCCAGTGCCGCGCCCCGTTTCGACGGCACGCGCGCCTATCAGTTTGTGCTGGAACAGCTCGCGTTTGGTCCTCGCCCGGTCGGCTCCGCAGCCGGCTGGAAGACCGGAGATTACATCATCCAGCGGCTGGAGGAGTTCGGCTGGGAGGTGACCACCCAGGAGTTCACCTACAAGGGGGTGAAGGGACGCAACATCATCGGCAAGGGCGGCTCCGGATCCGTCCTCATCCTCGGGGCGCATTACGACACACGCCCGGTGGCCGATCAAGATCCCGACCCGGCTAAGCGCAATGAACCCATCTTGGGCGCCAACGACGGTGCCAGCGGCGTAGCGGTGCTGCTCGAGCTGGCGCGCGTGCTCGACCGATCCGCGCTCAAGCGCGAGGTGTGGCTGACATTCTTCGACGCGGAGGATCGTGGACGGTTGGATGGCTGGCCTTTTTCGGTGGGCGCGATGGAGATGGCGCGCCAGCTGGCTCGGCAGCCAGAGGCCATGGTGCTGGTGGACATGATCGGCGACGCCGATCAGCAAATCTATTTCGAACACAACTCACACCCGCAGCTGGCTGCCGAAATCTGGGAGGTGGCGAAGTCGCTTGGTTATGCGGCATACTTCATCCCCCAGTACAAGTACACCATCATTGACGATCATCTTCCCTTTGCCCAGCGCGGCATCCCCGCGGTGGACATTATCGACTTCGACTATCCCTACTGGCACACTGTCCAGGACACGGCCGACAAGGTGAGCGCGGCCAGCTTGGAACGTGTGGGTCATACCCTGCAGGTGTGGCTGGAGGGTCTTCCGGCCAAATAACCGCTCAGCTGGCGTGCTTATTGGGGGTTCTGCTTCAGGATCTCCTCGCGACTGGGCAGCCGCAGGAAGAACAGTACGCTGAGCAGCTGCAAACCACCCCCGATCAACAGACAAATGCGCACCCCCAGCGACTCGGCCAACGCCGCACCCAACAGCGGGCCGACAAAAGAGGTGAAACTGCTCAACACATAGGTGGCCGCCACAAAGCGCGGGCGTTGATCCTCAGGGCTCAGCGCCATCATCATCGCAAACAGGCCGATGTCCATTCCCGCTCCGGCAAATCCCCATAGCGCCGCCACAGCTGGCAGCCATTCCATCGAGGGGATCAGCGCCGTCGACAGGGGATAGAATCCGAACAGCAGGCCGGAGAGGAGCAACACCGTGCGGTCTCCCCAGCGATGTGACCAGCGCCCCCACAACACGTAACCCAGCGCGAGAAAGGCATATCCCACTCCGCCGCGCAGCCCGATGACGGTGTCGCTGGCATGGAGATCGCGCACCCAGTAAACGCTGAACAGGGCATAGGGTATATAGAGCGCTACGCGGAAAGCCAGGGTGGCCAGGCTGTAGCGCACGAACAGAGGGTTCTCCGCGAATGAGCGCAGAAACGCCCGCACCCCTTCCAGCCAGCTGCGATTGCCATATGTCCCTCTGGAGCGGGCGGCAAACGGCGACACTTGGATCTGGCCGAAATGAACCATATGGAGCACCGACGCCAGAAAAGAGCACCCAAAAACGATCTGATAGCCGAGCATGAAGGGGGTATAGTCGAGCAACAGGCCAAACAACGGAACTGAAATGGCCGAGATGATGGTCATAATCGCCCAGCGCACCCCCAAGAATTGGGCGCGGATATGCACCGGGATGGCCTGCTGCACGACAGTGAAAAATGAGGGCACGAACACCGCAGTGGGAACGGCGGCCAGTGTCCAGACCGCTACGATGAGCGGCGGCAGGATACCCTCTCCGAAGGCCAGAGGCAGCAGAGCGATGAGCAAGTAGGCGGAACGGGCGATGATGCTGGTGATGTTAGCCAGGCGCACCTGATTTGTGTGGCGCTCGGCGTAGGCGCCGCCCGGGATATAGGCGACCATGCCCACCAGGAACTGACCGGCGGTGAGCAAGCTCATCAGCGTGGGCGACGCACCCAACCGCGCCAGAAAGACAGGCAAATACGTGATGATCCCGCCCTCGATCAACCCCACCCAGCTGCCGCTGATGATCAGATTGGAACAATTCCGGTCGGTCACCGCATCGCCGGTCACGCCACACAACGAACGGACAAAGTCGGAAAGACGTCGAGAGGGCCAACCCATCAAAGGCTACTTTCGAAAGCAATACCTATCAATGCAAGGGGATGTGAGCGTATAAGGGCTCTCTTCCTTTTGGAATTATGAGAAGGGGCAAAGGAACCCTTTATTTTCGAGCGGTGCTATCCGCTGGTCGCAATCTGCTGCGCACAACCGGTTTACGCATCGCCCACCCACTCGACCAGGGTGGAAACCCCCATGCCCACCCCGACGCACATGGTCGCCAGGCCGTAATAAGGGCGCCGTGCGTAGGGGGCGCGCCGCTTCATTTCGTGTACCAGGGTGGTCAGGATGCGCGCTCCAGAACAGCCGATGGGATGGCCCAGGGCGATCGCGCCGCCGTTGACATTGGTGATTTCATGGCGCATGCCCAGCTGGCGCATCACCGCCAACGCCTGGGCGGCAAATGCCTCGTTCAGCTCGATGAGGCCGATGTCGTCCAACCTCAGGCCGAATCGGGACAATAGTTTGTGCGTCGCCGGCACCGGGCCATAGCCCATCACGCCTGGATCGACGCCGGCCACCGCCGAGCCGACCCAGCGCACCAATGGTTTCAGCCCCAATGCGTGCGCTTTACGCGCGCTCATCACGAGCAATGCAGCAGCGCCATCGTTGATGCCGCTCGAATTGCCGGCAGTCACCGTGCCTCCGGAGCGAAACGCGGGTTTGAGCGCCGCCAGCTGCTCCATGCTGGTGTCCAGCACATAACGCCCTTCAACGCGTTTGCAACGCGGATGCTCGTCCGTATCCACCACCACGGGATCACCCTTGGGCTGTGGCACCGCGATGGGCACGATCTCGTCGCGGAACCGGCCGGCGTTCATCGCTTCCACCGCGCGCCGCTGGCTTTCCAGGGCGAAGGCATCCTGCTCCTCGCGCGTGATCCCCATTTCCTGAGCGATGTTCTCGGCGGTCTCCCCCAGGCTGATGATGGGATACAGGGCTTCCATACGCGGATTGTGGAACCGCCAGCCCAGCGTGGTATCCCACATCTGCCAATGGCCGATGGGCTGGGCGCGCTCCGGCTTGGGCACCGCCCAGGGCGCACGGCTCATGCTCTCCACCCCGCTGCCGATGAAAACATCCCCTTCCCCGACGATGATTGACTTGGCGGCGAGGTTGACCGCCTCCAGGCCAGAGGCACAATTGCGATTGACGGTGATGCCGCTCACCTCCTTGGGGAATCCGGCCAACAACACCGCCATGCGCGCCACATCGCGGTTGTCCTCGCCCGCCTGGTTGCCACATCCGGCATAGACATCCTCGATCAGTCTGGGATCCAGACCCACCCGTGCGACCAGCTGTCGCAGCACCTCAGCCAGCAGATCGTCCGGGCGAATGCCCGAGAGGGCACCGTTGTGGCGTCCGATGGGGGAACGCACCGCATCAATGATCACAGCTTCTTCCATAACGCCTCTTCCTGGGGCATTCGATCTTTCACCTGCGCTACGTGAGGGGCAACAACCATCGCGGGCCGCTGACCTCCGCGTCGTATAGACACCGATCTCACGCCGATGTCGAGCGGTCCAGATGGTGCAGCCGACGCAACTCGGCGACGTATTCGCGCACATCCCGCTCGGGACGGGGTGACGGTCCCAGCGGATCCACGACCGTGGCGTCGCCCAACAGGGCATAGAAGGTGTTGAGCACGCCGTATGCGAGCACCTGCAGGTTGTAACCGCCCTCTAGCACAAAGACGATGTGGCCGTGACAGAGCTCCTCGGCCAGAGCCACCAATGTGCGCGCCAGCCAGGCGTAGCCGGTCAACGAAAGCGCCAGGTCGGCCAGCGGGTCGCTGTGATGGGCGTCGTAGCCGGCCGAGACCAGGATCAGATCGGGCTTGAAGCGGCGCGTCGCCGGCACCACCACCTCTTCATAGAGCATCTGGAAGGCACGGTCGCCGGCGCCGGCTGCCAGCGGGATGTTGATCCAATTGCCCCGTGTGGCGCCGCTGCCGATCTCGTGCATCGCACCGCTGCCGGGATAGTGGGGAAACTGATGGGTGGAGATGTAGCAAATTCCCGGGTCGTCCGCGACCAGCGCCTGGGTGCCGTTCCCGTGATGCACATCAAAATCCACGATCACCACGCGCTCTGTCCCGTGCACCTGGCGCGCGGTCAACGCTGCCAGGGCTACGTTGCCGAAGATGCAGAAGCCCATCCCATGTCCGGACAGGGCGTGATGTCCGGGCGGGCGCACCAAGGCAAACGCATTGCGCACTGTGCCGTTGAGCACTGCGCTGCTCGCTTCGATCGTGCTGCCGGCGGCCACCACTGCCACGTCAAACGTATCTGGCGTGACATAGGTGTCTGGGTCGAGATAGCCGCCCCCGCGCTCCGCCACCTGCCGCACGGTCTCGATATAGCGCGGATGATGGGCGCGCTCCAGCTCCTCACGCGTGGCCGGACGCACGGGGATGCGCACCAAGCGCTCCAACACCCCAGCGGATGTCAGCTGCTGCATAATCGCTTCGAGGCGATGGTGGTTTTCCGGATGCCCCGCCAGCGTGTGTTTCAGAAAGATTTCATCGTACACATAGCCCGTGCCCATTGATGCTCATCATAGAGGGAGACCTAGAAAAGAGCAAGTTCTTAGCAGGACATCGGGTACATTTCAAATTTGAGGGCGGGTTGGGGCGGTAACCCAGAATTACGCAGGTTGTCCGAGCCGTGACCGTCAGGGAGCGGTGTGGGGGCGACCGGCTGGCTGCCCCTACAAGCCTGGCACTTCATCCCATGTTGACGACCTCTTCACATCTTGTTATGATGGGATTGCGTCATCCGACCTCCGACGATGAGAGAGTAGCGGCTGTGGCATATGACCTCAGCTTGTCTCCTATAGGGCCTGCATCCGCTCCAGCGCAGGCCAGCCTGCCCCGGCGGCGCACAGTGACTCGTCTTGCCGGGGCTGTTGTTGCTCTGGCACTAGGCTGGATCGCACAAGGGTTGCTCCAGGACAATTGGCTGTGGGAAGGTCTCCTGCTCTATGCCGTTGCTGCCTGGCTCTTCGCGCGACAGCTGCGCCAGGCGCCACCCACGATCACTCCCGCGGGCTTGTCCGAGGACACTACACCCCCTCTTCCCCTGGGTTTCGAGCGCAGCACTGCGAAAAGCGCCATACGCTACCTGGGCTTCGGCATTGTGGGACTAGGCGTGCTCCTGTCCGGCATCGCGCTGCTCCACTTCGGCCGCCAGGACAACGCGACGGGCTGGTTGTATTACCTGGCCAGCTGCGGCGTCTTCATCCTCGGGGCGAAATGGATCGCATGGCCTGGCGCCGGTATACAGCCTTCTGGCCGTGCATCTGAGGCCCGCGGCGGCTGGCTGCGGGTGGACGTGTGGTTGCTGCTCATCCTGGCGCTTGCGCTCTTCTTCCGCCTGTACCGTTTCCATTCGGTGCCCTTCGGCGTCTGGTATGATGAGGCGGTGGCCGGGATCGAGGCGCGCCTCGTGTGGGACGACCCAGGCTTTCGCCCCCTCTTCTGGGAGTCGATGAACCACCCCGCCCACCATCTCTACCTGTTCGCGCTGTCATTGCGCCTCTTCGGGGACACGATCTGGGGGCTGCGCGCCCTCAGCGTCGCCTTTGGCATGGGCACCGTGATCGCGGCCTATCTTTTTGGCAACGCGCTGCGCGGGCGCGGCTGGGGCTTGTTGCTTGCCTTCCTGGTGGCCACGGCACGCTGGGATGTCAATTTCAGCCGCATCGCCATGAACAGCATCGATGTGCCCTTCTTCGCCTTCCTGACCCTCTTCTGTGCGGTGCGCGCATGGCGTAGCCGGCTGCTATCACCCGGCTGGGTGGCCGCCACCGGCCTGGCGTTGGGGCTGGGGCTGTGCTTTCACTCTGCCTTTCGCCTCTTCGCAGCGGCCTTTGTGTTGTTCGGCGGGGCGTTCCTGATCCTGCAGGCTCGGCGATGGTCAGAGGACGGAGCAGCCGAAGACACATCCACCGCTTCTCACCAATCCCCTGGCAGAGCGCTGCCGCTCCTATATCCCGGTGTGTTGTTCCTGGTCGCTGTGTGGCTGGTGACGGCGCCGGTGGTGCAGTTTGCCATCACCCAGCCGGCGATCTTCTGGCAACGCACCCGCACGGTTGCCATCTTCACCAACCGTGAGAACCCCGACCTGGCGATGGCACTGCTCCACAACATCCGTAAGCATGCGCTGATGTTCAACTACCGCGGCGACCCGAATGGGCGGCACAACCTGCCGGGTGCCCCCATGCTCGACCGCCTTTCCGGGGTGCTCTTCGTGTTGGGTCTGGCGCTGGCGATAGTGCGCCACGACCGGACGAGCTGCTTCTTCTTGCTCTTGCTCCCTGTCGGCCTGGCCGGCGGCATCTTCTCGCTCGATTTCGAGGCGCCGCAGTCGTTGCGTTCCATCGCTGCCCTGCCGGCGGTGCTCTACTTTATCGCGCTCAGTCTGGACGCCATGTGGCGCGAATGGCGCTGGAGCGCTGCCATCGTCCGGCCGCGCTGGAGTTGGGCTGCCGTCGCGCTGGGGTTGGGGATCATCACGGTTGAGAACGCCCACATGTATTTTGTGCGTCAGGCGAACGATATCGCCGTGTGGCAATCCTTCTCCACGCCGGAGACGCTCATCGGGATGCAAGTCGCCCAGCTGGGCGCGCGACCGATTTACTACTTCTCCCCGCTCGTGTATGACCATCCCACCATCCGCTTCCTGGCGCCGCGACACCCTGCGGCGGATGGTCTGCCGAGCGTGCGCAAGATCACACCCATGCCCGACCCCCTGCCAGCGCGCGAGGTTGGCGACCGACCGGTGGTCTATTTCGTGCATCCGGATGAAGCCTGGGTGGTCAGCCTGGCACGTCAGATCTATCCCAATGCGCGCATCGTCGCGCTGCCGGGCGAGCCGGGTTATCCGGTGGTGGCCACGATGGTCGTGCTGCAGCCAGAAGATGTGCAGAGCGTCCAGGGGCTGGACATGCGCTACTGGCGTGACGAGGACACGCGCCAGCCTCCTCTGAAGTTGGAGCGCTGGCGCACCGTGGACGGCCGCTGGCCCGAGGATGCCCCGCTGGAGCTCCCCTTCAGCGGCGAACTCAGCGGGGTGCTCTACGCGCCCCAATACGGCCGTTATCAGCTGCTGCTCGAAGTCCCCGGTCGCGCCAGCTTGACACTGGACGACCGGCAATGGGCGATCACCCGCACCCTCGCGGTGGATCTCCTGCTGGCAGAGGGCAACCATACCATACGCCTGTGGATGGAAGGCGGGCGTGGACGTGTTCATCTGGCGTGGAAGTCGCCGAACGACACGGCATTGCAAACGGTGCCGCCGCAGGCGCTCTATCGGATGCCGGTCAGTGCCCACGGTTTGCTGGGGAGATACTTCGCCAACCCCCAGCTCTCCGGCGAACCGGTGTTCGAGCGCATCGACCCACGGCTGGACGTCTATTTCCACCTGACGCCACTTCCCCGCCCTTACAGCGTGGAGTGGAGTGGGGCGATCGAGATACCCTATGAGGGCGACTACACCTTTGGTGTGCGGGCGGTGGATGTCGCCGAGCTCTACCTGGACGATCAGCTAGTGGTGCGCACCCAGGTGCCCGACCAGCTCAGCGAGAGCACCCTCTTCCTCTCGGCGGGCTTGCACACCCTGCGCCTGAATTTCTGGGATCTGACCGCGCGCTCGCGTATCCATCTGTACTGGAAGCGGCCGGGTGGAGAGCGCGAGATCATCCCCGCACCTTATCTCTGGCCGAGCGTGGTCAGCGCCCGCCTGGCACCTCCTCCCCCGCCGATCACCAAGACGACGGATATATGGCCGTCGTTGGAGCTGCTCTGGCTGACCACCTGGGGCGGTCCGGGCGATGCCGCCGGGCAATTCCATGAACCGCGCGACGTCGCCGTCATCGGGGACAGGGTCTATGTCGCCGACACCGGCAACCGGCGCGTCCAGGTTTTCGATCGCGAAGGACACTTCCGCGCCGCCTGGAGCGGGGGCGAAGAGGATTTCATAGAGCCGCTCGCCCTGGGCGTTTCCGATCGGGGCGAGCTGCTGGTGCTCGATTCACTGCCCGGATGGATCTACCGCTTCACCCCCGCAGGGGTGTCGCTCGGTCGCATCGCCGGCCCTGACGCAGCGTTCTTCCACCCGCGCGGCATGACCGTGTTGCCGGATGGCACGATTGTGGTGGCGGATACCGGTGGTGCGCGTCTGGTCTTCCTGAACGCGGCGGGCATTCCGGTCAACCAGCTGGGGCGCTACGGCACCGCACCCGGTGAGTTTCGCGAGCCAACCGATGTGCTGCGCGATGAAGCAGGCACCTACTACGTGCTCGAAGCGTACAATCAGCGCATGCAGCGCATCGATCGCTGGGGCGGCAGCCTGGGCATCTGGCCCATTCCGCCAAGCATCGCCTATGACGGACCGCATATGGTGTGGGCGCCCGACGGGAGCTTACTGGTGACCGCTCCCGCGGAAGGGGCGGTGCAACGTTATACCCCGGACGGCCAGCTGCTGAACCAGTGGGATCAAGCGGGTGACGTGGAGATGCGACAACCGGTCGGCATCACCATAGATGACCACAACGTAGTGTATGTCACCGACACGTTGACCCACCAGGTGTATCTTTTTGCCTTGCGCTAGGGTTCTCAGGCGCTTCTCGCGGCCGCTGCAGCGCGTTTGCCTGTCTTTGTCTTCTTCTTGGAAGCGATGCGCGTGGCCGGCGTCTCCGCCGCGGGCAACAAGGCCACGTTCAACACGTCGGCGATGCGCTCAGCATACACAAATTGCAGCTCGCGTTGCACGTGTTTGGGGATCTCGACCAAGTCCTTCTGGTTGCGGCGCGGGATGACCACCATTTCCGCCTTGGCGCGGTGAGCCGCCAGCACCTTTTCCTTCAGCCCGCCCACGGCCAGCACCCGGCCGCGCAGCGTGATCTCGCCGGTCATTGCCACCTTGTGCCGCACCGGGCGTCCGGTGAGCGCCGAGATCAGCGCCGTCGCCAGGGTGACGCCGGCGGAAGGTCCATCCTTCGGAACAGCACCCTCCGGCACGTGGATATGGATGTCCAGCTGATCGAAGTCCACCTCCTGGATGCCGAGCTGCTCAGCATGAGAGCGTGCGTAGCTGAGCGCTGCCTGGGCTGACTCCTGCATCACCTCACCCAGCTGGCCGGTGAGGATCAGGCTGCCCTTTCCGGGCATCAGGGACACCTCGACCGGCATGATGTCACCGCCGGCTTCCGTCCATGCGATGCCCATCGCCACGCCCACCTCGTCGCTGTCATGGCCCAGGTCATCCACATATTGAGGCGGTCCGAGGTATTTGTGC
The DNA here is from genome assembly GCA_003130875.1 of Ardenticatenia bacterium. Taxonomy (GTDB): domain Bacteria; phylum Chloroflexota; class Anaerolineae; order 4572-78; family NAK82; genus NAK82. The sequence continues at coordinate 10,847 of QEXY01000142.1, forward strand.
ACCACCGTCGGGGTCACCAGCCGCTGGACCTTCTTTCCCTCCGCCATGCGACGCGCCACCTTGCGGCAAATGCGCCCGATCTCGCGCTCCAGATTGCGCACCCCAGCTTCATAGGTGTATTCGCGGATGATGGTCCTGAGCGCCTGCGTCGAGAAGCGCAGCTCCGCGGGCGAAAGCCCGTGTTCTTCCAGCTGGCGCGGGATGAGGAACTGGCGTGCGATGCCCATCTTCTCTTCCTCGACATAACCCGGGAAGCGGATGATCTCCATGCGGTCGCGCAACGCTGGCGGGATGGGATCGAGCAGGTTCGCGGTGGTGATGAACATCACGCGCGAAAGGTCGTAGGGCACCTCGAGATAGTGATCCGAGAAGGCATGGTTCTGCTCGGGGTCCAATGCCTCCAGCAGCGCTGCGCTGGGGTCGCCGCGGAAATCCGCGCCCACTTTGTCGATCTCGTCCAACATGAAGACCGGGTTGACAGTGCCGGCGCGGCGCATCGTCTGGATGATGCGTCCTGGCATGGCGCCGATATAGGTGCGGCGGTGACCGCGGATCTCGGCTTCGTCACGGATGCCGCCCAAGCTGACGCGCACGAAGCGTCGCCCCAGGGCCTCGGCGATGGAACGCCCCAGCGAAGTCTTGCCGGTTCCCGGTGGGCCGACAAAACACAAGATCGGGGTGCGCATCTTCGCCCCGGCACGCTGGCGCACGGCGATGTGCTCCAGAATGCGCTCCTTTGCCTCAGGCAGGCCATAATGGTTCGCATCCAGCACACGCGCCACGTGTTGAATGTCCTGGTTGTCCTCTGTCTCCTCAGTCCATGGGAGTTCGATCAGCCAGTCAAAATAGGTGCGCACAATCGACGCTTCCGGCGAGGCAGCCGGCATCGCTGCCAGACGGTTGAGCTCGTGCTCGGCACGCGCGCGCACCTCGGCCGGCATTTCCACCTCGGCCAGCTTCTCGCGCAAGCTGTTGATCTCACCCAGATGGCTGTCGATCTCGCCCAGCTCGCTCTGGATGATGCGCATCTGCTCGCGCAGATAGTACTCGCGCTGGCTCTTGTCCACCTCTTGCTGAACCTGGCTCTGGATTTGGTTCTCCAGCTCCAACAGTTCCAGCTTGCGATTGAGCAACACGCTCAAGCTTTGCAGGCGTGCATAGGGATCCAACGTGCTGAGCAATTGCAGCCGCTCTTCGGTGCTCAGGTCGACCACCGAGGCCACCATATCGGCCAGCCAGCCCGGCTCGTCGATGTTCATGGCTGCGACATAAGCTTCTTCGGGCAGGTTGCGGTCGAGCTGCACGCATTTCTCAAACAGGGTGAGCACGGCGCGCATCATCGCTTCCATGGGTAGCGTGCGCTCGCTGACCTCGACAATAGGCTGTACAGTGACGCGCAGATAGGGCACAGTCTGAACATAATCGGTGATCCGGACGCGCCGCTGCCCTTGAGTCAGGACGCTGGTGGTGCCGTCTGGCATGCGCAGGATGCGCCCCACCACCACCTCGGTGCCCATCTCGTAGAGGTCCTCCGGGGTGGGATTCTCGATTTCAGGGTCGCGCTGGGTGACGATCACCAGTCGGCTGTCCGATGCCAGGGCCGCCTCGATGGCGCGCAACGATTGATCGCGCCCGACGAAGACCGGCGTCAGCAGCCGCGGAAACACCACTACATCGCGCACCGGCAGCAATGGGTAATCGCTCGCCTCGCTGTCACGGCGTAGCTCGCGTTCACCCAGGCTGATAAAGGGCAACCCCCCGTGAAAGAACATGTGACTTCGGTCAAACACCCCCTTAGAGCTCAAAATCCTTTTGATTTTCATACAGGTGGATCAATCGGCGGCAATGGCAAGCCGCTATGTCGGAACCAGAACTCGCGGGCATCAGCCACCGCGAAGACCGATCCTGTTACGCAAATTAAATCATCAGTTGCACTATTTTGCAACGCTGCCATAATCGCGTCGCCCACTGGCGTCACCGCTGCAGCTTGGTAGCCCAGCTGCGCCACCGTCTCCAGCAACGTTTCCGGCGCCGCTGCGCGTGGATGGCGCGACTGGGTGACGAACGTGCGCGTTGCGATGGGCAGTAGCTCGCGCAGCGCATCCTGAAACGGATGGTCACCCGATGCGCCAAACACCAGCATAACCTGTCGTCCGGGGAAGAAGTCGCGCAGCGCCTGGCGCAACTTGCTGGCGGAATCCCCGTTGTGGGCGCTGTCCACGACGAGATAAGGCTGATGGTTCAAGATTTCCAAGCGTCCTGGCCATCGCGTGGTATGCAGCCCTTGGCGCCGTGCCTCACGCGGCACCACCAGGCCGGCGCGCTGTTCTATGCCGTCCACCGCTGCCCAGGCCGTCACCGCGTTGGCGATTTGGTGGCGTCCCAAGAGTGGGATGCAATAGCGCTCGCCCTGCAGCTCGAACCACTGGCCATGCATGGTCGCATGGCCGCGCAGCCAGCGATAGTCGCCTTCGCCCACCACCACCAGCTCGGCGCGTCGCCCGGCACACACCTCTTCGATCAGCGTCATCGCCTCGGGCACCTGAGGGGCACTGATCACCAGTGCCCCCGGTCGGATGATCCCCGCCTTCTCACGCGCAATCAGCCACAGCGTGTCGCCCAGCAATTGGGTGTGGTCATAGCTGATCGTGGTGATCACCGCCACGGCAGGATGTACCACGTTGGTGGCATCCAGCCGCCCGCCCAAGCCCACTTCTAAAACGGCAACCTCCACCCCCGCTTCAGCAAAGGCATAGAACGCCATCGCGGTGATCAACTCAAAGGCGGTCAACCCCGCGACGCGTTCGGCGTGCGGCCGCAGGATCTCCACCAGTCGCACCACTTCCTCTTCGGCGATCAGCTGGCCGCCGATCTGGATGCGCTCGCGGAAGCTGTGCAGATGGGGGGATGTGTACAGGCCAGTGCGATAGCCGGCCGCGCGGATCATGCTCTCCGCAAACGCCGCGGTGGAACCCTTGCCCTTTGTGCCAGCGATGAGCAACGAGCGAAACTTGTGCTGCGGATCCCCCAGCCGCGCTAGCAGGGTGCGTATGCGTTCCAAGTCGTAATAGGTCATCGTGTACTTGGGCATCCCCAGGCGCTCGTAATTGGTGTAGCTGTAGATATAGGCGAGAGCAGATTGATATGCTGATGCCACACCCACTACTCCAGTTTCGTCAACGGCGCCAGGGCCACGGACAGCCACTTGACCCCCCGCTCACGGAAGGAGACCTTGATCTCTTCGTCGTCATGGGTCAAACGGTTTGTCAGGACAACGCCTTCGCCGAATTGGGGATGCCACACCACATCCCCTGCCTTGAAGCGCGGCTGTCTGGCCGAGAGCGCTGGTGATGATGGCGAAGATCCCGCTGCAGAGCTATCCCGCCCCATGCTGCGTCGGAGGATGCCGGCGGCGTCCACCAAAGACAGGCTGCCGCGCAGGGGCGAAGCCAGCGCATCGAGCCCATCCGCGCCATAGCCCGAGCGCCGCTCGATCAACTCATCAGGGATGTCCTCGAGGAAGCGCGAAGGGATGCACGGCCCATTTTGCCCTAGCCTGCCCCGTCGGAAAGTGTGCACCAGGTACAGCCGATCGCGCGCCCGCGTGATGCCGACGTAGCACAGCCGTCGCTCCTCCTCCATCGACTCGGGGTCGCCCAGCGAGCGCGCGTGGGGTAAAACATCCTCGTTCATCCCGACGATGAACACCACCGGGAATTCCAACCCCTTAGCAGCGTGTAGGGTGAGCAGGACGGTGCCCGCCGCCGCGTTGTCCAACCCGTCGACGTCGGAGACCAACGCCACCTGTTCCAGGAAGAGCGGCAGCGCCTCCTCGGGCGGCAGGAAGGCGAATTCCTGCGTCACAGCGCGCAATTCCATCAGGTTCTCCCAGCGCTCTTCCCCCTCTGAAGTGCCATCCTGGATGAGATCACGATATCCTGTCCGTTTGATGGTCAAGTCGTAGAGCTCCGGCAGGCTGTAAAGGGTGCGCGCTGCCCGCAGCTCCAGCAACAGCTCGGTGAACCGGAGCAGGGCGTTGTGCGCCCGTGGGCTGAACGGAGGTGGCACGGAAGCCGGATGTGTTCCGACCTCTCCCTCGCGCAGCCGGAGCAGCGCATCAAACATGGACACGCCCAGCTGGGATGCCCAGTGCTCTAGTTGGGCCACCGTCTGGGCACCGATCCCGCGCGCCGGCGTGTTGATGATGCGCACCATGCTGACGCTGTCGTGCGGATTGTGGATGAGGCGCAGATAGGCGAGCGCGTCCTTGATCTCCTTGCGCTCGTAGAAACGGGTGCCACGCACCAGCTGGTAGGGCATCCCACGGCGGATGAACTCCTCTTCCAGCACCCGGCTCTGGGCGTTGGTGCGGTACATGATCGCACATTGATTGGCGGTCGCCTCGCCCGCAGCTTGGAGGCGGGCAATCTCGTCCACCACGAATTGGGCTTCGGCATACTCATCGTATGCCTCAACCACCCGAATGCGCACTCCTGTGCCGCGCTGGGTGAAGAGATTCTTGTCCACCCGTTGCCGATTGCGGCGGATCACGTGCTTCGCCGCCTCCAGAATGGTGGCAGTCGAGCGGTAGTTCTGTTCGAGCAGGATGAGCCTGTGCTGCGGGAAATCCTCACGGAAGCGCAACACATTGCGATAATCCGCGCCGCGCCAGCTGTAGATGCTCTGATCCTCATCCGCCACGACGAAGAGACATGGCTGCGGGCCGGCCAACAGCTTCAGCAGCGCGTACTGCGCCATGTTGGTGTCCTGAAATTCATCCACCAAAATGTGTTGAAAGCGTGCCCGGTATGCCCGCAAGAGATCATCGCGCGCGCGGAAGAGCTCCACCGTCTTCATCAGCAGGTCGTCGAAATCCATTGCGTTGTTATTCCGCAGCAATTCCTGATAGCGTTCGTAAGCGCGCTTCACGACTTCCTCGAAGTATGAAGTCGGCTGGAAATCCTCCGGTGCGATAAGCTCGTTCTTGCACCGCGAGACGACATCCAAAATGGAAGAGGGTTTGTGTTTCTTTTCATCCAGGTTCAGGTCGCGCAATGCCTGGCGCATCAGAGCCAGCTGGTCATCCGTGTCGTAGATGACGAAGTCGGCATCCCAGCCTTCGAGCGCAGTGCTCTCGCGGCGCAGGATGCGCGCACAGGTGGCATGAAACGTGCCAACCGTCAGCGCGCCCAGCTGCGCGGCGGTGAGCAGTGCCGGTTGTCGCGGCGACGCATGACCCAGCGGACCCAACCGTTCCTTCATCTCGCGGGCTGCCTTGTTGGTAAAGGTGACCGCCATGATGTGCCACGGCGGCACATTGCAGGAGCGCACCAGATAGGCGATGCGGTAGGTGAGCACGCGCGTTTTGCCGCTGCCCGGACCGGCCAACACCAGCACCGGACCGCATTCCGCCAGCACGGCTTCACGCTGCCTGGGGTTCAGCTCGTCCAGAAAATCCATCTGCCGCTCTCATGGGAAGAAGTGGGTACGTACAAGGGCATTGTAGTGGGTTCTCAAGGGAGAGTCAAAGAGGGTGTTGAAAAACTCTTTAGTTACCCGCTTTATTGGCCCATTTTCCTATGAAAATCTGAGCGGTCAAGGGACTTTTTCAACACCCTCAGTCAAAGCCCGTTGTCGCCCTCCTACCCCACAACGTTTTTTCGGTGGTATAATCGGATGCTGTCGCTGAGGCGCGCATTTTAAAAGAATGATGATGGCCGTAGGGTCGCCGCGTCGAATAACGAATGGAATGACAACCGTAGGGGCGCAGCGACCGACGAATAATGAATGGAATAACAACCGTGGGGCGCCACAGATGGCAGGGTCGCCGCGTCGAATAACGAATGAAATGACCACCATGGTAGGGGCGCAGCGTCGCTGCGCCCCTACCACGCGCGTCCCGACCACATGCGCCCCGACCACGCGCGCCCCGACCACATGCGCCCCGACCACGCGCGCCCCGACCACAAACGCCGCGACGTCGCTCTCGCTTACCACTGTCTCATATAAACATCTAA
>QEXY01000143.1 GCA_003130875.1 Ardenticatenia bacterium
CCCCCACGCCTCAGGTCGTCCTTACACCTGCCCCCCCTTCTCCAACGCCCACACCGGTCGTGCACGTGGTGAAATCCGGCGAAACGCTGTTGCTCATTGCTGCCTACTATCACGTCGCACTACAAGATTTGATGCAAGCAAACGGGTTGAACGAAGAATCCGCGCGCCGGCTGCGTGTCGGGCAGGAGCTGATTATCCCAGGGGCAGTCGAGGTAAGCGGGATGGTGCCGAAGGAAGCGACCAAAGCGGCACCCACCAGGCGCGTCATTCATACTGTGCAGCCGGGAGATACGCTGATCTCGATTGCAATACAGTACGGTGCCGACCTGGATGCTATTATCGCGGCCAATCCTGGCATCAATCCTGACTTAATCTACGTCAGCCAGAAGATTGTGGTGCCCTTATTACCTCCCACCCCCACCCCTACATCCACCTTTACACCCACACCGACAAGCACCCCTGGTCCACCGTTGAAAGCCCCGACACTTCTTTACCCTGCCGATGGCCAAATATTCGAAGGCGACGTGACACCTGTCGTGCTCAGCTGGGCTGCGGTGGAAACGCTGAGCAAGGGGCAAATGTACCTGGTTGAGGTCGAGATACCCGGTCAACCGTCGGTTATCTCATATGTCACCCAAGGCACTGTGTGGCGGCTGTCCGCCGAATTGCGGCCGAACGGTGGTGAACACTCCTGTTTATGGCGCGTCACCATCGTGGAACAACCACCTGACACCACGATCGATCCCGTCAATTGGCCCCGCCTTAGCCCTCCATCTCCGGTGCGCCGTTTTGAGTGGCGCTAAGCTGTATGTCCAGTTAAAGATTTTGCTTCGGGTGTGTCTTTTTTGACTGTTATCGAGCTTATGCTATAATTTTGCATGCGCATTCACTTTCTGCTTCTGGCACTGGACCAGGGGCAAGCCCAGAGAAAGGAGATGATACGGAATTATGCGCAACTATGAATTGGGCCTCGTCCTTCAGCCCACCCTCGATGAAACCGAGGTCACGCGCCTCATCGAAAGAATAGGTCAACAGCTCAGTGCCGATGGTGGAGGTGTGACGTCGGTTAACATCTGGGGCAAGCGGCCTCTTGCATACCCCATCCGCAAGCAACGAGAGGGCATTTACGTCTTCTTACAGGCTCAGATCGACCCACGCAAGGTTGAGCAGCTAGAGCGCAGTCTCAAGCTAGACGAGAACGTCTTGCGTCACCTTCTGGTCTACGTGGAAACACAAGTGCGCATGCAGAGCGTCACACGATCCTAGAAGTGAAAAACTGTTCAGAATAAGGACGAGATCGGCACGTAAGTCTGAGGGAGGAGAGAGATGTCACGCGGATTAAACAAGGTGATGATCATTGGCAATCTCGGTCGTGATCCTGAGATGCGGTACACACCTGGAGGCAAACCGGTCACCTCTTTCAGTCTTGCTGCGAGCCGCACATGGATTGCCCCTGATGGCGAACGTCGCGAAGAAACCGAGTGGTTCAATGTGGTCACTTGGGGGCCATTAGCAGAGATCTGCCAGCAATATCTTACCAAAGGGCAGCAGGTATATGTTGAAGGCAGGCTACAAACGCGAGGCTGGGAGGACGACAATGGGCAACGGCACTTCCGCACTGAGGTGGTGGCCAATGAAATGATCATTTTGGGCAATCGTGGCACTCACGACGATCAGCCCGTGCATAGACACAACGGCTATAACACAAGAGTCGAAGAGGAAACACCCTTTTGATGCGCCCCGGCGTGACAATCGGACGGGGTGTGTATTTACTCGATCTAAAACCCGAAACAAATGGAGATACCCATGATCGATGACTTTGTCGAGGAACTAGAGGAAGGCGAAGAAGATCAAATCGAAGAAGTAGAGGAATTTGAGGCGGAGGAGGCGGCCGTTCCAGAAGCATCCGAGCAACCTGTGGCAGCGCCCGGAGCGCGGCCCGGTGTACCTGGCTTTCGCCCCCGTCGCCTGGTCTGTGCATTCTGTGTGGATAAGATGAAAGTAATTGACTATAAGGATGTGAAACTGCTGGAGGCGTACCTGGACAACTACGGCAAGATAAAGTCAGGCCGTAAGACTGGGACATGTGCCAAACATCAGCGTCGGCTGGCGGTCGCCATTAAACGTGCTCGTCATCTCGCTTTATTGCCCTTTACGGCCAGCCAATTGAGCTCAAGCGAGTAACGTCAGCTTGTGCGGCTAGGGCGAGATAGGACACTTGCGTCAGACCACTTGACCGATGTCCTAGGTAGCGATTGCCTCGTTAGGTGGGGTAGCGGGGTTGTTGTGGAATACCTGGGATGTCGGTCACTTTGTTTTTCGTTTGATCTCACACCCTGTTCCGCTGCGAGAAGTGGCTATGAAAAAGCAAAAAACGCGCGCCGATAAGAGTCCAACCAAAAAACAAATCATGCTCAGCGGACGCCAGCGGCAGCAACAAAAACGCGTATATATCGGCTTGGCTGTCCTGGCAGGATTGGTCTTTTTGATCGTCTTGGTTGCCCTATACGATATCCTGATCGCTCAGCCTGCCCGTCCTGTGGCCATTGTGAACGACGTCATCATCCGTCAGGATCAATACCAAACACGCCTGCGGTATGAACGTTTCCTGCTGGACTCTTTAGAGCGCCAGATCGATGCCCAACTTGCTGCGCTGGATAGCACCAATCCTGAGAGTGACTTCTTAACCCAATATCTGGAGCAGGTGCGTAGCCAGCTGACACAACAACGTGCGATTCTGCCCCGTCAGGTCATTGACGATATGATCGAGGAGGAGCTAGCACGCCAAAAGGCTAAGGAAGTGGGTGTCTCCGTCAGCGAGGAAGAAATACGCGAAGCGATTCGTGCGCGACTCGCTCAGCAGCTGGGGTACTTGACCCCCACTGAAGCAACCGCGATCGCCCAGACAGCGGTGGCCGAGACTGCAACGGCTCAATTGTTCACGCCGACACCGTCTCCCACCGCGACCCTAACCAACACGACGGCCATCACAGCCATGCCAACGCTGACCCCAACGGAACAAGTGACACCGGAACCCACCCCCACCCGTCATATCATCACTGAGGAAGAATTCAACCAGGAGTATGCGCGCTATGTTCAAGTGCTCAGTGAACAAGCACGTGTTTCTGAGATGGACTTACGCCAGTACACCGAAGGCCAATTGCTAGTCAACGCACTGCGCAAGTGGTTTGCCGAGCAAACACCTAAAGAGGCCGAGCAGGTCCATGTAAGCCATATCCAGGCAGCCAGTGAGGAACAAGCTAAGCTGGCACTGGAACGTTTGAATCAAGGCGAAGACTTCGCTTTAGTTGCTCAGCAGGTCTCCTCCAACACGGTCACCGCCGAAAATGGGGGAGATCTCGGATGGTTTATGAAGGGTGAATTGGCACTGCGTTACAACCAGGAAATCGAGAATGTGGCCTTCTCTCTCGAGCCAGGGCGCTACTATACTCAACCGATCACTTCTACTATGGGCTGGCAGATTATCAAGGTGAACGAGCGGGGCATCCATCCGCTCAACGAAAACCAGCTCTACGCCAAACAAGTGGAAGCATATTCCACTTGGTTACAAGAGGCGAAGAAGAACGTACAGGATTTCTGGCAGTCCAGCATGGCACCCCCAGATCCCAAGCTACAACAGAACCGCTAATCCCTCCTAGCGTGTCTGGCGCACCGCTTCAACCACGTTGGGCAGGCGCGCGATACGCGTCAGAACGCGCGCAAGTTGGTGAACATCGCTGATCTGGAGCGTCAGGGTCATCTTGGCCATGTTGTTTTTGGGCTGCGTGGCCAGGGTGGCGGCACTCATATTGATCGATTCCTCGGCAATGACGGCAGCGATGTCACGGAAGAGCCCTGGCCGGTCATAGGCGCGCACATGAACCACCACCGGATAGGTATCCGTTACCTCGTCACCCCAATCTACCTCGATCAATCGCTCGCCTTCGTTCATGCGCAATATGTTCAGGCAGTCACGCCGATGTATCGTCACCCCGCGCCCGCGCGTGACATACCCCACAATCGCGTCTCCCGGCACCGGGTTGCAGCAATGTGCTAAATGAGTCATCAGCCCACCCGCTCCCCGCACACGCACACCGGTTGAGGGTTTCTTCGCAGGACGCGGCGCTGCGGTGGGTACTCCGAGATCCAGCTGAGCGGGCCGGGTCAGGTCCAGGACTCGCCCGACGATCTGCTGTGCATTGATATCGCCTGCCCCTATGGCGGCTAACAAATCCTCGCTCTTCTCTAAATTGAACTTGCGCGCGATCTGGTCAAAGGGAATGTCGCTCAATCCCAAACGTTTGAGCTCACGCTCCAACACTTCGCGCCCCTGAGCAATATGCTGTTCGCGATTCTGACGCTTGAACCACTGGCGAATCTTGCTCATTGCCCGCGAGGTTTTGACATAGCCCAAATGGGGATTGAGCCAGTCCAGGCTTGGACCGCCGCGTTTGGCGGTCAGAATCTCCACCATGTCCCCGCTCTTCAGCTGATAGTCCAGACCCACTAGCTTACCGTTTACCCGCGCCCCACGACAGCGATTGCCCACCTCTGTGTGCACGTGGTAGGCGAAGTCAATTGGGGTCGAACCGGCAGGGAGCTCGAAGATATCTCCTTTAGGTGAGAAGACATAGACGTGGTCTTGGAAAACGTCTGTCTTCAACGAATTGACGAACTCGTGTGCGTCGGTGAGGTCTTGGCGCCATTCAATCAATTGGCGCAGCCAGGCAATCTTGTTGTCAAAAGTGGGATCGGGCTTGTGGCTTTCCTTATAGCGCCAGTGTGCCGCAATGCCATACTCTGCCGTGTGATGCATTTCATAAGTGCGAATCTGCACTTCCAAGGGTTTGCCGCCTGGCCCGATCACAGCGGTGTGGAGAGAACGATACATATTGTCCTTGGGTGTGGCAATGTAGTCATCAAACTCGCCCGGAATGGGGCTCCACTTGCCATGGATCACCCCTAAGGCAGCGTAGCAATCCCGCACCGAGGGGACGATGATGCGAATAGCGCGCACGTCGTAAATCTGGTCGAAATCAACCCCCTTACGTTGCATCTTGCGATAGATGCCATAGACGTGCTTGGGCCGTCCGGACACTTCTGCTTTGATACCCGCCTTCTCTAATTCTTGTTGTACCTGAGCGATCACCATCTCGATATATCGATCGCGGTCCGCTCCGCGTTCGTTAAGCAAGGTGGTGATCTCGTGGTATTTCTCGGGATCAAGATAGCGGAAAGCCAGGTCCTCCAGCTCCGATTTGATCTTCCAGATGCCCAGCCGATTAGCGAGCGGGGCAAAAATCTCCAGCGTTTCACGCGCGATTTGTCTGCGTTTCTGCTCTTCCAGCGAGCCCAACGTGCGCATATTGTGTAAGCGATCGGCCAGCTTGATGAGCACCACCCGGACATCGTCCACCATCGCGAGGAACATCTTGCGTAGACTCTCCGCCTGTGCGTCTTCGCGCACGTTGCGATCACTCAAGCCGCTGAGATGGTCAATGTGCCGCAGCTTAGTGACACCGTCCACCAGCCGGGCAATTTCCGCACCAAAATCTGCCTCGAGCTGGGCCTGGGTGTATGGGGTGTCTTCGACAACGTCATGCAGGAGCGCAGCGGCTAAGGTGGGGGTATCCATGCGCAAATCAGCCAGGATCATCGCCGTGGCGAGACAATGGGTGATATACGGTTCCCCAGAGGCACGCAGCTGCCCGTGATGGGCTTGGCGTGCTACGTTGAAAGCACGGCGCAAAAGCAGCCGATCCGCTTCTGGGCGGTCTTGGCCCAGCTCTTCCACTAACGTATCGTAATAGGTATCAGAGGTCGCTTGAGTGATCATCACGCATATTTAAGGCACAAGTTCTACCTTGTCCCCTCGGTAGGGAATCTCAATACGAGCTCCCTGGATTCGTTCGCCCAGCGCCTGAGCCAACGCTTGACAGCTTGGTTCTTCACCGTGCACGAGAAAGATCGCGCGCAGCGAGCTGGCGCGATGGATACGTTGTGCCCAGCTCACCAGCTCGGCTTGATCGGCGTGGGCGCTATAGCCATCCGCACGGCGCACTTCTGCTCTTACACGGAAGTGTTCTCCCAGAATGGGCACCGGATTCTGACCATCCAGTAGCTTGCGCCCCAGGGTGTTCTCAGCCTGAAATCCGACAAACAGAATCATCGTGCGTGGATCTTCGATGTTGTTCTTGAGATGGTGCAAGATGCGTCCTGCTTCGCACATGCCTGAGGCACTAATAATGATAGCGGGCTCGGCAAGTGTATTCAGTTCTTTAGATGCCTCCACGCTACGCACATAGCGCAGCCGGCTGAAGCCAAAGGGATCACGATCGTGCTCACGCAGCATCAGATCGAGCATCTCTTCATCGAAGCACTCGGGATGCATACGGAATATCTCCGTAGCATTCGCCGCCAAGGGGCTGTCCACGAACACGTCCATATGCGGCAATCGGCTCTCCTCCCACAGCTGATTCAGCCGATAGATGATCTCCTGCGTGCGCCCGACCGCAAAGCAAGGGATGAGCAACTTACCACCGCGTTGGTACGTCGTCGCAGCCGCCTGACACAACGATTCCTTGGCCTGATCGGGCGTCTCGTGCAGACGATCCCCGTAGGTGCTCTCCATCACGAGGAAGTCTACCTGCTCAGCCGTTTGCGGGTCACGCAAAATGGGAAGACCTTTGCGTCCGATGTCGCCGCTAAACAGCACGCGAAATGAGTGCCCATTTTCGTTGACATCCAGAACAAGTGAGGCCGACCCCAGGATGTGGCCCGCATCGATGAATTGGGCGACGAGTCCCGGAACAACCTCGAAAGGACAACCATACTCGACAGAACGGAACAAAGGCAACACGGCCATCACATCCGTCTGCGTATAGAGAGGTTCGAAGGGGCGCTTGCCCTGGCGCAGACGGCGCTTGTTCACATAGGCAACATCTTGCTCTTGGATGTGCGCCGAGTCGAGCAACATCAAGCTGGCCAGGTCACGTGTCGCCGAAGTGGCGTAGATGTGCCCGCGAAAGCCGGCGCGTACGAGTGAGGGCAGGTTGCCACTATGATCAATGTGGGCGTGGGTCAGCAACACCGCATCCACATCTCCTGCCTGAAAGGGCAGATTACGGTTTATCTCAAACGCCTCCTTGCGCCTGCCTTGCATCAAACCACAGTCGATCAACACGTGCCGGCCTCGGATAGTGAGCATATGCATCGTGCCGGTCACCGAGCGCGCTCCGCCCCAAAAATGTACCCACACACCAACCTCCTATCGCCCCGCTAGCGCATTGTACCTCACGACACGCCCAGATGCAACCCTCTGAACGGAAGGGTTGAAAAAATTCCCAATCTTCCTATTTCTACTGAGATATGGGAAAGATTCAGCGCTTACCTGCAAACACTGGGTAGAATCAAGGTATCTAACCCTAGAGGGGAATTATCAGATAAGCTACAACGCCGGCCACCTGGGTAGCCGCACAGGCACCCACACACCACGAGGTAACAGAGAACTGGAAAGGTTATCCGTAGATGGGTATTATGTTCAGACCTGATTGTGGATCGGAATGCTCACGCCACCTTGCGCAGCGCGAACTGGCTGCATGAACGACACTCGGCCGCTAAACTGCCTTCCACTTGACGACGCGCAACCCAACAAACCGGGTTGGTCTGCCCGGCATACTGGCACTGAGCAGCTATCGCCCGACCCAAGGATGCGAGTCTGAGCTCTGCCTCCCGTCGCCATCGAGCGTCCAAGCGCTTCAATGCCCACGCAATGACCAGAGTGACGGCCAGAGGCACCCCCAGTCGCAACAAAAACATCCCAATCATAACCGCGGTATCTGCCAACCACTCCATTGTTTTCACCCCCTTTCTGTCTACATGTCCAGCGTAACACGAAAGGGGGAACAAGTCCATAGGGTGAATAACCCATTTTCGGTATAAGGTGCTGCTAGGGCTGAGAGATCAGACCCTTTCGCAGAGCATATTTGACCAGCTCGACGCGACTGTGCAAGTTCAGCTTGCGAAGGATATTTTCACGATGGCGATCGACCGTTTTGACACTAATGCATAACCGCTCGGCAATCTGCCGATTGGTGTAGCCTTCGGCGATCAAGGCCAGAACCTCAAGCTCACGTGGAGTCAATTCCGGACGAGAACCTTGGGCGTGTTGCGTGAACTCGCGCATCAGCACCCGTGCCAAAGTAGGGTAAAGGAAAACCTCACCCCGGCTGACTGCCCGAATGGCCTGTGCCAACTCATCCGGGGCAGCGCGCTTCGGCACATAGCCGGATGCACCCGCATGAAGCATTGCAAAGAAATATTGCTCATCCTCGTACATAGTGAGGGCCAGTATAGCGGCACTTGGGCACAGAGATTTGATCTGGCGGGTCGCTTCAATGCCACCCATGCCGGACATCGCGATATCCATTACAATGACGTCTGGATGCAACGTCTGAGCTGCCTGCAAGGCTTCATCTCCACTTCCTGCCTCGCCCACGATCTCCATATCGGGCTCCGTCTGCAGCAACATGCGCAGACCGGCACGCACGATCTGATGGTCATCCACGAGCAGTAAGCGTATTCGTGAAGCGGACACAATTGCCTATCCGTTCCGTATCCGATCTCTCAGTCATGTTTCCCACTCATCTCCAGGGCGTGCGCGGGTAAAGGCACGTGCACCAGAATTTCACACCCCTGACCGGGTTGCGAGATGACATGACAGCGTCCGCCCAGCAAGGTGGCGCGTTCCTGAATATTCAACAACCCCCAGCCGTACCGGCCTGCCGGCTGGGCGCGTGAAAGAACCTGGCTGACATCGAATCCATGGCCATCGTCTTGCACAGACAGTCTCACTCGCGTGGGTGTGACTTCCAGTTGAACCCAGACGTGGGACGCACATGCATGTCGGGCGACATTGGTCAGCGCCTCTTGCACGATGCGGAACAGGGTGATTTCATGTTCCGCGGGCAATCGCTCATCACACTGGGATCGAAAAACAAAAGCCGTGTTAATCCCGTAGCGTGTCTCAAACTCATGTAAGTACCATTGCACAGCCGCTGCCAATCCCAGATCATCCAGCTGTGGCGGGCGTAGATCTGCGATCAGTTGGCGCAATTCGTTCAGAGCGTTGGCGCTAAATGTTTCGAGATCGCGGATCTGGCGCACTGCCAGAGCAATGTCCTCTTTCAGAGTGTTCTCAATCCCACGCAGCCCGAGCGCAATTCCGGTCAGGGATTGACCAGTGATGTCGTGCAATTCCCGGGCAACCCGTTTGCGTTCCGCCTCCTGGGCGCTCACGACTTGGCTTAACATATCGCTCAGCATGCGCTCGCGCTCTTGCGCTTGCTGCCGCAATCGCACATTTTCAATGCAAAAGGCGATTTGCTGGGCAATTCCGATGATCAAGTTGTACTCGTCGATTGACAGAGGTGTGTTGCTATCCAGAGTGGACCAGCTGAGGGTGATGCTTCCGATAATCTCCTGATGCACTGCCAGTGGGAAGCTGATCGCAACCAGCGGTGACGGATGGCCACGACACTCATTCCTTTGTTCTGCATCCTGAGAAGGGAACTCGAAAGTGACACCATCAAGGTGGCGACAGACAACCAGACCGGCTCTGACGCTCCGTTCGCCTAACGCGACGGCCCACGTGAGCAGCGAGTGCTCTGCATCATGTCCCTCTGCCAGGAAACCTGTCGCTGCAGCAACATACACGCTGCCGTCCTCTTTGCGAGTCAAGGAGATCAACCCTGCTTCTGGAAACGTCAATTTCTGAATGATCTTCCTCAGGGCACCCTCCAGGCCATGTTCCAGAGTGACAGATGTAGCGAGTTGCATAGAGAGGTCAAGCAGCAGAGCCAGGTCACGTGTCTTGAGATGCAATGCTTCGTTGATGCGCGCTATCTCCTCGGTGACCTGGCGCTCACGCTCTAACGCTTCCTCCAGAGTCAGGCGACTTTCCATCTCGAATGTGTGTAGCGCGCGCACCATAAAGATGGCAAACCCGCTCGCCAGGATACCCCGGAAGAGCTCGATGGGAGCACCAGATCCCAATGTCTGACCTGCCAGACCGTAGACTATTAGAAAGGCACTGCACCACACCAAATCCTGACTCAATCGTACCTGCGCGGCTCGACGCAAGCTACGCTGTTGGAACAGCAGCGCACCAGCGCCTGATAGAGCAGCCGGAATACCCAGTGCATAACGTGTCAGCGCCTCCGCGCGGAGAGGCGTGGTTTCCAGATCCGGCGCTCCGACTAAGGCCACGCCCAAGACGCTCAATATCCACAAGGCCAGAGCCCCACCCATCCTCCACCGGAGGATATGGGATTCGGATATCGCCTGTGGCAAAAGCAACTTCCAGGCAAAAACCATCAACGCGAGGAATGAGAGGGCCAGGATGCCTGACTGGACAGTCTCCTCAAATAGCCCTGGGAGAGCTTCGCCCACTTGGGATCGAATGCGCTGAGACATCTCGATCCATTCATAGGCGCCATGGAGCACCCCAAAGGCAGCCAGTAGGGGGATGGCTTGACTTAATTGGCTTAATGGAACCCGTACAGTGCGCTGTCCCCTGGTGACCAGCACCACCCCCATATTGAACCATACCAGCCCGCTGAAAAAGTGGAACGCTGCAATGTGCTGGAACAGGTACTCGCTCAGCCAGTCCATGGTGATATGCTGGCCGTTTTCACGAATCCGACAAGGCGACCCACATAACTTGGCACAGTCGCCGCCCTATGGAGAGGTGTTTACACGTGGGCTCTCGATGCAAGGACGCATCCACAGCGCACCCCTAAGACGTTCAGGCCCCATGGGGTTTATTCAGTTTTGACGATGGGAGGGAGGTTTTCTTGGATCTCTTCCGCTCTCTTCTTCGCCTCGGCGATGATGTCCTCCGCTCGTTGGCGCGCCTCGGCCATGATTTCCTCTGCACGACGGCGTGCATCGGCCGTGATCGCCTCGGCCTTCTCCTGGGCTTCGGCAATTGTCTCGTTCACGCGCTCTTTTAACTCCAGTCCAACATTGCGGATCTGCGCGCGTGTCTGAGGGCCCGACTGCGGCGCTAGGAGCAAGCCCAAAACCGCCCCGATCATGCCACCCACAATCAAACCCGCGAAAAATTCACCAAAACCGTTTTCTCGCTCTGCCATGTGATCCCTCCTTAACTGGATATCCCGATCCCCCAATTGGGGGGGTCATTGTTCCGACCGAGTGAATGATCGGATGATACTCTTCACCGCAGCCACACATGCCATGACCTCGATGACCGGCTTGACCGCTGAGTCACTGATGAAGATGGCACGACTTCGCACCGTGCGCACGGTGTCATCGGCTTGTTGCATAATCGGACGCAACTCAGTCTGAACCAGATGGATCAGGTCATGCAGCTTCAGAACGAGATAGACGACCGCGGTCAGGATCGCGATCAGCAGCAAGCCGATGATCATAGACTGGACGCCCAATACCACCAAGAAAATGTCGCGCAATGTGGCCGCCGTGGCAGGATTGCGGAACATGAATACGCTGAACAAGATGACACCTGCTATCAGAATCACCGCCAAAGCCAGCGCTACCAACATCGGTAGCCGTCTACCCGCGGCACCACTTCGTTCCATCTCGGGCAAGTTGGGGCCTGTTGGGTGGGGAGCTGGGGGAGCATCAAAAACGCCGGTATACTGGGTATGGTTTTTGGGCATGGTGGTCGCTCCTCTCAACAAGCTGAACCCCTAATGTATTGTGGAAATTTTATTACAGTTTCAACCATCTGGCAATGAAGAGCAAGATGCCACTGCCCAAGCTTCCTTCTACCGGGTGCAGGCGTCCCATAGCGAAAACCTCAAGGCCAGTGAGCTCTCCAATCAGCTGTCCAAGGGCGAAGCCCACCATAGAGGCCAACAAGAAGGCCAAGAGTTGGCGTAGCTTGCGCCCATAGTATAGATGAAATAGCGCCCCGTAGCTTGCTCCAAAGAGCACAATCAACAAGAGTTCTGGTGGCATCGCCCAGTGCTATTCGATGAAACCGCCTCCCAGGACAACCTCGTCTTGATAGAACACCACCGCCTGACCAGGGGTGA
This sequence comes from Ardenticatenia bacterium, assembly GCA_003130875.1. Taxonomy (GTDB): domain Bacteria; phylum Chloroflexota; class Anaerolineae; order 4572-78; family NAK82; genus NAK82. The sequence goes on from QEXY01000143.1 coordinate 12,078, forward strand.
TGTCACGCAGTGATCGGTCGAACTTGACATAGGCACGATCACCCTCCAGGCAGGTCAGCGTCGCCGGGACGTCTGGAGACTTATAGCGAATGCGCGCGGTGATGCGCATAGGTGAAGGAGGTGGCTGCCCACTGATGTAGTGGACCGAGCTGGCAAACAGTGCATCACGCCCCAGCTCTTCCGCACCTCCGACGATGACGGCATTGTGGGCCGGGTCGAGCTGGACCACATATGTGCGCTGCGCGCGCGCGATTCCCAACCCCTTGCGCTGCCCAATCGTGTAAAAAGCCAGGCCTTGGTGCTGGCCCAGGAGCGTTCCGCTGGTGTCCAACACAGGACCTGGACGTAACAGCTGTGGAGCATACTGCGCAATAAAAGCGCGATAGTCACCGTTTTCGCCGGCAAAACACAAATCTTGACTGTCGCTTCTGTCATGGACCATCAATCCGCGTTGCAAAGCTGCGCGGCGCACATCGGACTTCAGCCGATCTCCCAGAGGAAACAGCACGTGCTGGAGCTGCCGCTGGTTCAAACGGTGAAGGACATAACTTTGATCCTTGGTAAGATCTCTCCCTCGCAAGAGCTGGTACTCTCCTGTCTCTGTGCGGCGCACACGGGCATAGTGACCTGTAGCCAGGTACTGTGCACCCAGCGCCAGAGCTTCCTTGAGCAACAACCCGAAGCGAATGCGCTCGTTGCATAGGATGCAGGGATTAGGTGTACGACCCGCTGCATATGTGGAGACAAAGTAATCCACCACGATATGCCGAAACACCTCCCGATAGTCCAGCACATAGAAGGGTATGTTTAACTGGGCTGCCACCTGACGTGCCGCTGCCATACTGTCCGGCGTACAACAGCGATTGTCCCTTGCGCTGCACGCTGCCCACAGGCGCAGCATAACCCCGATCACTGTGTACCCTTGTTCAACCAGGAGTGCAGCAGCCATCGAGCTGTCCACTCCGCCGCTCATAGCGACAACGACAGTGCCCCGCTCTTTCACCACTGTATACCCCCCACCTAATTACATCGGTTGCAGCGCACTCAGCCGCCTCACCACTGCGGGTAACACTTCCAGCACCGTTTCAATGTCCTCGGACGTGGTAGAACGCCCCAGAGTCAAACGCAGCGCTCCCAAAGCCAGCTGTGGGGGAATGCCCATTGCAAGCAGCACATCGCTCGGTTCGGCGGCGCCCGTGTTACAGGCGCTCCCGCTGGCGGCACAGATACCCATCAGGTCGAGGTGCATCAAAAGCACATTCGCTTCCACACCTGGGATGACAAAGCTGGCATGGTGGGGCAATCTTTGAGTCGGATGGCCGGTCAGCTGGGCATCCGGCAGCGTCGCTCGAACGCTCTGGATGAGATGATCGCGCAACCGGACAAGGCGTTCGTTCTCTGTGGAACGCATATCCTGGGCCATCTTGAGCGCTTTTGCTAGACCGACGATATAAGGGACGTTCTCTGTCCCCGCGCGTCGTCCTCCCTCGTGTCCACCCCCAGTCTGCTGCGGTAACAGTGCGATTCCTTCGCGCACGAACAGCAGACCCACTCCCTTGGGCGCGTAGAATTTGTGCCCCGACAGGGAAAGCAAATCCACGTTCAGGTGGTCCACATTTAAATCTAGATAGCCGCCCGCCTGTACGGCATCGGTGTGTAGAGGAATACCACGTTCTCGGGCAATCTCACCGATCGCGGCCAGGGGCTGGATAGTGCCCACCTCGTTGTTGGCATATATGATGCTGATCAACACGGTGTCAGGACGGATCGCACGCTTCACATCCGCCGGATCGACCATTCCCCAGCGGTCAACGGGCACGACGGTCTGCTGGAAGCCAAAATGCTCGCACAGCTGCGCAATAGTATGCGTAACAGCATGATGTTCACACGCACTGGTGATGATGTGCTGGCCTTTCCCCGCCTGGGCCGCAGCAAAAGCTACTCCCCGAATGGCCAGATTGTCGCTCTCTGTCCCGCAACTGGTAAAGACAACCTCCTTGGGTTTGCACCCCAGGATTTCTGCCACTTCTCTCCTCGATTGGTCCAATGCCTGTGCCGAAGCACGTGCCTGAGCATGGATACCAGATGGATTACCATAGTGCTCAGCAAAGAATGGCATCATCGCCTCCAATACGCGCGCGTCCACAGGTGTGGAGGCCGAGTGATCTAAATAGATGACCCGCCCCCCAGATGTTCTGCCCGAAAGCGTCGGAATACTTGTCTCCATATCCACCTCATAACACTACTCTCGTCACTTGTCTCCCGTTAGTGAACCACGATGCGATGATACCTTAGATTGGCGGAGAACATTTGTCAAGAAAAATGTCAGAAAGTTTTTGAAAAAATTTCTCCGGTCACCCAAGTTTCCTCAATAGGATATTACCAGACCGATAAATCTGGATGCTCGTCAATAATCTCGGCCGGAGAGGTGGCGTTTAAAAATGTCGTTGTGGGGGACGGATGTGCTGGGATGAATCCTTGACGGTTTTACCGCCTGGCTACCATCGGATGACCACTGGCGTACCGATTTGAGCCCATTCGAAGAGCGCGCGCGCGTTCTCATCGCTTAGGATGACACATCCATATGAAACGCGCCTGCCCAGCAATCCCTCCCACAGCTTGACGCCGGTAGCGCGGTTGATGGGAAGTGCGTGGATGCCGTTTTCCAAAGGACCGGAGTAATAAATGCCGAGCCAGTAAGGCATGTCCAGGTTCCAGGTGCTGGCATAGGCCACCTCGATTTTGTCTAGCACTCGAAAGTGCCCGGTGGCGGTATCTCTTCCAGGCTCTCCTGTTGAGACAACCCAATTCCACAACAAGCGACCGTTTTCATACACGTACATGCGCTGCTCGGAGATATCCACCAGAATGAGTTGATCCTCCGGGCTGGGTGTTGGCGTGGCGGTAGGGAGTGGCGTCGCGGTGGGAGTGGGTGAAGGCATTGGTGTGGGTGGACGCAACAATTCGGCAATCTCTTGCACTTTTTGCTGCGCGTCGGGTTGATCCGGTCGTATCGAAAGCGCGGATTGGAACGCCTGCTGTGCCTCCACCAATTGACCGGCATTTTGCAGGGCAACTCCCAGGTTGAAGTAGGCACCGTACAGCCAACTGTCTACCTCGGCAAATGAAGGATCCTCTGCCGAAACACGCGAGAACGCCTCGATGGCAGCTCGCCACTCACTGCGATGATACAGTTGGAGACCCTCTAGCATTTGCATCAACAGACGGCGTTCCTGCAGGACGAAAGCCTCATTGGGTGCCAAGCGCAAGGCCTGATCCAACGCTGCCAGGGCCTCCGGCAATTGGCCTTCCTTGCGCCGCATGACACCGAGCTGAAAGTAAGCGTTTGCCGCACTATGCTGCCAGAGCGGATCGGAAGGGTTGATTTGGTGGAGGGTCTCCAGCATAGAAATGGCCTCGACCCAGCGCGCTTCGCTCAGTGCCACGTTCAACGTTGTCCGCAAAGCGCTTATTTGTGTATCTTGCTCAGGTGCCGCCACAGGAGCAGACCTTGCAGTGCTAGAGCGCAGCCACACCGCGAAGGCCAATAGAAAGAGTGCGATGATCAAGGCTAAGATCAGCAGGATGGTGACCCACCTCGGCCAAGGACGTTGCCGCTTGGCAACTTCGGGCCTTGCGAGCGCCTCCTGAGGCGCTGTGTCTGCCTCTTCGAGCATCTCGGATGTTTCTTCTCTGCGCCCATCCGGAGCGGACGGAAGAGGGTGTTGTGCCGATGGATCATCATAGGTACGCACTGGCTCTGCCGGCGCGCTGGTGACCTCGGCAGATGATGGACGGGTGGCAGGGATGACCGGAGCAGCGGACAGGCGGCTCTCTAACCATTGTCTTGCCTCAGGGAGTTTGGGATGGTTCGGGTTGAGTTGCTCCACTTGGCGCAATGCAATGCGAGCCTCGCGCGGATTTTCAGCGATCGCCACCAACCATAACCATGCTGTCTCGTTCGTCGGGTCGTTCATAATCACTTGGCGTAGCAGAAGATAAGCCTGGCTTCGATCACCTGTTGCCGCCGCTTGAACAGCCCGTTTCAGCAGTTGGCGTGGATTCTGTTCGTGTTCCATTTTTCTCCGCTCCACGGCGTGTGGGCATCTTATGTCTAATATACAGCTGTTTTGATTCCAGTGCAATACCCAAGCGGATTTCACTGCCAAAGTGCGCGTCTCCAACCCGTGTCTCTAATTGTCGTGCCCCCTCTTACGTGCTATATTAGAGCATCATCGCCAGTGAGAGGTTCTATGGTCGAAATCGTCGAGTCGCCCCACATTCGCGGAGTTCGATTTGTGCATTTGCATACCTTCTCCGATGCGCGTGGAATGTTTATTGAAACCTTTCGCAAGGAATGGTTCCCCGACCAGTCTTGGGAGGTCGTCCAGACGAACTGCAGTCACAGCCGCGCCGGTGTACTGCGCGGGCTGCACTACCACCTGTATCAGACCGACTACTGGTATGTTGTCCAGGGGACGATCCGCGCGGGACTGGTGGATTTGCGCCGCAGCTCTCCCACGTATCGCGCAACCCAAATTGTGGATCTCTCTGGTCACATTCATACGGGGCTTCTGCTTCCTCGTGGTGTAGCCCATGGCTTCCTGGCCCTCAGTGATGTGATCCTCACCTACCTGGTCAATCGCTATTATGATGCGAGCGACGAATATGGACTGGCCTGGAATGATCCCGAACTGTGCTTAGATTGGGGGCTTCAGGACAAAGAACCGCTTGTCTCAGCGCGTGACCGGACAAATCCCTTGTTTGCTCAGATTCCAACGCAGTCGCTGCCCGATTGAAGCAGTGTGCGCCATGCTCAAAATGTGGATCGACAGGGACATCTCCCCTCATAATGAAAGGAGGTTCTGAAATTGACACCCGGCATCGGTCACCAGTTTATGGTGCAGACCTACTATCGTTACCTTGAACCATCGGATCAGAGCAGAGGGTTGCCTCAGCCCCCTTTGCAGCTGGTATACGATCCCACTTTGCCGGTCATCCCGTTGCCCACTCCTGCGGCTGTCGAGGTACGATCGGTGAGTCTTCGTGAAGCGATCGAGACGCGGCGCAGCGTGCGTCACTATGCTCCGACGCCTCTATCTCTGGAGGAACTCTCCTTTCTGCTTTGGTGTACGCAGGGGGTTAAGGAGGTGAGCGGCCGACAGGTCACTTTACGCACCGTGCCGTCGGCGGGCGCTCGCCATGCCTTTGAAACCTACTTGCTCGTCAATCGCGTCGCCGAACTGCCGCGCGGACTTTACCGTTTCCTAGCACTCGAGCACAAGTTGCTGCAGCTCGATCTCGACCCGATGCTGAGCGATAAGATCACAGAAGCGTGCTGGAATCAGCAGTTCGTCAAGCAGAGCGCTGTCACCTTCATCTGGAGCGCCGTGGTCTATCGCATGACGTGGCGTTACAGTGAACGCGGCTACCGCTATCTCCACCTGGACGCAGGCCACGTATGTCAAAACCTCTATCTGGCCGCTGCGGCGGTGGACTGTGGCGTCTGTGCCATTGCTGCTTTTAACGATGAGGCGATGAACGCCTTGATAGGTCTGGACGGTGCAGAGCAATTTGTGATTTACCTGGCGACAGTGGGCAAGCGCGATAGAGTATGAGAGCAACTTGATAGTTTTTGACAGCTGATTTGTGGTATTTTGATTAAGGAAAAGTTGATCAGGCAGCCAGACCGGCTGCTTTTTTCGCGCATTTTAGTGATGTCAGAGACACAAAGCTCACGGATACCGGATTTCTATAAACACAACGTCGCGGAACGGCTTGCCATCGTAGCAGAAAGAGCTGCATTGACCCCCCAAGAGCGTGAGGTACTGCAGTGCGGGGGACTTTCCCTGCGCATAGCTGACCATATGATCGAGAATGTGATCGGTGTGTATGGCCTGCCGTTGGGAATTGCCACCAATTTTCTGATCAACGGACGGGATGTGCTGATCCCAATGGTGGTCGAGGAACCCAGCGTGGTCGCCGGAGCCAGCTTCGCCGCCAAATTGGCACGTGTCGGGGGAGGCTTCAAGGCGGTGTCCACCGCCCCAGAAATGATCGGGCAGATCCAAGTGCTCGATGTGCCCAATCTGCACAAAGCCCGTTTCGACCTGTTGGTACATGCGGAAGAGCTGTTGGCGCTTGCCAATCGCTGTGACCCTGTGTTGGTCAACTTGGGCGGCGGCGCGCGCACACTGGAGGTGCGTTTGGTCGAACAAAGCCCGGTAGGCGGCATGCTGGTGGTACACGTGATCTACGATACGCGCGATGCGATGGGCGCCAATGCGGTCAACACGATGTGTGAGGCGCTGGCACCGCGTGTCGAGGAAATTACAGGGGGACGTGTGGTGCTGCGCATCCTGAGCAACCTGGCAGAACGCCGGCTGGTGCGTGTGCAGTGTACTGTGCCTGCCGAGGCGTTGACTTTCACCTCAGACGGGCATTTCTACCCCGGCCAGCAAGTCGTGCGTCGCATTGTGGAGGCGAGTGCCCTGGCTGTGGTTGATCCATACCGTGCTGCCACGCACAACAAGGGTATCATGAACGGCGTGGATGCGGTGGTTATCGCGACGGGGAATGATTGGCGTGCCGTCGAGGCGGGCGCCCATGCCTATGCGGCGCGTACTGGACGTTACACCGCTCTGTCGCACTGGGAGGAGACACCCGACGGTGACCTGGTCGGGACGCTTGAGATGCCGATGGCCGTGGGTATCGTGGGTGGTACGGCACGTTCACATCCCACCGCGCAAGTCGCGCTCAAGATCCTTGGAGCCAACAACGCCCAAGAGCTGGCGGAGATTATTGCCGCGGTGGGGCTGGCTCAGAACCTGGCGGCATTGCGCGCGCTGGCTACGGAGGGAATCCAGCGCGGGCATATGCGGCTGCATGCGCGGCAACAGCTGCTCGCCGAGGAAGGGAGATGAAACCGCTGAGATCGGTAGGGATTGTCGGTTACGGCGCCTATATACCACGTTATCGTCTGCCAGCCGGCGAGATCGCACGCGTCTGGGGAGAGAAAGGTGAGCCACCGGTGCGTGAAAAAGCGGTCCCCGGACTGGACGAGGACACGCTCACGATTGCGCTGGAGGCGACCCGCAACGCGTTGGCGCGTGCTGGCATTGACCCTCAAGAGATCGGAGCAGTATGGGTGGGCAGCGAAAGCCATCCTTATGCGGTCAAGCCGACTGGCACCATCATAGCGGAAGCGATTGGTGCGACACCTTATACGTTGGCTGCCGACCTGCAGTTCGCCTGCAAAGCCGGCACCGAGGCGATCCAGGCTGGCATTGGCCTGGTCGCCAGTGGCATGGTCAAGTATGCATTGGCTGTGGGAGCGGACACAGCTCAAGGGCGTCCCGGCGATGCACTGGAGTACACGGCTGCGGCGGGTGGTGCTGCCTACCTGCTCGGTTCCGCCGAGGAGAGCTTGGCTGTGTTTGAGGAAAGCCTCTCCTATGTGACCGACACACCCGATTTCTGGCGACGACCTTATATGCACTATCCCAGCCATGCCCAGCGTTTCACCGGGGAACCGGGCTATTTTCACCATGTACTTTCAGCTGCACAGGCACTCATGGAGCGTACCGGTCACAAGGCGGAGCATTTTCGTCATCTTGTCCTGCATCAGCCAAACGCTAAATTTCCCGAACGTGCTGCCCGCAGGTTGGGTTTCCGACCGGAACAGTGGAAAACCGGATTGCTTGCTCTGGAAATAGGCAACACCTATGCAGGCGCTGCACTGTTGGGGTTGGCAGCGGTCCTGGACGAAGCGCAACCCGACGAGCGGATCCTGGTGGTCTCGTTTGGCTCCGGAGCTGGCAGCGATGCCTTTATCCTGCGCACTACCGAGCAGCTCCCGGCACGCCAACGGCTCGCTACAACCACGCGCGCCTACATAGCCCGTCGTGTGGTGATCGACTATGCGCTCTACGCGCGTTATCGTCGCAAATTGCTCACAGAGTGAAGATGGGGCAAAGCCGCCGCTGAGATGAGAAGTGTCAAATATCGGAAGATCGACGCTTGGGGATAGGATAGATGCGTGGGGTGAGCATTATCGGTGTGGGACAGACGCCGGTAGGGGAACATTGGGATCGCAGTTTGCGCCATCTGGCTTATGAGGCTGTATCGGCTGCGATGCAAGATGCTGGTGTCGAAGGCGCGCATGCGATGTACGTGGGAAACATGCTTTCGGGAGAGATCAGCAATCAATCCCACCTGGGCGCGTTGATCGCGGACTTCTGTGGGCTGCGTGGCATCGAGGCAGTCAAGATCGAAGCGGCATGTGGATCGGGCGCGGCGGCAGTGCGGATGGGCTATTTGGCCGTTGCCAGCGGCGTTCACGACCTGATCATCTGTGTGGGCGTTGAGAAGATGACCGACGATGTGGGTGGCAAGCTCACTGCTGCGCTGGCCCAGGCGGCCGATGCGGAGTATGAACTGGCGCATGGCATCACCTTCGTGGGACTTAACGCGTTGCTGATGCGTCGCTACATGCACGAATATGGGGTACGCCATGAGGATTTTGCTGGTTTCTCCATCAACGCCCATGCCAATGCAGTGGGCAACCCCTATGCCATGTTTCGCAGACCCATCACGCTGGAGGATTTCAAGCACGCGGATATGATCTGCGACCCGATCAATCTGCTAGACTCGTCCCCTATGGCAGATGGCGCTGCTGCGGTGGTGCTTTGTCCTACCGAACAGGCCCATGCCTTCAAGGGGAAGCCAGTGCACATTGTAGGGAGTGCATTGGCGACCGACTGCCTCAGCATCCACGACCGTCGTGATCCGCTCTGGCTTCAGGCGGCTGAGGATTCAGCGCGGCGTGCCTATGCTCAGGCCGGCGTAACACCCCAAGACATCGATCTGTTCGAGTTGCACGACGCCTTCACCATTATGAGTGCATTGAGTCTGGAGGCGTGTGGCTTTGCCGAGCGAGGCAAGGGCTGGCGGCTGGCGGCGGAAGGGGAAATCCGGCCGGGCGGTCGCATTCCCATCTGCACTATGGGAGGATTGAAGGCCCGTGGTCATCCGGTGGGGGCTACAGGGGTTTACCAGATCGTCGAGGCAGTGCTCCAACTTCGGGGCGAGGCCGGAGCATGTCAGATTCCTGACGCCCGTCTGGCGATGGCACAGAATATCGGTGGTAGTGGTGCAACGATCATCACCCATATTTTGGAGGCTGAGGAATAGCGTTGCTTTATTTTCGTCCTTCGAGATCAGCACAGGCACTGAAATTTGATATATTACCCAAAAAGGTATATTACTAGAAAATTTGGAGGTATGAGACAACATGGGAATTCCTGGCACTTGGCGCTTGCGCAATCAGCGATTGGCGTTGATCGGTGAGGTATGCCACACGTGTGGCAAGAAGATCTTTCCACCACGTGACGTGTGTCCGGACTGTGCGCGTGAGGCGCAGCATGCTTTCCGCTTCAGCGGACGTGGCGAAATCTATTCCTTCACCACGGTGTTCAATCCGCCGGCCGGCTTCGAGGAATATGCACCCTACACTGTTGCGCTGGTAAAACTCGAGGAAGGGCCTATCGTGACGGCTCAATTGACGGATGTAGAGCCGGATCAAGTGGCCATTGGGCAGCCGGTCGAGATGGTCACGCGCAAATTACAGGATGAAAGTCGCGCAGGTGTCATCAGCTACGGTTACAAGTTCCGTCCCCGCATGAGTGCTACATAGTTGCCGTTAGTACAGCGTCCAGCGGCATGCACTGGCTGATCGGAAAGCGGCCAGTGCATGCCATCGGCGCAAATGGGATGAACCTTCAAGGGCAAGGCATCCCACTGACACATCTGCGATGCTTTTGCTCGGCCTGATCAGGGTATGCACTTCTCACGGAATGCATCGGACATACCGAGTCACTTAAAACTTCTATGCCGAAAAGCGGGGAGCATCCCATTGATGTCATTGGAAGTGGTTGTAAAGTGGCAGTACTGGGGGCACCGCTCAGGGATTAGAAGGACCACAAAATCTTGTGGTACAAAGTGACGAGAAGCGCAACAAATTGTATGTCAACGCCCCGGGTGGGACTCGAACCCACAGCACACGGCTTAGAAGGTTGCCCAAGCCCCCCGTTTGAGCGCCACCCACACTATATGTTGTGCTTTAATCGCCCCATACCACAAGATATTGTGTGGTGCACCCCTCCATTGCCCCGCTCGAGCGCTAAAGGAATGTGGGCAAATTGCTGTCAAATTGCTGTCAGCCACAAAACAGAAAACCGCCAGAAGGTGACTTGCACCCTTGGCGGCACGTATTACACTATCTCCACCGCCTGGTGCTGTGTCCACCAGCGGCCGCCCTGGACTGTGTAAGCAGTGCCAGGGCAAACCTGTTTTCAGCCTAACACCGCAACATTAAAACAGCATTAAAGCCCTGTAATTGCCAAAAAGCGGATGTTTCGCCATCCAAAACGTTTTGGATTGGCTTTTTTGCCCTCACAGGTAGGAGGGGCTCTACGTTATCTCCGTGATAAGTGTCATCCGTTCTTCGGCAGTTAAGGTTTGGGACAATGTCGCCCCTGCCAGCAGGTAGCGGCTGAGCCAGGCTCGGGCTATCGGGTCGCCCCGTCTAGCGGTCTCGACCGCCCGTTGGCAAATCTCCGCCCACACCTCAGGGGGACAAGCGTCAGACAGCGCACGCAGGTAGTCACTTTCAACCGCCCGCCGAGGTCGGCCAGGCCCACCCTGAGTCCCTGGTACAAAACGCCCATTTTCATCACGCAGATACATGTCACACCTCCCAATCCGATTGTTTACGGTTAAAACCGTGCTCCCTTTTTGTCGCTTTTTCCGTAATTGTTCAAGTCAAATGTGTTCACTAACGGTCCACCATCTGAAAATTCGACTTTAGCGCTGGAGGGCGCTCCCGTTGGTCAGGTGGTCGTGACAGTTCAAGCCACTGCCGCAACAGCTTTGCCGCCGCCCTCAGCTCGGTCAGTGTTTCGGGCTCGTTTGGTGAGTCTGCACAATACTCAAGCGCCAGCACTGCCAAGGCCAGCGCCTGCTTCCTCGTCATCCGTACTGATTTGTGCCGCAATTTCACCAAACCAGTCTTCGAAATCGGCCAGCCGCATCAGCACGATATCATCGCTATGTCGTTCCCCGTGCTGGTGCAACACGACAACACCCAGGCGTGTATCGCCGGCCGCCGCCCTGGCTTGCCCAAGCGCCGCCGACAGCCAAGCCGGCAGTTTTCGCTTTGATTTTACTTCAATTGCCAGCCAGAGCGTCAACACATCCGCCGTGGCCCTGCCTGTGTTGCCGACCCGCTGGCCGCCAAGGCGCTTAGCAACGGCTCGTTCTGTTCGTTTCCAAGCTTCGTTTGGCACGGTTCTTGCTCCCCCTCCATACATAGCCCTCTGTGCCCAAGGCGTTTCGTGAAGGATGATGAAGGCAAAAAGCCACTTTTCGAAAAGTCCGCCATGGATCGCCCTCCATGGGGAATTTTTCCAAAAAAGGCGGTTTGCCTTCACTATCCTACACTGATGCCTTCGAAATACACGCCACTACTCCTTCGCACCCGACTAACACCGTGTGCTTGCATCAACTGGCTAAAAGCCCGCATCGTCCGCACTTCTTGCCTGCAGCCTTCCAAGGACGATCAGGTGTCACGTCCGTTGTCCGCCGTTAAAGTTTCTTTAGTCATCATCAGTCGATATAGCGTCCGTCCAAAGGGGCGGTCTTCGCCATTCACCACCGCCTGACGAGCCAGGTCACGAATTTGACCCTCGGGATACCGTTGTATCACCTTTTTGACTAGGGCATTATTGCCGCCCAAAACCTCCAGCAGTTCGGGCGTTCCAAGGTCTTTAATGTCATCCCACTGTAAACATACCCCATCAGGCTCTTTTGGGGAAGGGTCGTGCGGCGGCGTCGGCGCTTGCGTTGTCTCCCTATCTTGTCTTCTATATTGTCTTTTATTCTTTTCATGGGTCACTGTGACCCATGAAAGGGTAGGTCTTTCTGAGCTACCGGTAGGTCTTTCTGAGCTACCGGTAGGTCTTTCTGAGCTACCACCCACCTCTTTCATAGCTCTTTCTGAGCTATGAGTCGCCTGGTCAAATTGCGCTCCTATTTGCCGCTTTTGGTGATATAGGTCAGTTATGCCCATAATGTTGGTCGGATTAAAACCATGGGCAACCCATTCCCGGATGGTCGCTTCCCAAACACTTAAATCAAAATTGTCTTCACTGGCCACATTGCGGATGAATTCCCTGGTGGCGGGTGACACCTTGCGCCCAACTAGCGCACGATATATCTGCGCCGCCTTAGTTTCTGCCGCACTATCCCTTTGCCCTGCCAACACGTAGGTATGCGGGACGTTCCGCAAGCCCGGCGTGGAATCGACAATCAGCCCCGCCTTTTTAAGGCGTCGCAAGGCCCTTTTTACCGTGGCAACCGAAAGCCCCAAGTTTTGGGCAATTCTGCCCTGGCTGGCATAGCAACGCCGACCGCTCATCTGCGTGTAGCGATAAACCTCACCGAATACTGTCGCCTCGATCAGCGTGAAACCCTGTTTGATTAGAGCGTGCGATACTGGCGTGAAGGGTGTCATCAGGTCGTCATCGCTCACGTCCATCGTCACACCTCGAATGGAAGCACTAGTTGTTTTGCCTCAGCGGTCGGCTGCGTGTCACCAAGACGCACCACGGTTTTGGCGAATGGCCACTCCCGCCACTGGCAGGGCGTGAGCCAGGTCAGCGGGACGTAGCGCTCCCCGTCAGCCCCCAGCCGACCACGGTCGAAGGTGTCAAGGCTGCACACCCCCATCCGCCTGTAGCGGTCATCCCTGAGACAGAAGCGCCGCACACCAAGCCGACGGGCGTAGTCCAGCACCACCTGCGGCAGGCTGACGACCCTCTGCGTGCCCCGCTGGTTGCGCCAAACCACGGCTAGGACAAGCTCGCCGTCCAGAGGCACAACCTTGGCAATTGTGCACCAGCGGGCTCGTTTGTGGACTTGCAGGGCTAATAGCTCGGGTGTATGATACGGTCGAGCACTAGCGCCTGTCGTGCTCGTATTTTCCTCGCCTGCCCGTCCCATCTGCGCCACAGGGGCGGGCCATTTCATTGTTCGCCATCGCATGGCTGCACCTCCATTTGACGCTGTACTGCGCCCAAGCCCGAGCTGACCAGAGCACGCAAGACACGGCTTAGCCGCCTTTCGTTTCTCTGGCGAGCGAGCTCGACGATGGCCTGGTAAGTCGGGATATCGATCTTTACAGAGACCGTTACGACTGGTTTGCTCATCGGATTCGTTTGCTGCTCCATGGCGTGTCACCTCCTAAATGTTCGAATCAAAAAGGCCCGGCCTTTTCCAGCCGGGCCCCTTGACAAGGTGTCAAACATTTGATATAATGGCAATAGCCCAGCTGGAAAAGGGGCTGCCACTGTATTGTGGGTGCGCCATGGCTGGCAACCGTCGCACCCACACTTTTTACTTGGCGAGTTTACCACCATTTGCCGTTTGTGCAAACACTAAAGGCTCATTTTTCCTTAGTGATTTCCTTCACAATCCCGTTGTGTTGTTGCCCTGCGCTCGTCCTAACGCCCCACCTGTAGCGCCTCAGCGATCGCCGTGGCAGCCGCATCTTTCCCTGCGACCCTGTCCACGTAGTGCGCATAGACCCCTAACGTGATATTGGCGTTTGCGTGGCCCAGCTGTCGGCTCACATCCGTGATGGGCAGCCCTGCGCTGATGAGCAAACTGGCGTGGAGATGGCGGAGGCTGTGCGGTGTCACGACCGTCACCCCGATGTGCTGGCACAGGCGCTTTAGGGTGCGTCCTACCACACTAGGGTTTAGAGGGTCACCTTGGTGATTGGCGAACATCAGCTCATCAGGTCGCCAGCCTGCACCCAATTGCTCGACCTGCCGCACCCTGTGCTGTCGCAGGATAGCCACCACCTCATCGGGCAACGTGATAGTGCGCACACCGCTGGGCGTCTTAGGGGCGGAGAAGACCCATTCGCTGCCGACCCGCTGGACATTGCGGCTTACCCGTAGCTGTCGGGTTACAACGTCCAGGTCGCCCCACCGCAGCGCCAACGCCTCGCCCAGGCGCAGCCCAGAGGCAATCAAGAGTAAATATAGCGGATAAAGCGGGTGGCTTTTCGCTCCGTCCAAGAAGCGGCGCAACTCGTCTTGCGTCCACAGTGCTCGCTGAGCATATGTATGCTTTGGCTTCACCATACGGTCGCAGGGGTTAGTGGGCAGCCACCCCCACAAGACAGCCAATACGCAGGCACGATGTAGCACCCGATAGACCTTCTGCGCCGTTCGGGTCTTGCCCGCTTTTTGCAACGGCAGGATGAGCCGCTGTATCACGACAGGGGTGAGGTGCGATAACCGCAGGTGACCCACCGCTGGCAGGATGTGCACCCTGCACAGTTGGCGGTAGGTTTCTAAAGTGCGGGGTTTCAGGCTGGGCGTCGCCATCTCCAGCCAGGCGTTCAGCAGGTCGGCCACTGTGCGCTTGCCAGGGTCGGACAGCATACCCCCTAGGTGTGCCTGCTCCTGCAACTGCCTGAGCTTGCTGGCCACTTCCGAGCGTGTTCGCCCGTAGACAGTGCGACGCTTACCGTCCACCATCAGGCTGGCACACCAACGGTTATCACTACTGCGCCGATAAATTGACCCCTCGCCATTGCTGCGCTTCATACCTCCCTCCCGTTGCTGTCAAATTGCTGTCAGGGCAGGGAGGGGGGCGGATACCACAAAATCTTGTGGTACAAAGTGACGAGAAGCGCAACAAATTGTATGTCAACGCCCCGGGTGGGACTCGAACCCACAGCACACGGCTTAGAAGGCCGTTGCTCTGTCCGCTTGAGCTACCGGGGCACACAGTGTCACACATGTTTTAATAAGTTTCCAATGCAGTTTTGCTGCGTTGTTGCCTATTGCTCCCTGACAGACTGCTGAAAGATTGGCTGTCGATTGGCCACGGTCGCTTTTCCTTTAACACTTGCCAAACAGAAAACTCCAGGGTTCCACGTTCGCCAGCGAGCTCCGCTGTCCTCTCGTCCGTCAGAGCGACACTTCACTCTGGCCACGAAGTGGACTGCGCAAACAACGCCGAGGCATTTATCCAATTCCATCATAACACAGGTTTTCCAAGTCTCGCAACCTTGCGGGCGCATTGAATACATTTCAAACCAGGAGCGAGTTTAAGAAAGCGTACCGTTATGCCTATTCACCCAGTTGGACAAATCCGCGCTGAACGATTGAAAGCTTAACTCGGCCCCATTCTCGTCGGGAATCGCGTGCAGAGCTTGGTCAATCGCGGGGTGTTCCGGACCCCTCCTCTTGGGCGGTAACGACAGAGGTCCTGACCACTGTGAGGACACCCATTCGATTCCACGAGTATGCAAGCACTCGATTGCCAGCTCCTTTAGGTCAGTGGCTGCTGCTAACTCGGTTGCCATTCTTTCTGCATCCATTTTGAAACCCTGTAGGTCCAGCTTATCTTTGGGTCCGAAAGCACAGCAAGGTCATGCCCAACTACTCAAGAAGAGGTGTGAGATTGCCGTCCACCTCGTCGTGCTGTAATAGGCCAATAGCTCGTTACCGGCCTCTGGGTCACAGATGAGGAGTCGATCGGCCGCAATGCCATCCAACAACACCGGCGGGAAAAGGACAATCCCCTCATCCCCGCGATAGCCCAAACACCGCAACACTGCCAGCGGCGGTTGGTTCTCCGTCCCCGCCTCCGTGTGCAGACGCAGCCCATTGTAGCCATACACCCAACGGGCGTTGAGCGCCAGGAATTGCCGCACACTCTGCGCCTGAAGCAGATAGGGGCAATAGAACGCCTCACCGTCGGTGTGATGACGGCGTTCCACCCGGCCGTTGCCCCTTACGCACCAGGGGGTAACGCCGCCGTTCACCGCCCAGGAGTTGCAGGAAGCGACGGCTCCGTCCCGCCACGGGCTGCGGGCTGTCGCCCCCAAACTCCTGCCCCCGGTCGGTCTGGAAGGTCAGCGGGGACTCCACCCCAGAGGCCCGCAGCCACCGCAACACCAGGAGCAGGAAGGCCAGGCCACACGTGCGGTTCAGGTGCTGGCGGAAGGCCAGAAAGCGCAGACGGGTGCGCCCAGCGCACGCCATCCATTGATAGCGCGGCCGATGATGCCGCCGCAGGTGAGTGGTAGGCTGCGTGCCCAGACTCGCCTTGGCGTGGATGTCCTGCACGTCCATCTGGATGAGGCGGAAGGGCGTCTCCACCTCCCACGCCCCGTGCGCGGATCGACGCACCGGTGTGCGCGACGCAGCTTCCGCTGGCCACAGCGCTGTAGGAGGTAAAAAGTTCTGATCCTCCTGGCGCGAGTACCGCTCATTGTTGCCGATCTGTGGTATAATAGGATGTGACATAAATAGCACTTTACCCCATTGCCGTTCATTTGGCGGATGCCGCCCAGGAGGGAGAGATGCGATGAAGGCAAATCCTGACCCCCAGAGTGCAGATGCGCATCGATTCGTCTATGTCCGCCTCGTGCGGTTGTTCACCGTGATGGCCCTGGCGTCTTTGCTGGGCCTGGCTATGACCGCTCCTGTGCTGGCCCGGATTACCAGCATATCTCGGGTGCCCACATTGCCCGCGCTTGTCCCGCTCCCGCACGTAGGGATGTACGGCGACGTTCCCGAGGGAGATGCCCTCGCGAATTTGCCTCTGCGGTTTATTGTCAATCGTGGCCAGTGGGCAGAATCTGTCCGATTTGCAGTGCCAGGGGCAGGACACATCCTGTACTTCACACCTCGCCAGGTGATTTTCCGCATGGCCGGGAAAGAGGGAACTGCGACGTATGTGAGTCTGGCCTTTCCAGGTGCACGGGCACATCCCCATATGGAAGGCGTAACGCCGTTGCCGGGCAGTGTCAACTTCTTCCTTGGCGATGATCCGATGGGCTGGCAAGTGGATGTCCCCACTTATGCTGCCCTCGCATACCGCAATCTCTACCCAGGAGTGGATTTGATCTACAGTGGGTCTCATGGTCGACTCAAGAGTGAGTTTCGGCTGGCGCCAGGCATCCATCCCCGGGTGATCCATCTGGTGTACTACGGCGTTGAGAGCGTTCGTGTGCTGCTAGATGGATCGCTGTCCTTACGCACGACGGATGGAGAGCTGGTTGAGGCGGCGCCGTTGGCATACCAGGAAATCGAGGGCGTGCGTCAAAAGGTGACGGCGCGTTATGTGTTGCTTATGTCCCCGCTGCGGACACCCTTCTTCACGATGCGCCTGCCTGCTTTGGTGCGCTTCGAGGTGCGCGGGCATAACTCGAGATGGCCGCTGGTGATTGATCCCGTGCTGCGCTATGTCAGTTTCCTGGGCGGCGGCCAGGATGAATCAGGCAATGCTATCGCGGTGGATGGTGCCGGCAATGTGTACATCGTGGGAAACACCAGCTCGAATGACTTTCCTGCCCATACCGCCATCCAGGTACAGCGCCGTGGAGGTTCGGACGCCTTTGTGACCCAGCTAGTACGCGTGGGCGAGGTGTACACTTACGGCTTTTCCACTTACTTAGGGGGCAGTGCTTCCGACATCGCGCATGGCATTGCGGTGGATACTACAGGCAGTGCAGTGACCATCGTAGGCGAGACCGCTTCGGGTGATTTCCCCACCTTCAACGCACCTCAAACGATCAGCAAATGGGTCCCTGATGCCTTTGTGACACGTCTTATCACGCAGAGCGGGGCAGTCACGTTCGCCTATTCCACCTACCTGGGTGGCATTGGAGTTGATAGGGGATATGCCGTGGCGTTGGACAGCGCTGGCGATGCCGTAGTCGTCGGCGAGACCACTTCGAGCGACCTGTTCACCACCTCGACAGCGATCCAGCCGACCTGCGGTGGGGCACCTTCGCCGCCTTGCACAGATGCCTTCGTCACCCGGATCGCCAATAGCGGCGGTTACACCTTCACCTATTCTAGCTATTTGGGCGGCAGAGGCGCCGATCGTGCCTGGGCGGTCGCCGTGGACCCGGCCGGCGACAGCATCTTCGTAACAGGTGAGACCGGTTCGTCGGATTTCCCGCTGCACAACGCGCCGCAGCCGGTCTGGGGCGTGGCGGGGTTGCATCTGCCCAGCGCGGAACTGGAAGCGACCGCGGCCATCACCTATCCGGATGGGTTTGTGGTCCAGATCACCACCAGCGGCAGCTACACCTATGCTTACTCCACCTACTTAGGCGGCACGTTTGTGGATGCCGGGCGTGGCATTGCGGTGGACAGCAGTGGCAATGCCTGGGTAACCGGTCATACAGGGTCTACCGATTTTCCCCGTACCCCGGATGCAGTGCAACCCGCGTACGGCGGCGGTGCCTCGATCGGTGTGGGAGGGGATGCCTTCCTGACCTACATTGTGGATGCCGGAGGTGTGTACACCTTTGCCTACTCCACCTTCTTGGGCGGCAGCAGTAACGATGTGGGGTATGGCCTGACGCTGGACGGCAATGACGTTCCAGTGATTGTCGGGCAGACCTTCTCCAAGAACTTCCCCACTCGCTACGCGTTGCAGGGCAGCTTGCGCGGCGCAACCGATGCCTTTGTCACCCAGCTGGTCAACATCACCACGGCGTATACCCTGGGCCTGTCCACCTACCTGGGTGGCGGTGAAACTGACGCCGCATATGGTGTGGCAGTGGATGCGACAGGTGACATCTACGTGACTGGTCAGACATATTCCGGCGATTTCCCAACCGTGCAAGCATTGGACGCCAGCCGTTCGGGGACGACGGACGCCTTCGTGGCACGCATCGGATGGGGTGGGCTGATGATCAGCAAGACAGCGACTCCTACCGTGGTTGCGCCTGGGCGCACGGTCACCTATACGCTTATCTTCACCAACGACAGCCCCACCCTGGCGCAGAACGTGGTGATCAGCGATTATCTGGCGATCCCGGCCACTTTCAGCGATGCCAGCTATGTCAGCAGCGGTGCCGCAGTCACGCCGACGGGGAGCTTCAGCTATACCTGGCAGGTTGCCGATCTGGCACAGGGCGGAGGTGGGACGATCCATGTGCTGGCCGTGCTGAGCGATGCGCTGACGCCGGGCACGCTTGTCACCAACACGGTTGCCATCACTGGGGATGGTGTCTACACGTCGGTCTACAATGCGTCCACGGCGGTCATCACCGTGGGATATGGGGTGTACTTGCCTCTCATCAGTAAGCAGCTGTGAACCATGGGATCGTTTTAGCCTCTCTGCGCCGCCTGTTGTGGGTGGCGGTAGGTGATGCGGAGCGCTCGGGCGTGGCAGCAACCGACCTGTGGCACTCATCCCGTATGGCGCGGTGGGCTGGCTGGGGTGTGGTGGTGCTTGCCGGAGTGCTTTATCTGCTCACGTTGGATACCGGCCTGCGTCCAGAGGAGCTACAAGGCGGCGATCTGATCACCCATCAGTATGCCCAGGTGCAGGCGCGCCCCAGCAACGCCCCCGGTTATCCGCTCTACACAATGGGGGGCTGGTTGTGGTTTCGCCTGACCGGTTTGTTGTTTGGTTGGGCGCTCAACCCGGTGCAGAGGCTGTCCAGCTACTCGACCCTCTGGGCGCTGCTTGCCCTGATCGTGCTCTATCAGCTCTGTATGCGCGCAGCACGCGGTCATTGGCCGTTGGCTACGCTGACGACGCTCTTCTACGCCGTCACCTATTTCTTCTGGTACTACAGTGTCACCACGGAGCAGTATACCTCGGCGGTGCTGCAGACGCTATTGATCGTCTGGCTGGCGTGGCGCTGGGAAGAGGCGCTGGCGGTCGATCCGGTCAAGGCGGATCGTGCGCTGCTGTGGCTGGCGTTGCTGTGTGGCACATGCCTAGCCAACCTGGTGACCGTGCTGCTCATTCTGCCGCCGCTCCTGTGGTTCATCCTGGCCCGTCAACCCAACCTGCTGCGCCGACCGCGCCTGTTAGGACAAGCAGCTGGCCTGGCACTGCTGCCTGTACTGTCGTATGCTTATGTGTACTGGCGTGGCGCGGTGCATCCGGAGTGGCGAGGGCAAGGTAGCTGGCCGGATACGACCGCTTGGTTTCTCGATTTCCTGACCACGCACCAGGGACGAGATGAATTGGCGCCTGGCTTGACGTTGACCCCCATGTTCACGGATGAGTTTCCTGCGCTGATCTGGGGTGAGCTCACCCCGGTGGTGTTATTCGGCGGACTGTTGGGCCTGAGGTGGCTGGGGCACCGACGTGCCTTGTTCCTCGGCGGCACCTTGTTTCTGTATGCCCTCTTCTGCTGGGTGGATCGCTTTGGCAATTGGTATCAGGTTGTCATGCCTGCCTACCCGTTGGTGGCGCTGGGTTTTGCTGCTGGGATGGGCGCCCTGTTGGATAGAGTATCAACGCTTCCTCGTGTATCTCCTACAAAAGCTGGACTACAGATGTTGGTGGTGATTGTGCTGCTGGGATTGACCACTTACCGTTTCGCTATGAGCTGGCCGCGCGCCGATCAGAGCTGGCGATCGGATGACACCGGGCTTGATCCAGGCTGGGCGATTCTGGCGGATGCACCCCCTGCGGATGCTGTGATCCTGGCACGGCATGAAGAGTGGCTGGCGCTCAGCTATCTGACCATCATCTGGGGCGTTGCCCCAGGACTCCGAACGCTGCCTGTGTGCCAGCTGCCCGCTGAATTGGAAGGGCAACTGCCTGAGGTCATTTATCTCACGCGACAGGCTGTCGCGGCACAGCCCGATTGCCTGGCCGAGCGACGTCGCTACGCTGCTGGTGCGGAGTTGATATGGACACAAGTGCCTCCAAAGTATGCATTGCCGGACTCGGCGTATGTGGTGGCCTGGCAGCTGGGTGCGGGATTGCACGTGGTCGGTTATGAAACCGCATGGCTGCCCCAGCCGCTCACCGGCAGCACGGGGAGACCCGTGTCTGATAGGCCACGGTGGCGCCTATCGCTCTATTGGCAAACGGAAGTTCCTCTGAGGGACGACTACACCATCTCGGTGCGTCCTCAGCGGGGCGGAGGGCCACTTCGTGACGTGGATGGACAACCACTCATCCAGGATCACCAGCCGGTGTGGAATGCGTTCCCGACAAGTCGCTGGCTGCCCGGTGAGGTGGTGCGCGATGATTACGTCTTCACCCTGCCCTCAGCGACCTCTCCCGATGGGGTGCATCTGGTGGTCTATCGTGCTGGGGCAGATGAACACGGGGCACCGCGTTTTGAGACAGAGGGAGAGATAGTCGTGAGATTGGGTAGCGAATGAAAAAGTGCAGACATTGCAATGGATGGCAGAGGGATTTCCTAGAGGTATGCGGATCTCAACGCGTATCCGCTGCTCGGGTTAAGCTTTACAATTTTCTTTTTTCAGATATCATACGGGCCGGGCGGTCGTTTGACATCAGGCTATCTATCTCGTGGATGAGGTGACATAGAGATTTCCACCGAGAATTTTGTACCCCTCCATGTTGTTATTCTGCATCAAAGTTCCAGCGATCAGCCACAGAGCATTTCACAGTTTCTTGAGGTGTCAGTATGACAGCAGTCGATGATCAACCCGTTCTTCTCAGGCGCATTGCGGATCGCACGGCACACATCAGCATCCTGGGACTGGGCTACGTGGGGCTTCCGCTGGCTGTGGAGTTCGCACGTTCTGGATTGCGGGTGACCGGAATCGATGTGGATGCCGAAAAGGTGAAGACCCTCAATGCTGGCCGGAGCTACATACTGGACATCGCGGATAAGACGGTCAAAGAATTGGTGCGTACCGGTATGCTCTCCGCCACGACCGACGTCGCGACATTGCGGGAGGCAGATGTCGCGATCATTTGTGTTCCCACCCCTCTCAACAAGACCCGGGATCCGGATATTTCCTACATACTGTCCGCTACCGAGCAGGTGGTGCGCTACGCACATCGGGATATGTTGGTGGTGCTCGAAAGCACTACATATCCCGGCACCACAGAGGAGATCTTGTTGCCGCGTTTTGAGGCGGCGGGCTTTGCCGTCGGCAAGGATTTCTTCTTAGCTTTCTCGCCCGAGCGCATCGATCCAGCCAATCCCACATTTGGAGTGCGCAATACACCCAAGGTGGTCGGTGGCATCACGCCGCAGTGCGCCCGCGTGGCAGTTGCGCTGTATCGCTGTGCCGTGGATCACATCGTGCCGGTTTCGTCGACGCGCGCTGCGGAGATGGTCAAGCTGCTGGAAAACACGTTCCGGGCGGTCAACATCGGCCTGGTAAACGAATTTGCGATCATCTGCGATCGGTTGGGGCTGGATGTCTGGGAGATCATCGAGGCCGCTTCCACCAAACCATATGGGTTCACCCCGTTCTATCCCGGACCCGGCCTGGGCGGACACTGCCTCCCGATCGACCCACTCTATCTTTCCTGGAAGCTCAGGGCACTGCGATATAACACGCGTTTCATCGAGTTAGCGGATCGGGTGAACTCCGAGATGCCCTACTATGTGGTTGAGAAGATCGCTGCCGCCTTAAATGCGCGTCGTCAGGCGGTCAACGGTGCACGTATTTTGGTGCTGGGTGTGGCGTACAAGCGCAACGTGGGCGATGTGCGTGAGAGCCCTGCTCTCGAGATCATCAATCTATTGGTTGAGCGTGGCGCGGATATTTCGTACCACGATCCATATGTACCGCGTCTGCAATATGATGGTGGCACTCTCGACTCGGTAGCATTGGACTCTCAGGTGTTGTCCAACGCCGATTGTGTTGTGATTGTCACGGATCACTCCGGTATTGATTGGCAACTTGTCGTCTCCTATTCCCGCCTTGTTGTCGACACGCGCAACGCTCTCAAAGGCATACCCCCTGGCAAGGCGCAGGTGGTGAAGTTATGAACGTTAAGAACAGCGAAGAAACTCATTGTTATTTGGTCACCGGTGGTGCTGGCTTCATCGGATCCCACTTGGTGGAAGAACTTGTGCGTCGTCGCCAGTATGTACGGGTGCTGGACAATTTCAGCAGCGGTCGTCGAGAAAATCTGGCTCACCTAGCCGGCCATGTGAAGGTCATCGAAGGAGATATCTGCGACCTTGCCACCGTGCGACAGGCGATGGAAGGAGTGGATTATGTGCTGCACCAAGCAGCGCTGGTTTCCGTGCCCGGCTCGGTGGCAGATCCTCTGAAAACGGATCAGGTCAACGTGAGGGGCACGCTCAACGTGTTGCTGGCAGCACGGGATGCCCACGTGCGTCGAGTGGTGTTTGCCTCTTCATGTGCGGTGTACGGAGATAACCCGGTTTTGCCTAAGGATGAACGGATGCCCCCCGAACCGCTCTCACCTTATGCGGTTTCCAAGCTGGCGGGCGAGGGGTACTGTCGTGTATTTCATTACGTGTATGGTCTGCCGACCGTGGTGCTGCGTTATTTCAATGTGTTCGGCCCACGTCAGGATCCGCACTCCCCATATGCCGCCGTCATCCCCAAATTTATCCATTCTGCCCTCCACGGTCGCGCGCTGACCGTATTTGGTGATGGACAGCAATCGCGCGACTTTGTCTACGTCGCGAATGTGGTGGCGGCGAACCTGCTGGCCTGTCAGACGAATGCGGCAGTGGGACATGTGATTAACGTGGCGAGTGGACAGAGCTATTCACTGCTGGAGCTCATTGACCACCTGAAGGGTATACTGGACGAGAATGCGTTACAGGTCAATCATATGCCACCGCAGCCCGGCGACATACGTCACTCGCAAGCGGACATCCAATGCGCCAGGCAACTGCTGGGATACGTGCCCCAGATTGACTTCGCCACTGGCCTGCGTGAGACAGTGGCCTATTTCCGGCAGCAGATGCTTCGGAGTGATTGAACCGCGCCGGGCTCATTGCACCACTGACTCACCTGGGCAGCATGTTGGAGTAAATCCACACACCGCTGTGGAGCCCAGAGGCAGCTATCAATAGAAGAGCATGGCGTGCCAGGGCAACTTTATCCTGTAGCTGATTTCCAGAGGTTGTTGCTTGCCTGGTCCACGCATAGCTTGCCAGCAAAGTGTACACGAACGCCGAGGGGGCGAACAGGTCCCAGTCTTTGCGCCCTCCATAATCCGGGTTCCAGACAAATGTCCATGCCAGATAGGCAACGCTGGCGATGACCAGGAATCCCAGAGTGCTGCGTTCCCACGGGTCTCGATAAAGGGAAGTGACGTTTGATCTATGTCTGGCGCCCACTACCAGCCCATACGCCAGCAGAAAAAATCCAAAGGGTGAGATGAGGAAATGCTCGTTCGCCCAGTCGACCAGATGAGCAAGTGAGAACATTGTGTAATGTTGCCATGGGGTCTTGAGCTCGTAGAGGGGCACAAAGGGGATCCCATCGGCGCCGCCGGGTCGATCGTCGGAGAGGAGCGCTGTCACTCCATGCCCTCCCAGTGTCATGAAAGAGGCCAGAGCGATAAAGACAACCAAGGGGGGCACAACCAACGCACCCCAGATATGCATGTTGGTCCCTGTCGCACATTTTCGCTCACGTGCTTTCCACCACGCCATGAAAAACATCGCGGGCCACATCACAATCGTCGAAGGATGAAAGGCGTTCGTGACGGCCAGCACTGTGGAGGGCCACACCAGGCTCAACTGGCCGCGCAGACAGCGCACGCTCAGGTACAATGTGAGCATCAGCCCGGCGGACATAAGGGTGTAGTTCTCGACGTAGCCGAAGAACAGCTGCATCGCACCTGTCGTGGTGACCATACCGAAAACGAGCCACTTCTCTAAAGGATCGCGTCCGAGCTGGCCGGCAAGGTGGAGAAGTACATACACAAAAGCGATGCCGGAGAGCACACTCGTTATAGCGTAGAGCGTATCCACCCCGGTGTCAGAGATAGGGTTGAGCAAAAGCCAAAGGCGTGCGTGTAGAAAGATGGTCAGCGGAGATTGCCAGTTGTAAATGGTCCAAATGGGGCGATCTTCTCCGGTGTACTCCAACGCTTTTACAATGAAAGCAGCATCGCCCCATCCCAAATGTCGAATGCGCAGCAGCCAAAACAGGCATCCGCTGAGCAGGGCGATGAGGACAAACCAACAGCGGGGACGGGATTTTGCCGGCAATCGAACCCAGACCGATCGCCCCAACCGACGAACCGCGTCGTTTATCGGGGTAATCGTGAGTAGGAGAACACCCAGAGCAGCGCCGAACGCCACCGGCAGCGGCAGTGTGGTGTAAGGCCATACGCTCCAGGCCGACTCCTCAGGCAGCCAGCCTGCCATAAGATGTAATCCCACTACCCCTAGCGCTGCGAATCGCACAAACCAGCTCATCGCTCTCGGGTGGAGGGGTGACACGGCACGCTGTCATACCTCGCGGACCGGGTGAGGATCCCGATGGGAGAAGGCATTCTGTTGGCTACCAATTCTTGCGCCATCGTGTGAAGCAGATGGAGGCAATCTCCCACTCCAAATCGCAATATGCTGTGTCGGACAGAGATGGTGCAGCGGGGTTTTTGGCCTCTTCGTATGTGCTTGCCTGGACGATGCGCACTTCCCAGCGGCACATCGATCTGGGATCGAGTGGGCTGCTCAGGATAATATCGAAAGCCCCGGGTTCATAGGGTTCACTGGGTGCGTATAAGTTGATACCGGAAGGGTTGGAAGCCAACACAGTATCACCGCACTTCGCTTGCATAAAGACGCCCTGTACCGGTTGTCCGGCGGTATCCACCACCTTGCCTCGGATTTGTGCCAGTCCGGCGTTCCATTGTCCTTCAAAGCCGGTGGGCTCAAATTGCCATTGAGGAGTAGGAGGTACCGGCGGCGGAGGAGGCTCAGTGGGTGCGGGCGGAGGTGGAGGCGGCGGTGCCTCGACGTAGGGAACAGCATCCGTGTTCTGTGCAGTGCTGTACTCCGGATTAGCCGAGATCCATCCCTTTCCATCGGCCGCCCCGGCATAGGCGATCTGCCACCAGGAGCTGTCCGCATTGCGACCGATGACTTCGACAGTGCTTCCAGGTGTCAACGAACCTATCTGCGGGTAGTTCACTCCAGGACCTGCTCGCACCCGCAGACCCACACGGACTGTCGCGGAGGGAAGCGCAGGCGTAGGTGTCACAGGGGGGGGCGTCGGAGTCGGGAGCACCACCGGTGTGGATGTCGGCACCAGATATTGTGTCGGTGTCGCCGTAGGCGTCGCAGTGGGTGTGGCAGTGGGCGGCTGGACCGGGGTCAAGCGCGCCAGTATCGTGAAAGTGGGCATCGGCGTACGTGTCGGGACGGACAATCTGGCACGATGCGTCAGCACAACGGTCGCCAATGAAGCGAAAATGATATAATTGACAAGCACCAAGACCGCAACCAGTGCCCATTGTCGACGAGTCACGCTAGGTCACCTCCCACATTGCCATCATTGCTTCGGCCTAAAGCTCAAAGAGGTTGGGGATTATATCACAAAGTCTCGGGGTTGTCTGAAACAATCCCGTTCACCTCCGTTTCCCAGCATTCACATGCATGGCGCACTTGATCATCCTTCACTACCTTTCCCTCGTACTCAGCGAGGCCGTTCACGGCGCGCCAGCCGGAAAGCACCAGTGATATCGGGCCATCGGCTGCAATCCATTCTCCGTTATAACGGCGGGCGATATGGAGATGACTGGATTCGGCAGCGCCTCCCTCGCATGAGGGATGCCCGACCCGGCTGCCGCGCGCTAGCTTGGTGCCAGTTGACACCCGGTCCAAAGAAGCGATGTGTAGGTAAAACAACACCCAGCCGGTCTGCTCATAGCCATCTTCATCCAGGTCAATCCATACCTGACCGTCTTCACTGCGCAACACCAGGCCTGGTGCCGCGGCTGTCGCCCATTCTTGTGAGATAGCACAATGACCCACGACGTCAGGTGGTGCAAAGTCCAACGCAGCCCATGCACTGCCGCTGAACCATGCGCCGTGTGGGCCGCCACTGAGATACCATGTGCGCCCCTCTGGCCATGGGAGATAGAGCACGGGCTGTTCCAGGCCTTCCGGAATAAGCGGCTCGATAGCATATCGACGTGGATCGCCAAAAAGCGTCTCATATGTGCGCAAAAATCCTGAATAGTCCACCGCCTTCTGCCAATCTTCCCATCCATTGGTCAGCGCCAGCACGTTCTGGATGCCCACCGTTCCGGCGTTGAGTCCCTGCGCAGCCAGGACACGCTTGCGATCTAGCAAGCGAAAGGCAAACGTGCCATCGCGCTTGTATGTATAATAACCTTCGTTGATACGGTTGGCGGCCCAACCCAGTTGGAAGTATAGCCCGGACTGACCGCCGTGTCCGTGGCTGAGAGGGAAATTCAACTTCTGCTGGCTATTCGGCTCGCCGGTCACCCAACTGCTCTGATACTCCAGCAATGTCAACAGCACACGAGGGCCTACGCCGAACGTCTGGGCGATCAGCTGCACGAGTTCGGCACCTGTGCGAACCTGCCCATTGACGCGTTCCGAATAGCGTGCCAGATAGCCCCCTTGTTTTTTTACGAAGCTGGCGATGTCGAAGTTCCGATAGGCCGGGCCATACACCACTTCACTGTCCGGCAGCAATTGCAGCATAGGCCCCGTGTATTTCGTCCTCACCGGGATGCGCAATCTTTGTCCAACTTGCAAAAGAGTCGCGTCGCTGATCTGGTTGAGCGCCATGAGCTCTTCGACATCGCAGCCGCACCGCTCATACGCGATCGCGCTCAACGTATCCCCTGGCTGGACCACATACAAATCGATCGGCGGACCGGAGGGGGTGGGAATAGGCACGCCGGAACCCTGCTGCGTGGCTTCTACACCCCTGGGACGGGGTGATTCAGTGGATTGGCTCGTCGACCGCGGAGAAGAGGATACAGACGACTGTGAGGAGGTCGGTGAGATCGCAGGCTGCATATCGGGCAAGCGGCCACAGGCCGTCAGCCATAGTGCGAATAACGCGATTGGTCCCCACTTTTTCAGCACAAGAGCTTCCGTTTGGGCTAGAATGTGTCTGCTTGCTCTCAGGCGCAGTCGGCTATGCCTGATGCGGTGCTCATTGTAATATCAGGTTACAAGGTGTCAAGGTTATACTTCACCGCAAAACGGTTGCCTTTTGAGGGTGTTGAAAAAGTCCCTTGACCGCTCAGATTTTCATAGGAAAATGGGCCAATAAAGCGGGTAACTAAAGAGTTTTTCAACACCCTCCTTTTGACATTTTATCTGGAATATGGCATGTTTCACATACACGGGTGACAAGTGACCGGGTGATCCAAGAGGGAGAACACAATGGATACGGTAACGCTGGCACGTCTGCAGTTCGGTATCACAACCGTCTATCACTTCTTTTTTGTTCCCCTGACGTTGGGGCTCCCCATCTTAGTAGCGATCATAGAAACCATCTATGTGCGTACCGGCAAAGAAGTTTACAAACGCATGACAAAGTTCTGGGGCAAATTGCTCCTCATCAATTTTGCCCTGGGCGTGGTCACCGGTATCGTGCTGGAATTCCAGTTTGGCATGAACTGGTCGGAGTATGCCCGTTTCATGGGCGATATCTTCGGGGTGCCTCTGGCAACTGAGGCTTTGAGCTCGTTTTTCCTGGAGTCGACCTTCTTGGGCGTTTGGATTTTCGGTTGGAATAAGCTGCCCAAAGCATTGCACGCCGCGACGATGTGGCTGGTGGCACTTGGCTCCAATCTTTCGGGTCTATGGATTCTGATCGCCAACTCGTTTATGCAGCAGCCTGTGGGTTATGCCATCGTCGACGGTCGGGCGCAGTTGACAGATTTCGGGGCTCTGATCACCAATCCCAATATCATCACCCAGTATCCTCACGTCCTCACCTCAGGGGTTGTGACGGCGTCCTTCTTCATTATGGGTATCAGCGCTTATCACCTACTCAAGCGAAACGACGATCGAGAAGCCTTTCAGCGCTCTTTTCGCATCGGGGCGATCGCTGCCATCATCGGAAGCGTGTTGGTCATTCTGGTCGGCCATGCCCAGACTCAGCACATCGCGCAGAGCCAGCCAATGAAGCTGGCCGCACTCGAAGCGCTCGTTCGCAGCGAGGATCCTGCTTCCTTCTCCCTGTTCAGTGTTGTGCACCAGGATGAGAGTCGAGTCTCAGAGCTGGTTGCGATTCGCATCCCGGCCGTGCTGAGCTTTTTGACCTACAATCGCTTCAGTGGAGAAGTAAAGGGTATCGAAGACCTCCAGGCAGATTACGTGGCTCGTTTGGGTCCTGATAACTACGTGCCTCCAGTTATGCTGAGCTACTTCACCTTCCGGATTATGGTGGGTGCTGGCTTTCTGTTGGCTCTCCTGGCATTTATTGCGGTGGTTCTGGTGTGGCGTGGAATTTTTGAGCGCGCTCCACTCTTCCTCCGGGTGCTGATCCCGGCCATCGGACTGCCTTATATCGCGAACACCGCTGGTTGGCTGCTCACCGAAATGGGGCGCCAGCCATGGATCGTCTATGGCTTGCAGAAGACCAAGGACGCGATATCACCGGCTGTCACGCCAGGCATGTTGGTCTTCTCGCTTCTGCTCTTCACCCTGGTCTATGGTGGATTGATGATCGCGGATATCTACTTGTTGATGCGATTTGCCAGACAAGGCACCACGGAACATGAGCAGCCGGAATCAGCTGCCCTGGCTTATTGATGGGTTGAGGAGGCAGAGAAAGATGGATCTGAATACATTGTGGTTCATCCTGATCGGGGTGCTCTTCGCCGGTTTCTTCTTTCTCGAGGGCTTTGATTACGGAGTGGGCATGCTGTTGCCCTTCCTTGGCAAAGACGACAGGACACGCCGGGTGCTCATCAATACGGTTGGACCGCACTGGGATGGCAACGAAGTGTGGTTGATCACCGCAGGAGGGGCACTGTTCGCTGCGTTTCCGCACTGGTATGCCACGATGTTTAGTGGATTCTACATAGCGTTTGTGCTGGTGTTGCTGGCCCTGATTGTGCGAGGTGTTGCATTTGAGTTTCGCAGCAAGCTGGAGAGTCCGCGTTGGCGCGGCGTTTGGGATTGGATGCTCTTTGCAGGCAGCTTATTGCCTTCGCTCCTGTTGCCGGTGGCTCTCTTTAATCTGTTGCGTGGGGTGCCGATCGATGCCAAGATGACCTACCAGGGCAGCCTGATCACCCTCCTCAATTTGCCGGCGTTGCTATGGGGCCTGGCGGGTGTTCTCGGATTTCTTTTTCACGGGGCCATTTTCCTTTCCTTGAAGACGGGTGGAGAGATTGCGGCACAAGCACGCACCACGGCAAGACGACTGTGGACGCCTGCGTTTGTCGTGTTGTTAGTGGCGTTGGCTGCTGGTGTCCTCACGACGGACGTGACGACACGATGGCCGGCGGCGTTGTTCCTGCTGCCGTTGCTGGCGGTTGTCGCACTAGGGATTTCGGGATTGTCGCTCCAGAAGGGGCATCCCAGCATCGCCTTTGTCACAGTTGGAATTACCATCCTCCTGGTGGTGAGCTCTCTATTCCTCGGATTATATCCCCGCGTGATGGTCTCCAGCCTTAACCCAGACTGGAGTCTGACCATCTACACGGCATCGTCCAGCACCTACACGCTCAGGATTATGAGCTACATTGCGCTGGCTTTGGTGCCGGTGGTGCTGCTCTATCAGGCGTGGTCCTACTGGGTCTTCCGTCAGCGGTTGGTGCGCGAGTCGTCGCTGGAATACTGAACTCCGCGTTCCAGAAGGCAACGCACTCGGAGAACCAGCTCGGAGGGACGGAAGGGTTTGAGGATGTAGGCGACGTCAGCAGGGGCATTTTGCTCCTTCTCCTGGAGATCGTCCGCGTAAGTGGTCATGTAGAGCACCTTCATACCAGGACAGGTTGCGAGCAGGGCTTCGATCGCGCGACCGCTGTCCGCACCGGACAAGGGCACATCGGATGGTTGGCTGGTGAGCAATAGATCGATCTCGCCGCTATACTGCATAGCCAGCGCAAGTGCCTCCTGCTTACTCGCTGCCGCGAGTGTCTGATATCCCTCCTGGTCCAGGATTGCCTGCACGAGTTGTCTCACCCCTTCGTGTTCTTCGAACACCAAAATCGTTCCAAGACGGAGAGGTTGACCTGCCTCGGATGCTCTCGGGCGTCTATCCTGGATACTAGCTTCCTCGACGGCCGGTAGATAAATATACACTTTTGTGCCTGTGCCAGGAGAGCTTTCGATGGTGATGTCGCCTCCATTCTGTTTGACAATGCCGAACACTGCTGCGAGGCCCAGCCCGGTGCCTTGGCCCACCTCCTTGGTGGTGAAGAATGGCTCAAAGAGGTGCTGCTTCACATAGTCATTCATTCCAATGCCGGTATCTTCGACCGTCAGGAGTACATATCGTCCAGATTCTAAGTCAAGACGCCGTGCCGGAGACACCTTATCATCAAGTATGACATTGGCAGTGCGTATGGTGAGGGTACCACCCTCTGGCATAGCGTCGCGTGCATTGAACACCAGGTTGAGCACGATTTGCTCGACCTGGGCGGGGTCGATCTTGACCATCCATAGGGCGGGTTCAAAATCGGTGACCAGCGCGATGTTGTGGCGTAGTGCCATGCGCACCACTGACATCAAGCTGTCTAACATCTGATTGAGATCCAGTATCCGGGGTACTATAACCTGTTTGCGCCCGAAAGCGAGCAATTGATTGACCAGTCGTGCGGCGCGCTGACCTGAGCTCAGGATGCGCTCAACTTTGCTGCGGCGTGGGTCGTCCGACGCCAGCTCCATCTGGAGTAACTCGGCGAAGCCGTTGATGCTTGTCAGCAGGTTATTGAATTCGTGAGCAATGCCGGCAGTTAGCTGGCCGATGGCATTGAGCTTCTGGGTCTCCATTGCGCGGGCAAGCAGCTTGCGATGCACTTCTTCTGTCTGCTTGCGTTCCGTGATGTCCAAATGGGTGCCACAGATGCGCAAAGGCTTTCCATCTCGGTCCCATTCGACCACCTTGCCTCGATCGAGAATCCATTTCCAGTTCCCATCGCGGGTGCGCATCCGATATTCGGTGTCCACGAGCGGGAAATCTGCGCTCATCTGCCTTTGCAGGGCTTCCATCTCTTGAGGACGATCCTCGGGATGGACCAAATCCACCCAGGTCTGAATCGTGAACGGTTGCAGCTCCTCGAGGGTATAGCCCAGCATTTCAGCATATTGTGCGTTGATCACCACCTCCCCGCTGCGCAAGTTCCAGTCGTACATACCCAAATTGGCGCCGCGCAATGCCAGCTCAAGCCGCTCCTCATTGCGTCGTAATGCCTCTTCGGCCTCGTGTCGTCGACGATTCAGCAACGCTTGTGCCACTTGATCTGCTACCTCACCTGCGAAGACAATTTCGTCTTCATGCCAGCGGCGCGCAGGCCCCACGTGTTCATGACACACAATGCCGACGACCTGGCCCCCTAGGCGCACAGGAGCATCCAACAATGAGGTGATGCCCAAGGGGATGAGATAATCATCGGAGAATGCGTCGGTTCGGGTATCTGTCAAGACATTGTGTGCGTCGATGACGCGTGCGGCGTAAATCGCCTCAAAGTATTTGGGGTAACGCTCCGCTTGTAAAACCATTCCACTTGAATGACGGCCTGAGGAACGTTCGAACAGGCTGACACAGCGCAATTCCCGCGGGTTCTCCAATGACCATATACTGCAGCGCTCAACCTCTATAGTCTCGGCCGCCAGCTCGGTGATGATGCGGCAAGCCGCCTCGAAGTCGCCCGAGACGACCGTTGGATGGGTTGCCAGAGTGACGAGTGTATGTTGCTGACGTTCCAAGCGTGCCAGCTGGGCTTGGCGCGCTTCCTCTTCGCGTTTGCGCGCTGTAATATTTCTGCCGATACCGATCAAACCGACGATGAGGCCACGGCGGTCATGGATTGGCACTTGAGTCGTGGAGATCCAGCACATCTCTCCGGAAGCAGGGCACGGAAGCAATTCCTCGTAGTCGACCATAGGACGGCCATTCCGAACGACACTTTGCTCATCTGCTATCAGACGGTCCGCTATTTCAGGCGGATAGAATGCATGGTCTGTCTTGCCCACTACAGCGGCTGGATCGGATGCGCCGAGAAAAAGCGCCATCGCACGATTAACCGCCACATAGCGATTTTCTGGATCTTTCACGTAGATCAAGTCGGGAAGGGCATCAATCAATAGCTGCCATACGGCGTGTCGCACCAGGAAGTGTTCTTCCATCGTTTGTGCTGGCGAGTTTTCCATCGCTGAGACAATCTCCTGATGAATTCCCTGCCTTATTGGGTATTCAGCTCTTGACTCTTTACATAAATTGTGTTATACTAAGTATGTACAGTCTTTGCCCATAGTCCCTTTCATTACCACATAGGCGCGTTGGGCGCGTACAGCGTCGCTGTAAGTTGTTGGCCCTCCACATAAGGATCACCCGGGGTGCACTTTCACAATATTAAGAAGGGGTTTGATGGCATTACCACTGGGTATTGCTCCGCCAAAGTGTTTGGGAGCATCGCGCTTCTCTTCGTCTTCGAGTTTCGAGAGAGAAGCACATTCATTGATTGAAGCCGTTGTCGAAGCATTTGCTATGGGTTGTTTCCGGATAGAGCGACTTTGTTCGCGTTAAAGGAACAACCCGAGAAACGACCGCGTCGTCATAATTATACCATGAAATGTGGTGATTGAGGTGCAATTGTGGTCTTCTTCTAGAAAACTCATGTGGAGAACAAGGGGTATCGCAATAACATCAGGAGGTTGACCATGACACAGCGAAATTGGAATATCGGGCGCTCCTTGCCAACGATAGTGGGAATCGTACTTGTGGCAGCGATGATCGGCGGTCTCTTTGCGGTCGGCCCGGCTGCGGCTATGCAGGCAGGCACCGTGGTACGCGTCCAGCCGGGCACCCAACAAATAGGCATTGGGCAGACCGCCACAGTCGAGATCCGCATTGAGAACGCTTCTGGGCTGTATGCCGCCGATATCGAGCTCCGTTTCAACCCGGCTGCCTTACAGGTACAAGATGCCGATCCTGGCCGCGACGGGGTTCAGATTCAACCGGGCAACTTTCCTTCCCCTGATTTCGTCGCGCTGAACTCTGCTGACAATGCGACGGGGGTCATCCGTTATGCTCTGACTCAGTTGCCGCCGAAAGCCCCGGTCAACGGCAGCGGGTTGCTGGCCACGGTGGTCTTCCGCGGCCAGGCAGCAGGTACTGTCGATCTCACGTTCAGCCTGGTCAATCTGGCCAATGCCCAGGGTCAACAGCTACCTGCCTCTTCGCAGGGTGGTAACATCATCGTGGGCGGTGGTGGTCCGCCTCCGGCGACCCCAACGCCGCCTCCGGTGACCATGACACCGCCGCCTCCGGTGACCATGACACCCCCACCGCCGGTGACCGTGACACCGCCACCCACACCGACACGCTACGTCGTGCAACGGGGCGATACATTGTACTCGATTGCACGTCGCTTTGGGGTGAGCATCTGGCAGTTGGCATCGCTGAACAACATTCCCAATATCAATTTGATCTACGTGGGCCAGGTGCTTATCATCCCGACACCCGGACCCACACCCCCTGGACCCGGCCCGGCACCCAGCCAGTATGTTGTCCAGTATGGTGATACTTTGTTCTCCATCGCACGCCGCTTTGGGGTGAATGTCTGGCAATTGGCGGCATATAACAATATTCCCAACCCTAACTATATCCGAGCCGGTCAGGTCTTGTTGATCCCGCCCCGTTGACAATATCGCTCTGGGAACACCGAAACCCCGACCAGCGTAGCATCCACCGAGGTCCTATCCGTGACAGTACGGATGGGACCTCGGTGTTTTTGAGGGGTAATCTTCAGAACTGCCATAGTTGAGATCGAGCCCTTTCTACCTCTACAATGAAGATGTGAGAGAGGCACGCTCTTGGTGTGGTGCCTTCTCGGCAAAGAAAATCGTTCTGCCCAGGTGATCATTGCGATGGAGGCATTGATATGGCACAATTACCTTTCCCATCCGGCATAGTGACTTTGCGCGCTTGGAATGTTGGCTATAATTAGCTCAATCTGTGTAGGGTTGTATGGCTCTGTACGTTAACTACACATTTGTGGTTCAGCTCGAGTTTCGTTATCTCGATCGGGAAAGGTGCTATGACCTTCGTGCGACATCGGAGCTACTTGCGTTGTGGATTGGCGATTGTTCTATTGTGCTTCGCTCTTGACTTGGCGGGCTGCGGGGTTGCTGGACAAGCCACGGTCGAAACTCCTCTTGAAGGTGAAACTTCCATCTCTACGATCAGTTTGTCCCAAGAGGGTGATTCGCCGCTGAGTACCCCGATGGCAGCATCCACGTCGAGTGACACGGACGCGGCTTCACTCGCACAAAGGGGTGAGAAGCCAATTGAGCGCGTGCAGTCTTCCAGCATTGCCACGCTGCGCCTGGTGCGCGCGCCGGACGACAGGGCGTTTATGGTGCGGGTGGACGATGTGCGGGATTTATATGCGGTGGATATGACCATCCGATTTGATCCCACAAAATGGCAGGTCGCGGATGCCGATGGGCAGCAAAGCGGGGTCCAGGTCAAACCGGGAGAGGCACCCCGCCCTGATTTTGTGGCCGTGAACGATGTAGATAATGCGAAAGGGGTCATTCGCTATATTGCTACTCAACTGGGCGATGCCGCTGCATTCAGTGGCAGTGGAACTATTGCCACAATCTTGGGGCAAGCGGCTGTCACTTCAGACGCCGACGTCTCAATTGAGACGGTGACGTTGGTGAACAAAAATGCCCAGGCGATCGAAGTGGTGGTGCGTTAATGCTGTTAAGTTGAACAAGGGCGTTAGGTCACGATGATCTGTGCGGGGCTGAGTCTCAGAGATAGGGTGAGTAGGATGTTCTGTCGCACGATTATGAAGCTCTCAGTGATCGTCTTGGCGCTGTTTGTTGCTCTGATCCCTATCCTGAGTGTGCATGCTCAGGGGCAGGCGCGCGTATATCTGCAGCCTGTCCTCCTACAAGACGAAAGGCGGATGCTCGTGAATCTTATGGCGGCCGACGTCATAGATCTGTACGGCGTCGATGTGCAGCTGCGCTATGATCCAGGTCAACTCCAAGTAGAGGACGCTAATCCACGTTTAGAGGGCATTCAAGTTGCCCCAGGGCCCTTGTTAGCTGCTGATGAACGTTTTGTTGTGACCAACAAGGTAGATGCCACAGCCGGGTTGATCACCTTCGTAGCCACGTTGCTCAACCCAGCGCCACCTGTCAGTGGACAAGGAGTGCTGGCGACCATTGCATTCCGCGTTCTGGGCAATGGCCCCTATTCCGTGAGGGTCGTGCGGGCTCAGCTGGTTTCCTCAAATTTGACCACCATCCCAGTGATAAGTGAAAACCTGGAATTGGCTGCACCCCTGGATGTCAGCTTGTCAGAGGGACAAGCTCCCGCCCTTTGGAGCTGGTGGCTTCTCGGGGTTGGGGGAGTGTTGCTGATGCTCATTGCCTTTTCGGTTGCGTATCAGAGGCGTCGCGCAGCCGCTCTGCAGGGTGCGGTGGTCGTGCATAATAACAGCATATCGACTGCAGAACAAAGTGCCAGTGAGGTGGCTGCCACGCTGACTGAACAGGGACGTCGGGCAATGCAACAGGGCAATCTGGAGCTTGCCCACGAGCTGTTCAGCCGCGCGGTGGAGCGGGATCCCGCTAATAGCGAGGCCTGGCTGGGAAAAGGATTAGTTGCTCGCCAAATCGGCGAAAAGCGCATCTGTTTTCAGCGTGTGCTGGCGCTTGATCCGAATAATCCGGTTGCTCAGGCCGAATTGCAGCAACTCGAAAGGGCCAACTGAATGCATTCCATATATCACGGCTGTCGCATAGGTTCTCGACCGTGGTCGTGGCTGGGCCTGTTTATCCTCCTGGCCTCTATGGTATCGCCTTGCCTGGCCCAATGGGAAGAGGGCATATCACAATCGATGCGGGTGGTTGTGGTGCTGCGGCCCCCTTTCCCTTTGGAGCGTGCCGACATCGCCGCACAGGCAGAGGTGGTGGCCCAGGCGCAAGATATGGTGTTGGCCAGCATCCCCAGCGCTGATTTTCAGCCGCTCCATCGCTATTCGGTTGTGCCAGGTCTAGCCGGTACGGTGACCCCGCAGGGCTGGCAAGCGCTGCTCAGCAACCCATTGGTGCAAGCCGTCGCATTTGATCTCCCGGTACAAGCGACATTAGGTGAAAGTGTCTCCGTGATCCGTGCCGATCGTGTTTGGAATGAGTTTAGGTTCACTGGTGCTGGCGTCAACGTCGCCGTGCTCGACAGCGGATATGATCCCAACCATCCGGATCTCAATGACAGCATCGTGGCACAGCATTGCTTTAACCATAGCACCTGCCCACCGACGAACACCAACGAGGGCGACAGCGCCAAAGACGAGAATGGACACGGCACGCATGTCACTGGCATTATCACTGGGCGCGGGATCGTCGCGCCGCGTGGCATCGCACCGGATGCCAGTATCGTGGCCGTTCGTGTGCTCAACAGTGCCGGTAGCGGTTGGACTTCGGATGTAGTGGCAGGTATCGACTGGGTAGTCGCCAATCAGGCACGTCTGAATGTGCGCATTATGAATCTCAGCCTGGGGGGAGGGGCCTATTCTGGCATATGCGACGCGGCGGATGCCAATAGCATGCTATATGCCTCTGCAGTACAGGCAGCACAACGTGCGGGTATCATTGTATTTGCAGCGGCAGGTAACGGTGCCATGCTCGATAAGATGATGACACCGGCATGTATTTCCAGTGTGATAGCCGTCGGTAGTACCTATGACGCCAACTTGGGAGCATATACATGGGGTGGCGCAAACCCTATTTGCACCGATTCCAGCACGGTAGTGGATCAGATTGCTTGCACGAGCAACAGCAGCTCCGCTTTGGACCTATTGGCACCAGGAGCGGTGATCACCTCGGCCGGGCTAGGAGGCGGGGTGAGCAGCCGTTCTGGGACTTCCATGGCTACACCGCACGCTTCTGCTGTGGCTGCTTTATTGCTGCAGGCACAGCCAGGGCTTTCAGCCGGGCAAATCGAGAGCATTCTCAAGGAAACGGGTGTGCCCATCACCGACTGGAGGAATGGCCGTGTCACGCCGCGCGTGGATGCCTACGCGGCGGTACAGCGGGTCACAGGCGGAGCGGGACCTGGAACGCCTATCGGTGGCACCGTGCTCTTGCAGAGTCGGAACACACACGATGGCATCGCGATCTACGTAAGTGGCCAACCATGCACTGCATCTCTTTCAGGGGATCAAGTCACCACCACTGATGCCTCTGGCCGCTTTCAACTGCCGCCGGGACAGGCTGCCCAATGTCTGTGGGCAGTGCGGCCTGGATTCTTGAGCGCACAAAGGACAGCACCATCCGGTTCGCTCGGCACGATAACGCTGCTTGCTGGAGACGTGAACCGTGATAACCTGATCAACATCTTCGATATCGCTGCCGTGGCCGGGAATTACGGAGGCAACACCCCCCTGGTCGATTTCAATGGAGACCAGATGGTCGATATTTTCGATCTGGTCATTGCAGCGGTTAACTACGGGAAACGCGGCCCACTGACCGACTGGCATTAAAACAGGTCGCCAGCAATCACCTCTGGAGGTGACTCGCTCGGTATCCTGGTGTGGGAATCGCTGATGCACGCATTTCTGCCCGTTTCGGATGCCCCCTGTGCCCCTTGGAATCCCCTTTCCGGTCCGAGATCCGACGAGGCTTCGAATACCCCTTTTGACTCACATCTACGGGCATCCTATAATCCGTCCTAGGTTCGCGTCACTTTGATCCAGCGTCAGTTTCTCGCGCGCTTGAGGCACTTGCACGATGAAACCTCGTGAAACAGAGATTAGAGAATTAGTGCGCCACGTGCTCCATCGCGTGCTGCGCGAGACCCAGCGCGGTGAACATAGGCTGCTGACCAGCCAAGAGATCGAGCAATTGGAACCGGGGAGCAAAATCCAGATCGAACCAGGCACCATCGTCACCCCTATGGCACGCGAAATTGCGTTAGCGCGCAAAATTCTGATCGAGGAGATCTCTGCTAAAAGCGGTCAAGCGACTCCTGCACCTGCGACAGGCAAGGTGGTGGCTTTGGGGGCCGATCACGGAGGCTATGAGCTCAAAGAGCTGTTGAAACCTTTTCTCATCGAGCTGGGCTATGAAGTGTTGGACGTCGGCACGCACAGCAAGGAAGCGGTGGATTATCCTGACTTTGCTTATGCGGTCGCCCGGCATGTGGCCAGCGGAGCTGCCTTTCGTGGCATCATCATCGATGGTGCAGGTATTGGCTCGTGTATGGTTGCCAACAAGGTGCCAGGGATACGGGCAGCAATGTGCTATGACCAGATGTCTGCTGTTAACAGCCGTGCGCACAACGATGCAAATGTGCTCACTCTGGGTGCCGGTTTGTTGGGCCCCAATCTGGCAAAGCAGATTGTCAAGACCTGGTTGAGCACCAATTTCGAGGGAGGTCGTCATCAACCGCGTATTGACAAGATGATGGCTATCGAGGCACGATATCTCAAGAGATAAGAAGAGGGATCCTAGAGGGTATGGTGTCGACATCAAGAAGTAATATGCAACTAGATTCCAAGACAATTGATTCATTGGTTGAAGAGATAACCAGACAGGTACTGACGGTTTTGAAGGAGCAGAGCAGTCGGTCAGATGTCTTTCAGCAAGCAACGGACACCATGTCCTCTTGCAGTCGATGCGAGGAGAGAGGTGCGCAACACCTGCCTAAGACGATTCGAGATGACACAGGGCGCCCAGGTGTCCTATCGGATGCACGAATAACGGCCCAGGAACTCGCCCGCTATATCGACCACACGTTGCTCAAGCCGGACGCTACTTACGCTCAAATTTCTCAGCTGTGCGAGGAAGCGCGCCAGTACGGTTTTGTCACGGTGTGCGTCAACCCTGTCCATGTGCGATTGTGTGCCCAGCTACTGCGCGGGTCGGGGGTCGGGATCTGTTCTGTGGTAGGATTTCCACTTGGGGCAACACCCACCAATGTCAAGTGTTATGAGACACAACAGGCGATCAGCGATGGCGCCACTGAGATCGATATGGTGATCAACATCGGTGCACTCAAAAGCAAAGATTACGACTCGGTCAGAGAAGATATCGCGGCTGTGGTACGTACCTGTCATAACCATGGGGCCATTTGCAAGGTGATTATCGAAGCGGCATTGTTGACCGATGATGAAAAGATCAAGGCGTGTCAGCTGGCTAAGGAAGCGGGCGCCGACTACGTCAAAACATCCACCGGGTTTGGACCTGGTGGCGCAACCTTGCATGACGTGATGCTGATGCGCCAGGCGGTGGGACCGGACATGGGGATCAAAGCGGCCGGTGGGATCAGAACCTACCAGGATACCGTGGCGATGATCAAAGCCGGTGCCACCCGCATCGGCGCTAGCGCCAGCCTCAAAATTATGGAAGGCGCGCGTTCAGCATCCTGAGGCGGTAAAGGGGGCGGCCTGTGAGCCGCATTGCGTCCTATATTGATCACACTTTGGTACGCGCCGATGCCACACCCGAGCAAATCGCTCGTCTGTGCCGAGAGGCATGCGAGCATCGCTTTGCTGCTGTGGCGGTCAACGAAGTCCATGTCCATCTCGCTGGTCGTCTGCTCCGCGGCACAGGGATCTCCGTGGCGTGTGCTATAGGTTTTCCTCTAGGTGGGACGAGCACCTGGGTGAAGTGGTACGAGGCACGCAGCGCACTGCGCGGGGGCGCCAATGAGCTGGATGTGATGATCTACTTGGGCGCTCTCAAGGATGGTCGCTATGACTTGGTAGAGCATGACCTGAGCGCTATCGTGCGGCTCTGCCGCGATTATGGTGCGCGGTGCAAGGCCATCTTGGAATGTGCTCTGCTGACCGAGGACGAAAAAGTGCGCGCGTGTCAGCTGGCAGTTGCCGCGGGGGTGGACTTCGTAAAAACGTCAACAGGCTATGGCCCGAGCGGCGCAACAGTGCACGATGTGACCCTGCTACGTCGTTTGGCTCCACCTACTGTAGGTGTCAAGGCAGCGGGTGGCATTCGCACTTATGCGGATGCAATCGCCATGATAGAAGCCGGTGCAACACGTCTCGGAGTCAGTGCCCAAGCCAGTCTGCAAATTTTGAGCGAAGAGCGCTTGCTCTTGGAAAACCCATAGCAGAGGGTGTTGAAAAAGTCCCTTGACCGCTCAGATTTTCATAGGAAAATGGGCCAATAAAGCGGGTAACTAAAGAGTTTTTCAACACTCTCATAGCAGTGGATGTGAAACGGATGAGGTTTTGCGATGTACATCGGACGCGTGCGGGGAAGTGTGATGAGTACAATTAAATTGGAGATCTATGAAGGGTGTCGTTTGCTCGTGATCGATCAGCTGGATTTAGACGGCAATCCGACCGGCGAGTACGATATCTGCGTCGATGTCGCCCAGGCTGGTCCGGGCGATATTGTATTCGTGATCGACGAGGGCAATTCGGGGCGTCAGATCCTCGGTCGTGAGCCGGACGGCGCGGTGCGAGCTGTGCTGGCCGGCGTTGTGGATGAGATCGAATGGCACGCATAACCGCGCTAATGTTTGACGTGAGAGGTGATGGGAAATGAGGATGAGCCGCTTCGTCAAAATGCTTCTGGCGCTGATCTTGGTTATGGTGGTGTCTTTCCTAGGGGGCGGAGCGGCTGCTTATCTCACGTTGGAACAGACCTCTGCAATTGCTCAGCAGATCAATCGTGAGGTGGCCGAGATGGCCGTGCACGATTGGTCTATCCTGCTCACTGAACAACTGAAAAAGGCTTTGGAGACGCAGGCACGAGACGTGTCCTCTCGACTTGCTTTGCAGCTCTCCCACGTCGAGGCGGATGTTACCTACTTAGCGGACTATGCCACCTACCTCTATAACCACGCTGATACATTAAAGCGCTACGCGCGTCCGCACCGCTATGGCATCGGCGCCAACGGGGCATTTTCCAGTCTGAGCGGGGGTGACTATTCATGGCTGGTTGTGCTCAATCCCGGGCTGGATGAGAATGGGCGGGTGAGTGCGGAGCTGCTTCAGGAGATCTATCTGACCGAGTATCTGGACCTGGCCTTTGCCAGCATTGGGAAGCGCAATCCATTGGTCGGCCAAGCTTACATCAACACGCAGAGCCAGCTCACGCGCGGCATGCGGTTTATGAAAGGTGACCCTATCGACATAGACGCTGACACCACCATCTCGCCGGATCAAGATGTGACCGCGTATGAGTTCTACTATCTGGCTGATGCGCAACACAATCCCGAACGCAAACCAGTGTGGACTGGAGTCTATTGGGATCCGGCTGGCATGGGATGGATGGTTTCCTGTATTGCTCCTGTCTATCGCGGGAACTGGGAATTGGTCGGGGTGGTGGGCCTGGACGTCACCCTCAAAGTGCTGAGCGAATATGTGGACAGCGTTCGCGTGCAACAGACCGGCTTTGCCTTCTTAATGGCACGTAGTGGCCAGCTCATCGCTTTTCCGCCTCGGGCAGCCACCTTCTTGGGGATTGATGCCGAGCTAGGTGGAGAATTTCAACGTGGGCAACCCCTCTCGATCTATCTCAATCAGGTGCGAGAGCAATCGTTCCGCGCGATGGTCGAGCGCATCCGACGTGGTGAAACCGGTCTGGAAAGCTATACCGCCCCAGATGGCAAGAGATACTTTTGGGCCTTTGAGCGCGTCGATCCGCCAGGATGGAGCATCAGCCTTGTGGCACCCGCTGAGGAAGTAGTAGCGCTACAGAACCTGACGCTTGCCCGCTTGGGTGAACATATTGCCCACGGAACAGCAACCATCACCCAGAACATCACCCGACTGCGAATGTCCTATGTAGCCGCTGTTATTCTGACGCTGCTTTTCGTCACGGTGGTCGCTTTTGTCCTGGCCCGTTCGATCAATCGACCACTTAATGTGATCAGTCACGCGGCACAAAGCTTGGCCCGCGGTGACTATGACCGGTCGATCCCCATCCCTTCCCACGACGAGATCGGGGCGTTGGCGACCACCCTGGAGCATATGCGCCAAACCGTGCAAGCACGCCAGATGGCTCTGCAAGCGAGCGAAGCGCGCTTCCGCGAGATGGCCGAGATGTTGCCCGATGTCATCTTCGAGCTCGACACTGATCTGAACATCACCTACGTGAACCAAATAGCCCATCGCCTCTCAGGATATGAGGTCGAACAGCTCCTCCGGATGCCCCTCAGCGAGCTGTTACCCTCGGATTCGTGGGAGAAAGCTCTACAGGCAGCTCGAGATCTCTATGTCGGACAATCCATACCCCCTCTATCCCTGTGGGTACGCCGTCGGGATGGCATGTTGATCACGTGTGAAGCAACAGCGGTCGCTATCCGAGATCCAGCCGGGAAAATTGCTGGCTTCCGCGGTGTGCTGCGCGATGTCACCGAACGGGTGCGCGCTGAAGAGTTGAGCCGCATTCAGCGCGACTTGGGCCTGGCGCTGAGCGCTGTGGAAGAGGTGACAGAAGCATTTCGCCTGTGCATCGCAGCTGCGCTGCGCGTATCCGAGATGGAAGGGGGTGCCGCTTATCTAGTCGATGGACAGACAGGCGCCCTGTCCCTGGCCTACCAACAGGGAATGTCCGAGGAGTTCATCGCCGTCACAGCCCAAAGTACACCGGATTCGCCTCTGGCACGGCTGTTGATGGCCGAGCAACCCGTGTACACGCATTGCGACCATTTACATGCCCTTTTCAATTATAAACCTGAGCATCCGGGTCGGGCCATTGCCTTGCTGCCCGTACAACATGAGGAACGCGTGATTGCCGGCATCGTTGTGATGTCTTGGACAAAGGATGAGGTGCCTCTGTACACGCGCAGCGCCTTGGAAGCCATTGCGACAACCGTGGGCGGTGCAATTGTGCGTGTGCAGGCAGAAGAAGCGCGGCGTGCCAGTGAGGCGCG
The DNA here is from genome assembly GCA_003130875.1 of Ardenticatenia bacterium. Taxonomy (GTDB): domain Bacteria; phylum Chloroflexota; class Anaerolineae; order 4572-78; family NAK82; genus NAK82. Next base: position 55,937 of record QEXY01000143.1, read on the forward strand.
TTATCGCGAGCTGCTGCAACATGCCAACAGCATCATCCTGCGGGTGGACGCGCAAGGTCGCATCACTTTCTTCAATGAGTTTGCTGAGAGGGTCTTCGGGTACACAGCCCAAGAAGTGCTCGGCCGCCATGTGGTGGGCACGATCGTGCCCCCGATGGACTCGGTAGGACGTCCGCTGGATTTGATGGTGGAAAGCATTCTGGCCGATCCAGAGCGTGGTCACTACAACGAGAACGAGAATATGCGCCGCGATGGATCACGCCTTTGGGTGGCATGGACGAACAAACCCATTTATGACGAAAACGGCAGCTTGCAGGAAATCCTCTCCATTGGCACGGATATCACATGGCGTCGGGAGATGGAAGCGCAACTGCGCGCAGAACGCAATCTGCTGCGCGTCCTGATCGACAACTTACCGGACTTCGTTTACGTGAAGGACACCGAGAGCCGTTTCCTTGTGGGCAACGTGGCATTGGCGCGGTTGATGGGTGCGGCTAATCCGGATGAACTGCTCGGCAAGACCGATTTCGACTTCTATCCCCAAGAACTTGCCGAGAAGTTCTACCTGGACGAGCAGCGTGTCATCCAGACTGGTCAGCCTCTGTTGAATATTGAGGAACCGGCACGGGACGCACACAGCAATCCAGTATGGCTCGCGACAACCAAAGTGCCTCTGCGTGATGCGGAAGGCAAAGTCATCGGCATTGTCGGGATCGGGCGCGATATCACCCAGCGCAAGCGTGCTGAGGAGGAAATACGTCGCAGTCTGGAGCGCCTGCAGCTGATGAATCGCGTTTTGATGGCTGCAGCATCGATTTTGGATCCCTATCGAGTCCTGGAAGCCATTTGCACGGAGCTCGCACAGGCACTTGACTTGCCGCAGGCTGCGTTTGCCCTGTTCACTGAGGATTGCCAGGCGCTGCGTGTAGTAGCGGAATATCGGCGTCCAGACCGTCCATCGGGATTGGGGTCAGTTATCCCAGTTGCCAACAACCTGGCCACCCAGGAGGCACTGGCCACCCGCGCTCCGGTGATCATTCCCGATGCCCAGACGGACGCGCGCACAACCGTGATGCACGATCTCCATCGTGCCCGCGGCACCGTGACTCTAATGATTGTGCCCCTTCTGGTGCGTGATCAGATCGTCGGAACATTAGGATTGGATGCCACCGAACCGCGCCATTTCACCGAAGAGGAGATCAGCCTGGTGCAGGCAGTAGCGGCAGTGGCAGGTCACGCATTGGAGAACAGTCGCCTGTACGAGGCGGTGCAAAAGGAGCTGGCCGAACGCAGGCGGGTGGAGGAGGCACTGCGCCAGGCCAAGGAAGCGGCTGAAGCTGCCAGCCGTGCCAAGAGCCAATTCCTGGCCAACATGAGCCACGAGATCCGCACCCCGATGAACGCCATTTTGGGCATGACCGGTTTGTTGCTCGACACGCCCCTTAACAAAGAGCAACGCGAATATGCCGAGACGGTGCATAACAGTGCCGAAGCACTGCTGCAGATCATCAATGATATTTTGGACTATTCCAAGATCGAAGCGGGGCGGCTGGATTTGGAGATGCTCGACTTCGATCTGCGTGCCACCGTTGAAGATACGGCCGATATGCTGGCCATTGAGGCGCAGCGCAAGGATTTGGAATTTGCCTATCATATCGCAGCTGACGTGCCGGCACGCGTGCGGGGCGATCCGGGTCGTCTACGCCAGATTCTCACCAACTTAATCGGCAACGCGATCAAGTTCACCGAGAAGGGAGAAGTGGTCTTGCACGTCCTCCGGGAGCAAGAGACCGCTACCCATGTCACAGTGCGTTTTGTGGTGCGGGATACCGGGATCGGCATCCCCAAAGATCGCTTTGATCGCCTCTTCCAGTCCTTCTCGCAGCTAGACGCTTCCACCACGCGCAAATATGGTGGCACCGGGTTGGGGCTGGCGATCTCAAAAAGGCTGGCTGAACTCATGGGAGGACAGATCGGGGCCGAGAGCGAGGTGGGCAAAGGTTCCACGTTCTGGTTCACGGCCGTTTTCGAAAAATTGCCTGCCGAAGCTGCAGAGGAGACTGCTCTGACATTGCCCGAGTGGCTGCGTGGGCGTCGCGTGCTGATCGTGGATGACAACGCGACCAACCGTCTGATCCTGCGCGAGCAACTGCGCAGCTGGGGATGCCAACCTGAGGAGGCCGCAAGCGCTGGTGAAGCGTTGCAGAAGCTGCTCCAAGCGGTTGAAAGGAACGAAGAACTGCATCGAGCAGTGCTGATCGATATGCAGATGCCGGATATGGACGGCGAGATGCTGGCCAATTGTATCCGTACCAACCATGACCTGGATTCGGTCGCGTTGGTTATGCTTTCCTCGATGGACCGACGGCCGGAGGCTGACCGATTGCGTTCGATCGGTGTGGATGCTGTGCTCACCAAACCGGTGCGCAGCCGACAGTTGTTGGAGGCTTTGATCGCAGCCGGCCATCGGCGGGCTACCCATCCGTTACCGACTGCTCCCCTCCCTGCTACAACGGAGAGCGGAACAGTTGAAAGCTTGCCCAAAGCGCGTATCTTGCTGGCTGAGGACAACGTAATCAATCAGAAAGTTGCACTGCGGATGCTGGAAAAACTGGGTTATCGGGTGGATGTGGTCGCCAATGGTTTGGAGGCGGTCCGGGCGTGGCAGACCATCCCTTATCACCTGATATTGATGGACGTACAAATGCCTGAAATGGACGGTTTTGAGGCGACAGCGCTGATCCGCAAGCAAGAGCGCGGTACAGGCCGTCATGTGCCCATTATTGCCATGACTGCTCACGCGATGAAGGGCGACCGTGAACGTTGCCTGGAAGCGGGGATGGATGGATATATCGCCAAACCAGTACAGTTTAAGGAATTGGAAGAAACGCTTCATCGTATCTTGGGACAATCCCCGCCCATTGCACCGAACGCAGACACTGCATTCAATGTGTCTGAGGGACAGGGGGGCTAGCATTACACTGTTTCCACAATCGAATGGGGTCACTGGCCTCAAAAGTGTCTTGGGCGTTGTTTCTGGGCATGGCATAAAGTACAAAGGCGGACTGTCCGCAGGTAGGGATATCGACTACCGGGTGAGTGATTAGGCAATGATAGACCATCCAGGCAGTGAAGCGTTTCGACGTATTTTGGATCCTGCCGATAACGCTACCGGTGGAGGCGCAGCTGCCGCTATTGCCGGAGCGATGGCTGCTGCATTGCTGGCGATGGTAGCACGCCTCTCGGTTGGTAAGGGACTACCCAAACCCGATACATTCTATACGGCGGTGGCGGCTGAGGCGGAAACGATCTCGCGACAGCTGCTAGCCGGCGCGGATGATGATGCCCAGGCGTTTGATGCCGTGCGCGCCGCTTACCAATTACCTAGGTCAAGCGAGGCACAACGCCAGGAACGTTCCAGGGCCATCCAGTCCGCGCTGGTGCACGCCACTTATGTGCCCCTCACGAATGCCGAACATTGTCAGCGGGTGTTGCAGCTGTGCCGCATGGTACAGGATCACTGTAACCCCAATGTGATCTCCGACCTGGAGTGTGCTGGGCTGCTGGCATATGCAGGGCAGCAAGGATGCTTGTCCAATGTGGAAACCAACTTGCGCGCGATTAAAGACACCGAAACGCGCGCCAAGCTTGCCCGTCGTGCAGAGTGCCTACGTGAGGGTATTCCTGTGTCTGACATATCGCTTTAGTAGGAGAGTGTACGTCCAGGACAACATTATAGGTTTATGAGGTGCCTTTGTGGCTGTCTTGATGTGTGTGCCCAATATCAGTGAGGGAAGAGAAGTTGCCACGGTCGAAGCAGTGGCCGATGCGATTCGTGCCACGCCGGGGGTCAAACTGCTAGATTACTCCGCCGATGCGCACCATAACCGCTCTGTGTTCACATTCTTGGGACAACCTGAGGCTGTCCTGCAAGCTGCCCAATCGATGACTCGCATGGCCCTGGAGCGCATTGATATGCGGCACCATCAAGGGGCGCATCCTCGCCTGGGTGCGGTCGATGTGGTGCCCTTTGTGCCGGTGCGGGGTATGGAAATGCGCGCTGCGGTTGAGATTGCCCGCCACTTCGGTCGATTCGTCGGGGAACTTGGCATCCCGGTGTATTACTACGAAGAGGCAGCGACGCGCCCCGAGCGGCGCAATTTGGCCGATATTCGCAAGGGAGAATATGAAAGCTTACCTCAAAAGCTGCTTGACCCGGCATGGCAGCCCGATGAAGGACCTGCAGTATTCCACCCTCGATCGGGAGCGCTGGTCACCGGAGCACGTTACCCTTTGATCGCTTTTAACGTCAATCTGCGCACCACGGATTTGAAAGTCGCCCAGCATATTGCCCAGGCTGTGCGCCACATCAACGGTGGCTATCGTTATGTGCGGGCTATCGCGCTGGCATTGGAGGATCGGGGTATGGTGCAGGTTTCGATGAACCTGACTAACTACACCCAGACCCCTATCCCACGGGTCTTGGAAACTATTCGGACAGAGGCGGCGCGCTTTGGGGTGAGCATCGCCGGCAGTGAGCTGATCGGCCCGTTGCCTTTAGGTGCTCTCGAGGAGGTAGTCAAACATTACTTACAGGTCCATGACTTCTCGTTGGGTCAGATCATCGAGATGGCACTGATCCCGGAAGAGTAGCGATAATCTATTACACCACACGAAGGGGGAGCAATTCATATGGAAAAGAGAGTGCTGGGCCGTACCGGAGAAATGCTGAGCGTGGTGGGCTTCGGTGGTATTGTTGTGATGAACGAGGAACCTGAGGCAGCATGCCGCCTGGTAGCGCAGGCGATCGATCGCGGCATCAATTACTTCGACGTCTCACCTAGCTATGGCAACGCCGAGGAACGTTTGGGTCCGGCGCTGGAGCCCTACCGCAAATCCGTGTTTCTCGCATGCAAGACGAAGAAACGCAATGCTAAAGAAGCCACTCAATTCTTACATGCTTCACTCAAGCGATTACGCACCGATTACTTCGACCTGTATCAGTTGCACGAAGTAAGGACGCTTGAGGAAGTCGAGGAGATCTTCGCGCCGGGCGGCGCTATGGAAGCCTTTGTCCAGGCACGGGGACAAGGCTTGACACGATATTTAGGCTTCTCCGCCCATTCAGAGGAAGCGGCCCTGGCACTGATGGAGCGTTTTGATTTCGACACGATCCTGTTCCCAATCAACTATGTGGTATGGTACAAAAGCTCCTTCGGACCACGTGTGATCGAGGAGGCACATAAACGCGGAATGGGCATCCTGGCGATCAAGTCGCTTGCCAAGCGATTGTGGGGCAAGGATGAGCCGCATAGGTGGCCTAAGTGCTGGTATGCGCCCGTCGAAAGCTATGAGGAAGCCGCTCTTGCCCTGCGCTTCACCTTGTCACAGCCTGTCACCGCTGCGGTGAGCCCCAGCCACGCCGAATTCCTATGGTGGATGTGCGACATCGCTGAACACATGACCCCGCTTTCTGGAGATGAATATCGACAGTTAGAGCGGATGAGTGATGGCTTGGAGCCAGTGTTCCCCATCCCACCTGAGTTCTGGTGATGTATGTTGTTCAGGCTTGTATGGCAACTTGGCAAAGCCCCCGGAATTACCCCAGAAGACTCAGAAAGGCGCCATATGGCGCCTTTCTGAGTCTCTATATTCAGCCAGGTTCTCATCCGGGCGGGGGCGTGATGATCACCGCCTGCCACGTTTGACCGCTCAGGCCTTTGTCATCCGTGACAGTCAGCACTACTGTGTAGGTGCCTGGCTGGTCGTAAATCTTGGTTACCTCCGCGTCATAGGCCACGGTGCCATCTCCGAAGTCCCAGATATATTGCACAATGCTACCATCACTGTCATTCGAGGTGGCGCCACTGAAGGCGAGTGGCTGCTGCGGTAGCCCACCTGCCAAGCCAGGGCCGCTAATGACCGCTGTCGGGGGTACATTATCGGGCGGTGGTGGTTCAACCGTGATAGGTTGCAAGGCCTGACCAATGGCACCCGCGTCGTCGGTCACCGTTAGTGTGATGGTATAGACACCTGTTTGCGTATAAACTTTGTTGACTGTCACACCGTTCCAGGCACTGCCGTCACCGAAGTTCCAAGCGTAGTGAACGATGCTTCCATCCGGGTCAACTGAACCGCTGCCATCGAGGGCCAACAGCATGCCCACCTGTGCTTGAGGTGGCGCCATGATAACAGCCACTGGCGGCTGGTTCGGCACCGGTGTAGGTGTGGGTTGTTCGATCATCACCTGCTGTACCGCCTGCCCAGTCAAACCACCGTCGTCTGTCACTGTCAACTGCACCGTGTATGTGCCTGCCTGAGCATAAGCGTGCTGCACCTCCGGGCCGCTTGCACTCGTGCCATCGCCGAAGTCCCAGGCATAGGCGGTGATGCTGCCGTCCGGGTCGTATGAGCCACTCCCATCGAAGGTGAGCACCTCGCCCACCAGCCCGCTCGCCGGCGCGGCAATCTGTGCCGTCGGCGGCTGTCCAGGCGTCGGCTCGGGCGTCGGTGTCGCCGTGGGCTCAGGCGTGGGTGTGTCCGTCGGCGGCACCGGCGCGGGCGTCGGAGTGGGTTCCACGACTGCCACTGTCCAGGTAGCCTGTCCGATCAGCCCACCGGCATCGAGCACCGTCAACTGCACCGTGTATGTGCCCGCCTGAGCATAGGTGTGCTGCACCACCGGGCCGCTTGCACTCGTGCCATCGCCGAAGTCCCAGGCATAGGTGGTGATGCTGCCGTCCGGATCAACTGAGCCACTCCCATCGAAGGTGAGCACCTCACCCACCAGCCCGCCCGCCGGCCCGACAATCTGTGCCGTCGGCGGCTGTCCAGGTGTCGATGTCGGTTCAGGTGTCCAGGTCGCCGTCGGTGTGTCGGTCGGCATCGGCGTCCAGGTCGGTGTGGGTGTGACACTGGGTGTCAGCGTCCCCGTCGGTGTGGGCTCGGGCGTCCACGTTGCAGTGGGTGTATCCGTCGGCATCGGTGTCCAGGTCGGCGTGGGCGTCCACGTTGGAGTGGTGGTTGGGCCGGGCGTTGGGGTCGCCGTAGGTGTTGGTGTCAGGGTCGGTGTCAGTGTTGGTGTCGGTGTGGGCGTCGGCGACACGATGTCCACCCGAATCGCCGCGGTTGCTACCATACCTTCGCTGTCGACCACCAGCAGGGTCACCTGGTAAATGGCCGGATTATTGTATACATGGTTGACCACGATGCCCTCTGCCGTGCTGCCATCCCCAAAGTCCCAGCGGTACCAGGAGATTTGCCCATCCGGATCATACGAGTTCGCTGCGCTGAAGGTGAGCCGCTGACCCACTTGAGCGCTGGTAGGCCCGCTGATGACCGCCCGCGGCGGTTGTCCCATAGCGCCAATGTGGACAGTCGTCTGGGCGAACCCCTGTCCGCCGTCCTTGTCCGTGACGGTGACTGTGGCAACGTAGGTGCCAGGACTATTATAAACGTGGCTGACCACCGCCCCGCTGCCCTGCAAACCGTCGCCGAAATCCCAGCGATAGCTCAATGTTGCCTGGTCGACAGGGCTGGGGTCATAGGCAGATGCTGAGAGAGTCACCGGTTGGCCCACACGACCGGAGTAAGGACCGCCAGCAAATGCGATGGGCGGTACATTCCGCACATCCACACGGGTGGTGGCCAAGTCTGTGGCGCCGCGATTGTCGGTCACGCGCAGTCCGACGAGTATAGAAGCCGGGCCATCCGCAAAAGAGGTGCTCACAAGAGGCCCACTGCCGATCACGTTGATGGCACGTCCATCGGTGGTGGTACCCCACTGATAGAGGACAATGCGCCCGTCTTCGTCGCGTGAAGCGGTGCCATCAAGGATCACCTCGGAGCCCTCATCCACGACGTAAGGCCCGCCTGGGTTCGCTCTAGGGGGTCTATTGGTCGGTTGTCCTTGACCTGTGTCAAGCCGCTCCCAACGCAGTGTGATCAGGGCATCACCAGTGCGCTCGTAATATTCCAGCCGCAGGCGGTGGATGCCTGCATCGAGAGGGCGCTCAGCGCGCAACAGACGCGAGCCCCCATCGCGCCAATCGTCTATCACCAGCTGATCGTCAATCCACAGACGTGCGCCGTCGTCCACCCGCACGCTGAAGCGGTAGGTGCCACCCTCAAAACCGATCTGGCGCGTCCAACGTGCTGAGAAGTTATCGGCCGGCACCCCCGGCCCGGGCGAGCCCTGTCCCCAGTTGTAATTGATATCCAGTTCATTGCGTACCAGCACAGGGTTACCCGTCAAACTAGGGTTGGCATAATACTCTGCCTTCCAATCCGGATACGACTCCAATCGCTCCCACATCAGCTGGACCAATGCATTGCCGGTCCATTCGAAGTACTCAATGCGCAGGTGATGGGGTCCCTCGCTCAAAGTGACATCGGCGGCGTAGAGTGCCGGCGCGCTTTCATGCCATCGGTCGATGATCAGATTGCCGTCAATCCACACTCGGACGCCGTCGTCGACGCGCACATAGAAACGGTATGTGCCACCAGGGAAGCCGATGGTACGTGTCCAGCGTGCCGAGAAGCGATCCGGCGGTATGTTGGGCGCAGGGGAACCGGCGCCCCAGTCAAAATTGATGGCTGGATCATTGCGCACCAGTACAGGTGAACCGCCCAAGGCGGGGTTGTTGAAGTACTCTCCGCGCCAATCGGTAATAACAGGGGGTGTCGGAGGCGGCGGAGGCACTAGAGTGGATGGAGGCAGAGGCGGAGTCGGCTGCTGAGGCGGAGGCGGTGGTGCCACCACCGGCACGTTGCTCACATTCTCTGCCGTCACATACTGTCCGGCCACCCAACCCCGTTCGCCTGGCACACCGGGGAAAGCGATCTGCCACCAACTCCCTTCGGCGTTGCGTCCGGTCACCGGAGCGGTCTGGCCTACCGCCAGCAGACCCAGGGAGGGGTACTGTGTGCCCGGACCACTGCGTACGTTAAGGTCCGTATTGGCTGTGATCCTCGGAGTGCCTGGCTGAACCGGTGTTACCGGCACAGGAGCAGTGACGCTCACTATTACAGTGGGCGTCAGAGTTGGGGTGGCAGCTACTGTCGGTGTGGGTGTCTCCACAGCCGGCTCCAAATTAAAGGGGGCTTGGGCGGTCAATCCTCCGCCGACCACCTGGGCAACCACCGTCGCGGTGCCGGGAGTGCGCCATTTTGCATCGCTGGGGATGGTGAACTGGGTATCAAAGCGACCTTGGGTGTCAGTCAGATTGCCGGCCATTGCGTAGCTAGGCAGTGCCGTCTCATCAGGTGCTAGCAGATAGATGAGCACCATCGTTTCTGGAGGCCAATTTTCACCGCGTACGGTCACAGGAGTGCCTGGCGGGCCGGCCGTTGGTTCAACCGTGATAGTGGGCAAGCCGGTCACTGTCTCAGGTGGTCGTGCTAACCCAATCCGACTGACAACTAAAACGGCCACCAAGACCGCTGCGATGACCACTAAAGCCCATACGGTCACTACAGCGATCACGATCAGCTTGTTTTCCCGGAGATATCGCATCAAGTCTTGCATTTGCCCTGCCTCCCCAGCTCATCTTTTAGCATGTGCATTATATCTACGGTCTCTCTTTCCGAAAGGGATGAGACTGGCGTATTTGCAAAGCTTTGCACTCTGTTATTTAAAGACGTTACTTCGTACTTTGTGGTTCCCCGCCGCATCCGCCGTAAACGGAACTCCTCCCTGCCGTTTAGCGTCTTCCATCAAGGGTGAAATCCTCTGGGTCGCGGGTCGTGCGTTCGAACCTAAATTTTGGAAGGGGGTTCTCCCTTGTGTTATAATGGTGCGAAGTTCTTAATGAACCGAAAGGAACAGCCAGTGTCTCCTAACCGAAGGTTCTCTATCTTGTTGCTGATCGTAACTGCGCTTCTCATTGCGGGTGCAGGGTGTGTGTTGACTGATACCCTATCCCGTCGCTTGGGGCGTCAGGCGCGCACGCCGCTGGCCCAGGTGTCACGCACTCCGAGGCCTACTTTCACTCCAACGCCACCCTGGACACCGACGCCAACTGACACTCCCACACCGACGATGACGTCGACACCCACGAACACGCCCATCCCAACGGACACCCCGATCCCGACAGACACGCCCACCCCAGAACCGACAAACACTCCCAGGCCGCGCCCCAAGCCACCTACGGATACGCCGGCGCCGCCACCTACGCCGGAATACCCCTTCGCGGTGATCGAGATCAGCCCGCCTGAGTTCACTCGCACCACCAATCCAATGATCGTGGTGTATGTCGCCATCACAGATCAGAACAACACACCTCTGGGCGGCTACAGGGTGGTCGGCGATAGTGCTCAATCACCTTATCAATCTCACGTGGAGTCTCCCCCCTCCTGTTATGATTGGTGTGCTACCAGCGGCCGGGGGGGATACATCAAGGCAGCTAATGTGAAGTTTGAGCCTGGTCCTTTCATTGACGGCACGTGGAACATTTATCTGGTTGACGGAGCGGGACAACAAGTTTCGCCAGTTGTGCCGCTCACCTACAGCACAGATCCTAATGCTTGGCGCTGGGATTTTGTGTTTTTCAGATTGCGATAGCCCCGGTGTTCGCTAGATGATGAGACGTGCGCTGATCCCCTGGCTTCTTTTGCTTGTGATGCTGGGCGGACTGGGTTGTTCGGTGGGAACGTTGATCGTGCGCGCGCCCACGCCCACCCGACAACCTACCCGTACGCCGCGGCCGACCTTTACCTTCACGCCTAATTGGACACCGACGCGGGTGCCCACACTCACGGCAACACCTACCCAGACACCGACTGAGACGCCAGTTCCCACTGAGACTGCTACCCCCACGCCTGTACTTGAGGAGGTCGCTGAGCCTGCCGAGCCAGATGAACCCCCACCACCACGAGATACGCCCACGCCTGAACCACCCACAGCAACACCCACGCCTCAGTATCCTTTCACAACCGAGGTCTTCGTTTTCGACACGCAGGGCGCCTTGGAGACGCGGGTGACGGCTTACGTGGTCGAAGTTTTTGACGCCAGCACCGGCCATTTTAAGGATCTATGGGATTATCAAATCGTGCTGATCGACCCAATGGGTGGTGAGCATCTGAGCAATATGTCCGGTGGCAAGAATCACACAGTGGGCCCAGGTTTGGGCAACGATCGTTGGTTCAATACCGAGGTAAAGTTCTCCCCTTATACGCCGGGCCATTATAAGGCCTGGCTGGTCAAGGATGGGGTACAGCAATCGTCAGTGGTCGAGTTTGATATGTCTCCTTCTCCTACACAATATGTGCATATCGACTTTCTGTTGAAGCATTGAACCACTTTCGTGAACGAGGAGCTACGCTGAGCCAGGATGAGAGCACAGAAGAGCTTTATCACCTTGCTGGTCGTCCTATTGATGGTAGGAGTATTGGGGTGTGTACTGACAGATCGACTGTCTGGGCGACGTAGCACACGTCCTGTCTCAGTAGTGCGGCAGGTGGCCACACGCACACCGTTGCCCACCTTTACACCGACTCCTCCGGCTACACCCACCCCGCTCCCTACGCTGACACCTACGAACACGTCCACGCCGACGCCGACGTTGACACCGACACCAACGGACACACCTACTCCAACCAACACGCCACGACCCAAGCCCAAACCAACGGAGCCGCCACCGGAGGCACAGGCTCCGCCACCTCAGCCGACTCCTGAGTACCAATTTTCACCAGAGCCTTGGGAAGGACAGTGGAACGGTGGATTGGCACAAATCCGAGGCAAGATTCGTGATCGCAATGGACAACCTGTCAACGGCTACTTTGTGCAGGCGCGCTGTGGGGGTACTGTATTGGCGTCCAATCCATCTGGCATCAATCTCTATGCTCCCGACAAACCTTATGAACCTGGTGCCTACGATATGATTCTCAGCTCGCCGTTGGATCCCAACTCAATGTGTCGATGGGAGGTGCGTGTGGTACAAGCTTCCAATTATGAGGAGGCCAAAAACCCTGGAGCGCCTTCCCTTTCGCCTGTGGGATACTGTGATTTGAGCTGGGGCGAGATGTCCATCTGTTTTGCTAATTGGCGCAAGAACTGGTGACCGAACGGGACGAGCGTTACGACACTTTCATCACAGCACTGCTGGTCACAGCCCTGGTGATGTTGGCCTGTGTGGTCAGCGGCATAGGTGCGTACTTGTCGCTGCGGATGGCGCCGCTACATCACATACACGCATCCGTCACCACTGTGACTCCGACGCCTACCGCTCATGTTCTGGCTATCCCCGACTCTCCTAAGTTGCACCCAACACTGCCAGCCGCTGTAGAAGGAAAGGGATATCTGTCGCGAGGTGGACAACCTGAAGGCATCGGCTTAACAACGGAGCAGCTGTTGGACGAGGTCGAGATCCCAGTGCGCGACCGTCTGGCATTGGCACAACGCCTGAAGCTGTCCGATACCCCCATTCCGTCTGTCGTCAATGCGGTAACACCGATTTATCGCCTAGGGGAGCAACACAATTTCTGCGTGCTGGATAGTGACGCGGTACGATATACGTGGGCAGTTGCCACGTTGCGCTATGTAGGCGATCATAGCTATTGGTGGGTGCAAGATGGTCACTCTGTGAGCGACGAAGCAATCACTGCCTCGGCACAGGAGTTCGAACAGCGTATTTACCCCACGAACCGCGATTTCTTTGGTGGGGAGTGGAGTCCGGGAGTGGATAATGATCCGCGTATCCATATCTTTTTGGGCGATGTGCCGGGTGTAAGCGGATATTTCTACAGTGCTAATGAATACTCCTGCTTGATCAATCCATGTAGCAACGAGAAGGAGATGTTCTATATCAACATCAATGCTGTGTCGCCGGGCAGCGAGGATCTCCATATCACTTTAGCCCACGAGTTCCAACATATGATCCATTGGCATCACGATGCCAACGAGGAAACGTGGGTCAATGAGGGGTTGTCCAATTTGGCCGTTGAGCTCAATGGATATGAAACGGCCGACATCACCTACGCTTTCAGCCAGCGACCTGATACCCAGTTAAACACCTGGGCAGAGGCGCCTCAGGACACTTTTCCTCACTATGCTGCCAGTTATCTTTTCATGAGCTATTTCCTCGAGCGCTTTGGCGAGGACATAATGCGTGAGGTAGTAGCAGAACCGGAAAATGGGATCGCTGGCTTCAACGCTGCTTTAGCGCGAGCACGACGGCCATATCGTTTCGCGGATGTCTTCGCCGACTGGGTGATTGCAAACTATTTGGACGACCCCACCACCGGGTATGGGAATTGGGGCTATCGGCGACTGGATCCACAGCCGGTTAAGATCGAGGCAGAGTATAGTGCCTACCCTGTTGAGGTAAGTGGCCAGGTCGGCCAGTATGCCACCGATTATTTCAAGTTCGGTGGCATGGGAGATCTGACAATCGAGTTCGAAGGTGTCCAGCACGTCAGGATTGCCCCCAATGAGCCCCATAGCGGTACCTTTCAGTGGTGGTCGAATCGCGGCGATGATTCGGACATGACATTGACGCGCTCTTTCGACCTTTCCCATGTGAGTGAGGCAACGCTCGAATTTTGGCTCTGGTACGACATCGAAAAGGGATGGGATTTTGCATACGTTGAAGTGTCCGAGGATGGCGGCAAGACCTGGACCATCTTGCCCGGTCGTTATACCGAGACAGATAACCCTAGCGGCAACAGTTTCGGCGCAGCGTGGACCGGCATCTCAGGGGGAGGTGAGGTGCCCCAATGGGTACATGAGCAGGTGGATTTGACCCCATATACGGGACGTCAAGTGCAAGTCCGATTCGAGTACATCACGGATGATGCGGTAAACCGCGTGGGTCTCATGCTAGATGACATCGCGATCCCCCAGCTTGGTTACTTCGACGATGTCGAGGCTGGAGATGGTGGCTGGGTGGCCCATGGGTTCGTGCGCGTTGACAATATATTGCCACAGCGCTACTTGGTCCAGGTCATTCAGAAGGGGGATACCGTGCGGGTTCAGCGCATGACCCTCGATCAGGATAACCGCGGCCGGTTGACACTCCGCGGAATGGGCAGGGCATTTTCTGAAGCAGTGCTGGCCGTAAGCGGTATAACCCCGTTTACAACCGAACCGGCTCTGTACCGCATACGTGCCAGCTTGATATCTCCTTCCGACGAGACACAGCCTTGACGCTCAAGCTCTCCATTATCGTTCCGGTCTACAACGAGATTGCCACTCTGCGTGAAATCCTGAGCCGTGTACGCCGGGTGGATGTAGCAGTATGGGTCGACTTCGGCCCCTATAGCTATCTCGAGCAACCAATCCGCCTGGAGAAAGAGATCATCGTGGTGGATGATGGCTCACAGGATGGCTCACGAGAGATCATCCAGAGTGAAGAAGCAGCCGGCCATATTCGCGCCTTCTACCATGCCCGTAATCAAGGCAAAGGGTCAGCAGTACGTACAGGTTTACAACATGCCACGGGTGACTTTATCGTGATCCAGGATGCTGATCTGGAATACGACCCCCGTGAGTATCGCATCCTACTACAGCCCCTGCTGGAAGGACGTGCTTACGTTGTTTATGGGTCACGCTTTCGTGGAGGACCCACCAAAGCGATGTTCTTCACGCATATGCTGGGCAATCGCTTTCTCACTTTGGTGACGAACATTTTGTACGACTCGATCATCACGGACATGGAGACGTGTTATAAGTGCTTCTGTGCAGATGTGGTGCGCAACATTTCGCTTCGGGCGCGCGGCTTCGAGTTCGAACCGGAGATAACGGCTAAGGTGCTCAAACGAGGTTATCGTATCTACGAGGTGCCCATTTCGTACACCGGGCGCGAATTCCACGAAGGTAAGAAGATCAGCTGGCGTGACGGTTTTAAAGCCCTGTGGACGCTTATTAAATATCGCTTTGTGGACTAAACTATGACGCAGTCCGTCGTGGTGCTCGGCAATCCAGTGCTGGACTATGTACTCCAGGTAGAACGGCTGCCCTCAACTTCTGGAATGCGTCAGGAAGTGCGAGCGTTCTGTGTGGGCCCAGGTGGTGCTGCCAATATCTCGATTGGCGCCGCGCGTCTGGGCTTGCAAGTCCAAGCACTTGGGGTCGTGGGTGGTGATGGCGTAGGGCGGCGTCTGCTTGATTGGCTTGATGGTGAAGGGGTGAACACTCACGCACTTCTTCGGCTGTCCGGCGCGCGTACGCCACGCGTGTTCATACTGAGCACGTCCCAGGGAGAACAGGTGTTTCTAGGTTACCATCCGAAGTCCAATCCTCCTCCAGGCCTGCCGACCAGCTGGGGCGACGTCATTTCTCAGGCAGCTGCTCTCTACTGTGATGGCTGGAGTTGTAACAACTTGGGCATATCCCTGGTGCAACAGGCAGTTCAGCAAGCATGTGTGGCAGGTGTGGCGGTCCTCTTCGATCCAGGTCCGCAGGTGCATCTCTGTCCTGCCGGGCCGCTAGCCGGCATATTACGCAATACCACTGTATTGACACTCACTGAAGAGGAAGCACGTGCTCTCCTTCCAGGCTCTCTCGCATTGCCGGAACTGGCAGCTGCTCTGCGAGAGCGCGGCCCACGATTGGTGGTTATCAAGCGCGGCGCTCAGGGGTGCTACATCCAGCATGATGACGAGGCAATACTTCATCCGGGTTTTTCCGTGCCCGTACGCGACACATCAGCGGCCGGCGATGCCGTCTCTGCCGCTTTAGTATGGGGATGGTTACGCCGTTGCGAGCTGCCACAGCTGGCAGATTTATTGAACGCCGCCGGCGCGGTTGCTGTGCAGCGTCTGGGAGGAGGGCTTCGCATGCCGTACCTTGTCGAGATCAAGGCTCTGTTGCAACAACAAGGAAAGGCCACAGATTTCATGTGAGGGCGTGGCGCATCAATTTGTATCCTCATTCCCGTCTAGAAAACGGTTCATCCACACAAACGAAGTCGCACGTTGAGATTGTCATTCCAACGGCAGGAGTGTTGGTTGTTGCGGCTTACATCGCGGCCCAGATGCTCTCTGATCTTATGAGCTTGAAAATCGCCTATGTGGCGTCTTTTAGTGTGGATGCCGGCACTTTTATCTACCCTTTTACCTTCACATTGCGCGATCTCGTGCACAAGTTGTTGGGCAAACGCCATGCACGCATCATCATCGTCACCGCTGGTG
The DNA here is from genome assembly GCA_003130875.1 of Ardenticatenia bacterium. Classification (GTDB taxonomy): domain Bacteria; phylum Chloroflexota; class Anaerolineae; order 4572-78; family NAK82; genus NAK82. The sequence continues at coordinate 72,065 of QEXY01000143.1, forward strand.
CGATCAACTTGGTGATGGCAGGTTGCCTGGCTTTTGCTGCCTGGCTTCCCGCTGATCCTACCTGGCCATTACAGGATGCATTTGCCTCCGTCTTGGCGCCCACTTGGCGGATTGTCATTGCCAGCATCATAGCGGAAGTTCTCGCCGAGCTGATCGATACCGAGCTGTACAGCCTGTGGGTGCGATATATGACCCGGCGTGTGCAATGGTCGCGTGTGCTAGTCAGCAACGCGATCAGTATTCCGGTTGACAGCTTGGTTTTCGTTTGGTGTGCTTTTGGCCAGTGGGGTGGGCTATTGCCGGGTGGTTTGCCAGATGCCACCGTGTGGGCAATTTTCTGGGCCAATGTGTTGCTCAAAGGTGCCGTCACCTTAGTGAGCCTGCCTGGCATCTATGTGGTTCCAGAGAGAAGCGGCGCTTAGAGGTAAATTCCCGCAGGGCTTTTCACTCCTATAATAGTATTTCCTCGACTGGGTGAAGGGGCAGACCCAACCCCCGATCCGGACGCGCCGCCAGCATACGCCGACCATCCGGAATGAAGCGAAACCCTTGAGAGTGTTGAAAACCTTTAGTTACCCACTTTATTGGCCCATTTTCCTATGAAAATCTGAGCGGTCAAGGGATTTTTTCAACACTCTCACTTTTCTTATTGACAACAAATCGAAACCGTGCTATAATGATTTTGTAGCAAATCGCAACCCATAATGATTGCAACCGTAACAGATATGCCAGCCAACCAATCAGCCCGTGCGCAGCACAACCTCGAGACGGGTATCGTGCCCGATGCCCAGGTCCGACGCGCGATGATCCTCGAAGAGTTGGCCACCCATCGAGTGGTACGCATTGCTGATCTGAGTGAACGTTTTGGCGTTTCGGAAGTCTCCATACGGCGTGACCTGGAACGTCTTGAGCAAAACGGTTTGCTGAAGCGCATCCACGGAGGAGCGGTCAGCATCCCTGGGGCGCCCATCCATGAGGTTTCCTCTGCCCGCGTGCTTGCCCACGCCCGCGAAAAAGAGCGCATTGGACGTGCCGCAGCTCAGATGATCCGCGAAAACGAACGGCTGATCTTCGATTCGGGCACAACCACCCTGCAGGTAGCGCGCAACATTCCCGGCCACTTGCTTACCTCAGGAAATTTGACCGTCATCACCGCTTCCCTGCCGATTGTGTATGAGCTGGGTGCTTGGAAAAACGTGCACATCATCGTGCTGGGAGGTGTCTATCTCCACGAGTACCAGGTCATGGTAGGGCCACAGACCATCGAAGCATTGCGCGGATTGCATGCGGACACCATGTTCCTCGGAGCAGATGGCCTGACCTTTTCCAACGGTGTCACAACAGCTAATGTCTTGGAGGCGGAGGTGGATCGCGCTCTGGTGCGCAGTGCTTCGCGGATTGTGGTGGTAGCCGACTCGAGCAAGATCGGTGTGATCGGTCTGGTGACTATTATGCCGCTCACCAAGATCAACGCTCTGATCACGGACGACAAGGCACCACCCGATTTTGTCACTCGTCTGCGCGATGAAGGAGTGGAAGTGATTACCGTGTAGCGTTGCAGAGATACAGAGGCGTTAGCTCAGTCGAGTAAGAGGCGAAGAGGGGGATGCCCGCGCCTGCCTGCCAATTCCCGACGAGCATCCCCACATTACACCGGATCCACGCTGTGGCCTTGAGATCAAGTGCCTGCAGCGCTGCCGGTTTGTTGCACATCATACCAAACATGAAGGCATATCGCAAGTTATCCGGACCATATGCACGTCACATTCACAACACCAATGGGAGCATTTCCAATGTCAGGAAAGGCGATCCGCCTCAGTAGACTTTTTCCCGAGGGGGCCAATACCGTCATTGTCGCGATGGATCACGGTCAAACATTCGGGCCCATGCCCGGCTTGGTGGATTTCACCGCCGCTGCAGAATCTCTCAGAGAAGCAGATGCCGTGCTGATGGCCCCCCAGATGATCCGTTTCGCCGGCAAGCTTTTCGATGGCAAGAGCAGTCCAGCGATCATCGCCCGGCTGAATTGGAACACCATCCATTGCGAGCCATGGCATTATCGAGAGGCATATATCGTCCAGGCGATGTCCGTCGAAGCAGCTGTCGCCGCCGGAGCTGACTTGGTGTTGGCCAGCCTGGTGCTCAAGACAGACAGCGAAGAACACGACGCCCGCAATGTCCAGGTGTTCGCAGAGATCGCAGAGCAAAGCTATCGGCTGGGTGTGCCACTGGTTGGGGAGATATTCCCCGCCGGCGACCTGCGTGCCAGTTCGGAAGAGTTTCACGATTATATCAAGAAAGCGTGCCGCATTGCGTGCGAGCTGGGCGCGGATGCCATCAAAACTTTTTACACTGGTGAGCGCTTTGCCGAGGTTGTAGAAGGAGTGCCCATACCCATCTTCGCACTGGGCGCGGAGAAACTCGCCTCAGAGCTCGATGCGCTCACACTGGCACATAAAGCGGTCCGTGCGGGTGCTCGCGGGGTAGTGTTTGGGCGTAACGTCTTGCAGGCGGCGAACCCAGCCCAATTTCTGCGTCGATTGAAGAACGTGGTGCAGCGCCATATGGCGCCGGAGGTGGCGTAGGAGGATGCCCGAACGACTCTTGGGCTTGGATGTCGGCACCACCGCTACAAAAGGTCTCGTTTTCGATCTGAGTGGGAACATCCTCGCCTCAGCGAGCCAGCCCTATGAGTTGCTCACCCCACAACCGGGTTGGGTGGAACAATCGCCTGACGAGCTGTGCAAGGCGGTTGCGCAGGTCATCCGCTCGGTGCTTGCGCAGCTAGAGCCAGGAGACCACATCGCCGCTATCTCCCTGTCCTCACAAGGAGGCACCACTATTCCTGTGGATGCCGAAGGGCGCCCCACCTATAACGCCATCAGCTGGATGGATCAGCGCGGCACCGTCCAGGCGGAGCGCGTCCGTATGGCGCTGGGGGATGCATACGTATACACCACCACCGGCTGGCCACTCCAGAGCGCGCTGCCATTGCAACACATCGCCTGGCTGCGCGACGCTATGCCAGATCATTTCGCTCGTTCGCGCTATTTTCTATTTGTCAACGACTTCATCGGTCACTGGCTGACCGGTGAGCGCTGCATGGATCCCACGAATGCCGGCATCACCCAGCTGATGAACATCGCTACTGGAGACTGGGACGAGCGTCTGCTCGAGATCGCCGGCATCCAAAGGGAGCAGCTCTCGCCCATTCGACCCTGTGGAACGGTGATCGGCAAGGTGACAACCGCGGCGAGCGCGGTGACCGGGCTGGCACAGGGCACTCTCGTGGTCAATGGCGCCCACGATCAGTATTGCGCGGCTGTCGGCGCCGGCGTCATGCAGCCGGGCCAGGTGCTGCTCTCGTGCGGCACAGCGTGGGTGTTGCTCGCCGTTCCGGAAACCATAGAAGCAGGTCTGGCCAGCGGGATGGCAGTCGGGCGGCACGCAGTGGAAGGACACTGGGGCGCCATCCGCAGCCTGGGCGGAGTCGGCAGATCGATGGAGTGGTTGGTGGATATTCTGTCGGACGAGCGTTCTCCGAATCAGGAACGCGCCGAGCGCTTGCGTTCCCTCGACCAGGCAGCGGCACGCGCCACAACGGGTGCGGATGGGTTGTTCTTCTATCCACTCGCCGGTGGTCACGCAGCCACCTATGGCCCAACGCGCGGCGCCTTCATCGGCCTCACTTTGAAGCACGGACGCGGTGATCTGGCCCGCGCCGTCATGGAGGGAATTGCCTTTGAGCTGAAGTGGACGTTAGAAGAAATTCACACGGCTGGAGTACACGTGTCCGAATTGAAGATGGTGGGAGGCGCTGCCAAAAGTGTGATCTGGCCACGCATCGTTGCCGACGTCACCGACACCATCGTCATTGTGCCCTCTTCGGGAGAAGCTGCCAGCCGAGGCGCAGCTATCCTGGCCGGTACAGGGGTGGGATTGTTCCCCAACGTGTTCGCTGGCTTCACTACGCTCAAAGCACACGAGGAAACCCTGCTCCCAGAGCCGGCCAGTGTCACCCGGTATGCCGAGGTCTTTGCGGTGTATCGGCGCGGTGCGCATTTCGACTCCACCCAACCCAAGATCGGAGCAGCATAACATGTCTCTACAGGTTCGTGAGGCGGACAGACAATTTTATCGAGACCATCTAGAAGATTTCCTTCCGGACGTGATCATCGATGTGCACACCCATATATGGCGAAAAGAATTCCGCGTGCCAACCTATACCAGCACGCGAGGCCCTGTGTGGCCGCGTCGGGTGGCGGAGGAAAACACGGTTGAGGAGCTGTTGGACACCTACGCGCACATGTTCCCAGGCAAGCAGGTGACTCCGCTCATCTTCGGCTGGCCAGAGCGCGATGTAGACTTGGAACGCACCAATGCGTACACCAGCTGGGCAGCGCGGCGCCATCAATTGCCTGCCCTCCTGGTGACGACCCCATCTTGGTCGGCTTCTGAGGTGGAAGAGCGGGTGCGCAAGGGTGGCTTTATCGGGCTCAAGCCCTATGTCGACCAAGCGCCGCCCCATATCCCAGCGCAGGAGATCACGATCTATGACTTCTTGCCCCGTCAGCAGCTCGAAGTAGCCGACGCGCATGGCTGGCTTGTGATGTTACACCTCCCACGGCCGGCCCGCCTTCGGGATCCGCTCAACCTGGAACACCTGTTGGAGATCGAGGCCACCTATCCCAACCTGAAACTCATCGTCGCCCATATCGGACGCGCCTACTGCGAAGAGGACGTCGGAGAGGCCTTCACCATATTGCGTGCCAGCCGGCAGCTGCTCTTTGACTTCAGCGCTAACACCAATATCAAGGTCATGGAACAGGCACTGCGCACCGTCGGCCCGCAGCGCATCGTGTTCGGCAGCGACTTGCCGGTTGTGCGCATGCGCATGCGGCGCATCTGCGAAGATGGGCGCTATGTCAACCTCGTCCCGCCCGGCCTTTACGGCGACCTGCATGACGATCCGCACATGCGCGAAGTGAGCACCGCTGAGGGCGAGCGCCTGACCTTCTTCCTGTACGAGGAGCTGCTCGCCTTTCGCCGCGCTGCAGAAGTGTGTGGCCTGGGGTCCGCTGAGATTGCTGATGTCTTCTATGGCAATGCAGCGCGCCTGATCGCAATGGTGGAAAGGAGGTGATCGGTTCAATCAGTACATGATCAACAGTCAAGGTCTCGCATAGTCAGATGATCAAAGCAGTTTTGTTCGTCAGCCCCTAAATGATGGAGGGCCCATTCAGCAATCGCGCAAGGAGGAACACAGAATGAACGAGCGCATTCGAATCTGGACCATTTTGTTGATCGTAGGTGCCTTGGTGGCCTCTTTCTTCACCAGTGGTGCGGCACCCTCGCCGCAAGAGGAGCCCATTGTCATCCGCTTCGCCGGCTGGATCGGCATGGAGGAGTCCACCGCTAAGCAGTTCAACTATATGGTGGAGAAATTCCAGGAGAAGCATCCCAACGTCAAGATCGAGTACGAGGGTATTGCTTGGGAGAACACGCGGCAGCAGCTGCTGATGGAAGCCGCCGCCGGCAATGCTCCGGATGTGGCCCAAGTGGCGGCGCCGTGGATCGGGCAGTTTGCCTATTCGGGGGCGATTGAGCCGCTAGAAGAGAGGGCAAAAGACTTTGCTGCGGATTACGTCCCCGGCGTGGTCGAGTCCTACACCTTCCCCGGTGCCGATGGCGTCGCACATATGTGGGGATTGCCCTGGGTGGCTGTGCACGACACACTGTTCTATAACACGGCCTTGATGCAGAAAGCTGGCCTCGATCCGACAAAGCTGCCCAGCACTATCGAAGAATTCGAGCAGGTGGTCTACGCCATTGCCAAGCTGGGCACGGATGAGAAGGGGAACAAGATCTGGGGCTATACGACTGCCACCGACCGTTCGGAGCTGGCCGCTAACGTTTTCAATGCCTGGCTGTTCAACTTTGGCGGCGACGTGTTGGATGAAAACGGCAAGGTCATCATCAACAACGAAGCCGGCGTCAAGGCACTGACCTTCTGGAAAAAGCTGGTGGATGATGGGGTGATGCCAGCCGGATTCTCCTTCCGCGATCAATACAACCTGATGGTCAACTATCAGACCGGCGGCTTCTCCGACGGTTCCTACGCGCGCGATGTACTGCGCATCACCAGTGGCAAAGGCAAGGAGTTCGACAAGGACTTCGCCGTTGCGTTACATCCAACCACATTGCCCAACCCGGAGGATCCCTGCCAGCACAAAGCGATCTTCCACCACCATACCCTGGTGCTCTTCAAGCAGAGCCAGCACAAGGACATGGCGTTCGAATTCATCAAATTCCTGAGCACGGATCCTGAGATCACGCTCTACTACGCCCAGGGCAGCAGCCTCTTCCCATTGTATAAGCCCGCTCTGGCCGATCCATTCTACTCTCAGGATGCCTTCGCCAAGACCTTCCAAGACGCCTTGTGCGGCGCGAAGCTCTACGGCATCAGCAAGACCCCGCAGTACGCTCAAGCGGTGGACTTCATCGCCATCGCCATCACCCAGGCGCTTTCAGGCGGCGATCCCAAGCAGGCATTGGATGAAGCCGCTGCCAACCTGAAAGTGCTGTATAAGCAAACGGATTAGCTTGACAGATCTCGCGGTGCTGGGGGAGGAGATTTGACTCCCCCAGCACCCCGATAGCTCCCGATCGACTGAGGAGTGAGCTTATGTCGGCCAGCAAGTCTATATCCCTGGAACGTTCCGCTGCAACCGGCAAGCGCCGGTTCACACTCACCAATACCCAGTTCTCCATAATATTATTGTTGCCAGCGTTGCTAACCCTGGCGTTCACCGTCCTCTATCCCCTTCTGCGGGGCATCTATCTGAGCTTTCATTCCTACAGCTTGGTCGATCTTGTTTCTGGCATCCAATGGGTGGGGCTTGAGAATTTCAAAACTCTGTTGAGCAGCTCGGCATATCGCTCTGTCTGGGGTACCACGCTCATATTCGTCGCCGGCTCGGTGGGTGGTCAATTTGTCGTTGGCTTCTTGACAGCGCTGGTGCTCAATCAGGACCTGGCACAGCGTAACCTGTTCCGTGGATTGCTCTTGATGCCCTGGATCGTACCCACCGTTGTGGCCGCCCTGTTGTGGAAATGGATTTTCAACCAGCAATACGGCATCTTCAACTACGTGCTTCACTCCTTGGGTCTCATCTCTTCCTTCAAGGCATGGATCGGTGATCCATCGCTGGCACTTTTCTCGGTGACGCTCGCCAACATCTGGAAGGGGTTCCCGTTCCATATGATCGTGCTGCTGGCTGCACTGCAGACCATCCCGCCGGACATCATTGAGGCAGCGATCATCGACGGCACTACAGCGGTGCAACGTTTCCGCTACGTCGTATTGCCCTACCTGCGGTATATCATCATGATCGACTTGCTCATCTCCATCATTTGGACCTTCCAGAGCTTCACCACCATCTGGACGATGACAGAAGGTGGACCGGTTACAGCGACCACCACACTGGCCATCAGCATTTACCGAACAGCATTTCAGGCGTTCGACATCGGTATGGGGGCTGCTATCGGCACCTTGTGGCTGGTGGCCATGTTAGTTTTCAGCGCGGTGTTCGTGCGATTGTTCGGTGGTACTCGATTGGAAGTGTAGGAGATCGGACGCGATGTTATCCCTTACGCACCGCCGTCGGTTGGTCAAAGGTCTCTCCTATTTGTACATCCTTGTGCTGTTGGTGTTGGCCCTGTTCCCGATTGCATGGATGGTCTCATCCTCGATCAAGCCTATCGAAGACTTATTCGTCATCCCGCCGCAGTGGATACCAGAACACCCGACGCTGAGCACGCTCAACTCGGTCATCTACGGCGATTACGGACGTGGCAGCCTCTTTCCCAGATATTTTGCTAACAGCGTGATCGTCACGGTGGGCACCACGCTATTCTGCCTGGTGATCGCGACGCTGGCAGCTTATAGCTTCTCACGATACCCATTCCGCGGCAGCAACGGGCTGATGGTGGGCATCCTTTCCACGCAGATGTTCCCACAGGGTATGTTGCTGATCACGTTGTATTTGACCTTCTTGGCACTGAATTTATTGAACACCTATCCGGCGCTGATACTGGCCAACACCACCTTCGCCATTCCGTTCGCGATTTGGATCCTCAAGGGCTTCTTCGACACTGTCCCACGAGAGATCGAGGATGCAGCCCTGATCGATGGTTGCGGTCGGCTGGGTGTCCTGACGCGTGTCGTGTTGCCTATGATCGCGCCCGGTCTGGTCGCTGCCGGAGTTTACACATTTTTGATCGCCTGGGATGAGTACCTCTTTGCTGCCACTCTGACAATCAAGCCAGAAATGCGCACGCTGCCACCGGGTATTATCCAATCCTTCGTGGGTCAGTTCTACTTGAACTGGCCCAACGTCATGGCCGCTTCCGTGTTAGTCACGATACCGGTGACCGTGTTGTTCATCTTCTTCCAGAAACATCTGGTGCAAGGCCTGACGGCCGGCGCCGTGAAGGGATGATGGCACTATGCGGAAAGAACGCATGAGCCCGCGCGAACGGGTAATGACAGCGATCAATCACCGCGAGCCGGACCGCGTGCCGCTCGATTTCTATGCCGTTCCTGAAGAGCTCGAAGCGCTGGAAAAGCACTTGGGGCTGACTCCGCAACCCGATCCCGATTTTCCCCACTATATGGCCGCCCATGAAGCGCTGCTTGAATACTTTCACACTGATGTGCGCTTTGTGGCACCGCGCTACATTGGCCCGGAGCTGCCCAAGTTTGAGGATGGCAGTTTCATGGACGTGTGGGGTTTCCGGCGCACGGTGACCAATTACGGGCTGGGTGTCTATTACGAGTTTCTCGACCCACGCCTGGCGAATGCCACCACGGTTGCTGAGGTGGATGCCTATCCATGGCCTGACCCGGATTGGTGGGATTATTCGGTCATCCACCTCCAATGTGAACGCTATGACCGCTACGCCATCATCGCCGGCGATGACGGCAACGTGGACTTCATCAATCGCGCTTCTTTCCTGCGCGGGTACGAACAGGTGATGCTTGACATCGCCACGCGTAACGAAGTGTTGTTCCGCATCTGGGACCACCTGTCCGATTTCTTCTACGAATACGACCGGCGCATCCTGGAGGCAGGCGACGGCCGCATCGATATTATGCACTTCGGGGATGACTATGGCAGCCAGCGCGACACAGTGATCAGCCCTCAGGTATACCGTGAACTCTTGCAACCGCGTTGGCGGCGCCACATCGATCAAGCACGCGCATACGGTTGCAAGGTGATGCACCATTCGTGCGGCAGCACGCGCCGCCTCATACCCGACCTGATCGCGACCGGCATCGACGTGCTGGTCACGGTGCAGCCTTACGCTGGCGGGATGGATTTGTGCGAGATCAAAGCTCTGTACGGTGATCGCCTCGCCTTTCACGGTACGCTGGACATCCAGCAAGATCTGCGCGTCAACTCGCCTGAAAGGGTGCGCGAGATCGTGCGCGAACGCATCGAGGTGATGGCACCGGGCGGCGGCTTCATCCTGGCGCCGACGCACATCGTCCAGCCCGATGTGCCGGTTGAGAATGTGCTGGCCGCTTATGAGGCAGCATTGGAGTATGGGTGGTACGACTCGCTGGGCAAATCCACAAGGAGATGAACGCGATGAATATGACAGGCAAGGCAAAAATCGGGCTGTTGGGTCTAATGCTGGAGTTGTACGATGCCTGGCCAGAGCTGAAACCAGCCATGGCAGAATTTGCGCGTGCGCTCGGCGATACTTTAAGCGCTTTCGCTGAAGTAGAATTTCCGGGTGTATGCAACACACGCGAGCAGGTGGAGCGCACTCTCGCCGCGTTCGAAGCAGCGGGCAAGGATTTGCTCTTAGTGGTGCTGCTCACCTACGCGCCCAGTCACATCGCCCTGCCGGCTTTGCTGCGGACGCGTCTCCCCATCCTGATTTACAATACGCAGCAGCTCTACACCGTTGGGCCTGACACACGCTCGATTGATACGACGCACAACCACGGCATGCACGGCGTGCAAGACCTGGCCAACGTGCTGTTGCGCGCCGGCCGCGATTTTTATCTGGTCACCGGCCACTATCGGGATGCCCGTGTCATCGAGGAAGTGCGGCAGTGGTGTGACGCAGCCCGCGCCGTCAAACAAATGCGCCAGTTGCGCATCGGTCTGCTGGGCTACGCCATGGAAGGCATGGGCGATTTCGGCTTGGACGAAACCGCTTTTCTTGCTCAGATAGGCGTCGAGGTCCGCCATATCGCGATGAAGGATTTGGCCGCGCGTGCCGCCACCGCACCTGCCGACGCGATTGCCGCATCGATGGCCGAAGATCGTGCTCGCTTCCACTTTGCATCCGAGATCACCGATGCCGAGCATGCCGCCAGTGCGCGCCTGGAGTGGGCATTGCGCGAGACGTTGCGCGAGCGCGGCATGCACGGCTTTGCCTCCCATTTTCTGGCCATCAGTGAGGAAGGTCAGTTGGAGACACTGCCCTTCCTGGCTGCGTCCAAGCTATTGGCCGAGGGTTATGGCTTTGGCGGTGAGGGCGATGTCACCAGCGCAGCAGCAGTGTGTATGCTGCAGACGCTCGCCGGGCAGGCGAGTTTCACCGAGATGTTCACGATGGATTTCGCCCATAATGCTATCCTGATGATGCACATGGGCGAGAGCAACTGGCGCATGGCGCGTCCAGACGCTCCGATCTATGCGCTGCGCAGCACATTGGGCGATATTATGCACGTGCCGATCGCACCCGTGTTGCTGGCCTTCACCCTGGCGCCCGGCGATGCCACTTTGGTCAGCCTCACCACCACCTCCAGCGGCAGGTTGAAGCTCATCGTGACGGAAGGCCAGGTGCTCGACTTCCCCTATGTTCCCGACCTAGCGCGACCTCACTTCAAGTTCGCGCCGAATGGCGATCTGTGCGCGTTTCTCACCCGTTTCAGCCAGGAGGGCGGCTCGCATCATCAAGCTTTGGCGTATGGCCATTGGGCCGATACGGTGGAGAAGATCGCCACGCTTCTGGGTATCCCGTGCGCACGCGTGTGAGGTGAAAAACGAGTATGGGTGAGCTGACTGGTCGTCAACGTTTGCTGCGCGTCTTCAGCCAGCAGCCCGTTGACCGCATCCCGGTTGCGCCTTTCATTCATATCAACTTTGTGAAGGAATTTTATAACAGCCACGAGGTGGATTGGGTAACGCGCACTCCGGAGGTCTATCGCCACTTCGGTTTCGACATCATCCACCGCAACTGCACGCCGACACCGGACATCTATGGCCCGACAGGGGCAAACTGGCAGCTGGAGGTGACACGTCAACAGGACGGACGCGACGAAACCGTCACCACGACGATCCACACCCCTGCCGGCACGCTGCGCTGCGTCGAAGCATTGCGCTGGGTGTATGAATACGATGCTGAGTATTCTCCCATCGAATATCTCATCAAGAGCGAAGCGGATCTGGAGCTGATGATGCGTTTTCAGCCGCCTCCTATTCCGCCGAACACGGAGGACATCCAGCGTGCCAGGGCAGCGGTGGGAGAGGAAGGTATCATCGCGCCGTGGATTCAGGGTGCCTTCAACCTGGTCGCTTTCTACTATAGGCGGGTGGACGAGCTGCTGCTGGATGCGCTATCCAACCCAACGTTCTACGACCGCCTGATGTCATATGCTCTGGAACGCTACAAGATCCATGTCCATGCAATGATTGAAGCGGGAGCGGATGTGTTGAGCTATGGCGGCAACATCGCCAATGCGCGCTTGGTAGGCCCTGAATTCTTCGAGCGTTTTGTCCTGCCCTACGAGCGCCAGCTCATCGCGTTCATCCAGAGCCACGGAGCAGCCGTGCTCTATCACAATTGCGGGCGGGCGCGCAAGTTGTTGCCACTCTACCCCGCATTGGGTATGCGCGCATATGAATCGCTCACACCGCCTCCATACGGGGACACCATCCTAGAGGAAGCGGTGAAGATCTTCGGCCAGAGTGTCACCTTATCCGGCAATATAGACCAGATCGACCTGTTACGCCGCGGCAGCGTCGAAGAAATCCGAGCACAGGTGCGTCAGGTGTTGGACACAGTGCGTGGTCGTGTCCACTTCATCCTGGCGACCACGGACTATTTCAACGAGAACACCCCCCACGAGAACATCCACGCACTGGCCGATGCCGGACGGGAGTACGGCAGCTGCTGATGTCATCTAAATGAGCCGCCCTACCCGCAAACTGGCGTAGCAGCCTCAATGTGCTATAATCCGCACGGAATGCCACGAGACAATATCTGGATTGCTTCATACCCATCAAACTGAGCTCTCTGGAAAAGGAGTATCCTCGCCATATGAACCAGCTGGAATTGATCCAACAACTGGCCGTCAAGAATAACACCAAGATCGTTTTGCTCATTCTCGATGGCGTGGGAGGGCTGGCAATGCAGCCGGGCGGGCCTACCGAGCTGGAGGCAGCGCGCACGCCCAACCTGGATGCATTGGCGGCACGTTCCGCCTGCGGACTGAGCGAAGCGATCGCGCCTGGCATCACCCCCGGCAGCGGTCCCGGTCATCTGGCGCTATTTGGGTATGACCCGCTGCAGTATGAGATCGGGCGTGGCGTGCTCGAAGCACTGGGCATTGGTTTTGAGCTCCAGCCCAACGATGTTGCCGCACGCGGCAACTTCTGCACTGTGGACGCTCAAGGTCTCATCACCGACCGACGTGCTGGACGCATCTCAACTGAAGAATGCACGCGACGTGTCCAACTGCTGCGCAGCATCACTTTGCCAGGAGTGCAGGTCTTCGTGGAACCGGTCAAAGAGCATCGCTTTGCGCTGATTTTGCGCGGTGACGGGCTGGGCGCCGATGTGGAGGATACCGACCCACAGCGTGTCGGCGCGGCGCCGTTGCCGGCCGTGGCACGCAATCCCCAGTCGCAGCGTACTGCTGAATTGCTGAATGAGTGGATCGCCCAGGCACGCCGCATCCTGGCCGATCATCCTCCCGCGAATATGTTGACGCTGCGTGGTGTAGCCAAGGATCCCGGACTGCCCAAGTTCCCTGAGGTGTACCAATTGCGCGCCGCGGCTGTGGCCGTATATCCCATGTACAAAGGCGTGGCGCGACTGGTGGGCATGGAAGTGATCGAGAGCATTGGCGACTCTCCTGCCGACCAGTTCGAGACGGTGCGTCGCCACTGGGATCGTTATGATTTCTTTTTCATTCACATCAAGAAGACGGACAGCTATGGCGAAGACGGCAACTTCGACGCCAAGGTGCACCTCATCGAGCAGGTCGATGAAGCGCTGCCCACTTTGCTCGCGCTTGAACCGGACGTGCTCGTTGTGACCGGCGATCATTCCACCCCGTGCTTGCTCAAAGGACACAGCTGGCATCCGCTGCCCATCATGTTGGTGGCACGCACGGCGCGCGGTGATCAGGTGACGCAGTTCAACGAGGCCGCCTGCATCCATGGCAGCCTGGGTCGCATACGCCACACCGACATCATGCCGCTCGCAATGGCCCATGCATTGCGCCTGACCAAATACGGCGCATAACACCGGACATTCTCGGAGGGATGCTCATGGAATACCGTCGCCTTGGCAGATCCGGCCTGGAGCTCTCCGCACTTTCTTTCGGTTCATGGGTGACGTTTGGACAACAGATTGATGAGGACGTCGCCTATGCCTGTATGGAAGCTGCGTATCAAGCCGGGGTCAATTTCTTTGATAACGCCGAAGCCTATGCTGGTGGCCAAGCAGAGATCATCATGGGCAACGTGATCAAACGCGCCGGTTGGAAGCGCTCTGACCTGGTGATCTCCACTAAAATCTTCTGGGGAGGCAAGGCACCTAACCGCAGCGGCCTCTCGCGCAAGCATCTGCTGGAAGGCATCCGTGCCTCTCTTGCCCGCCTGCAGCTGGACTACGTGGATCTGATCTTCTGTCATCGCCCGGATCTCTATACTCCCATTGAAGAGACCGTTTGGGCGATGCATTACATCGTCAGCAACGGGCTGGCGCTCTACTGGGGCACCAGCGAGTGGAGCGCCGAACAGATCCGCACCGCCTATGACATCGCGCGCCGCGAGCACCTGATCCCACCCACGATGGAACAGCCCGAGTATAACATGTTCCACCGCGAACGGGTGGAGAAGGAATATCACCGTCTCTACCACGAAATCGGACTGGGAACAACCGTCTGGAGTCCGCTTGCGGGCGGTCTTCTCACTGGCAAGTACAACGAAGGAATTCCGGAGGGCTCGCGTGCGACTCTGAAGGGCTATGAGTGGGTGCGCCAACGCATCGAAAGCGAAGAGGGACGACGCAACATTGAAAAAGTCAAACAACTGGCTCCGATCGCACAGGAGCTGGGATGCACCCTCGCGCAGCTGGCGTTGGCATGGTGTCTCAAGAATCCCTATGTGAGCACTGTCATCACCGGCGCCAGCCGACCGGAGCAGGTGATGGAAAACATGAAAGCGCTCGATGTCGTACCCAAGCTCACTCCGGCGGTGATGGAGCGCATCGAGGCGATATTGGCCAACAAACCGGAACCGGAGTTCGACTGGCGCCAGATCTGATTGCGGAGTCACGACAAGGATCATAAGGGGTGACCATAGGGACCTGCACGGTTGAGGTTGTAGGTACCGATGGATAATGTCTTTTGCTCCAGCCATCCGTTGGTCTGTCATAAGCTGACCAAGTTGCGCGATGTTGCGACTGAACCCAAGCGTTTCCGGGAGCTGATCCGCGAGATCGCCATGCTGCTGGCGTATGAAGCTACTGCTGACCTGGCACTCGAGCCCACCGAGGTCCAGACACCGCTGGGGCGTGCGCAAGGGGCGCTGCTTCGCGAGAAGATCGGCTTGGTGCCCATCCTGCGCGCCGGCCTGGGCATGGTGGATGGAATCTGGGAGATGATGCCGGGTGCGGAGGTGTGGCATATCGGTCTCTACCGCGATGAACAAACCCTAAGGCCGGTGCAATATTACAACAAGCTTCCCGTCGACCCCACCGTGCAGGTCTGTCTGGTTCTCGATCCGATGCTGGCGACGGGCGGCTCGGCCGTTGCTGCGGTGGACATCCTCAAGCGCTGGGGCGCCCAACGTATCAAATTTGTGGGCATCATCGCTGCGCCTGAAGGTTTGCGCGCGATGCAACGTGCGCATCCCGACGTCCCGATCCATATTGCCGCCATCGACAGCCACTTGAGTGAGCACGGCTATATTGTGCCGGGCCTGGGCGATGCCGGCGACCGCCAGTTTGGCACCGGTTGGTAGGACAACGTGATACGCCAGCCGTTCAAGCTTGCTAGATGCCACACAATGTCCGTATCTGGACGCTGTTGTCACGACTGGGAGAACACCGCGGATGACTGGCTATAGTTTGGTATTGTGGATCATCGTCGGCGGTCTTGCTGGCTGGCTGACCGGGATGCTGCTCCGCGGACGTGGTTACGGCTGCATCGGCAATGTCGTGATAGGGATCATTGGCGCTGTGATTGGCGGCTGGCTGTTTCGTATCGCCAACATCGAGGCATTGCCGGGGCTTATCGGCAGCGTGTTCACCGCCATCATCGGCGCCGTGGTGCTCATCACTGTGCTCGGTTTGCTGACCGAGCGACATCGCTAGGGGCGGCGTAAGCCCTATTGGTTGGCAGCTGGCGTCGGGGTCGCGTTTACCAAGATCTGATACTCCGGCGGCACGACCTCGATCCACGAGTTGCCTCGTTTGAGCGGGATCGGCTCTCCGTTGGGAAAGATGAACTCGGGCGTTTGTGTGCCATCCGTGCGCCACAGCCCTTCCATGACCACCCCGTCGCGAAAGACCTGCACGCGTCCCTCTCCGTTGACAATGATACGGATCGAAGTGGCACCTTTACTATCTTCCACGATGTCGGTGGGCTCGTGGGACGCATAGTACACAATCACGTTAGCGGCCGAGACCTGTTTCTGCGTCGTCGAATCAAATAAGGGCTCACCCGCTACCCAACGTAGATACCGTTCACTGGCCGCGTCATAGCGCCATAACGTCTGACTGGTGCGCCGTGGATAAGGGATGAAAACCGTCTCCGCTTTTTGACCACCAATCGGTGCATCGGAGAAGATGAAACCACGCAACACCACAGGTGCTTCCATGTTCTTCTTGGCCAGCAGCTCACGCGCTGCACTCACGTCGAGCGCCAACCGTGTTTGCCAACCCTCGTTCTTGCGGTAGAAATAGGGTTGTGGGTAAAAATACTCGTCCAAATTGACGATGGGCAGCTGCGAAAGCTCCCAACGCACCCCATCTGAGCCGCCTGAGCTGGCTAGAGCAGCCTGGTATTGCATCGTTAATTGCGTGTTGATCAATCGCGCACTGCGGATGGGGGCAACCACCTGCGGATCCTCGCTCAGATAGATAGCAGTAAAACGCGTCACCCACCATTCGACGATCTCTTCATACACCACGTCTGCGCTCATCAGGCCGGCCTGCGGCCGTGTAATGGGATCGTTGCCCACCCGCACGGCGATCGGTCGCCGCTTCAACTTACTGGGATCACTTACGATCAGGCCAGTTAACGGATTCTCCCCCTCAGGCCGCTCCGGAATGACCACCGTGGCAGTGGGAGTTGGTCCGGCAACGGTGGGTGTGCGTGTCGGGGTACGTGTCGGCTCCGGCGTACGATACGTGACCACTACTGGTGTTCCCATGCCGGCAGGGGCATTCATAGATTTTGGCGTTTCGGCTAGAGGCGATATCATCACCTCGTCGGACGCAGTTGCCTCTGATGCCGCAACAACCAGGGTTGGGGATGATTTCCAAGCAGGTGTGGGTGTGAAGGTGGCCACCTTTGCACTCATTTCCTGCCACGAGGAAGGGGAACACGCCGTCACCATCATAATGCTAATCCATACGATGAGCAACGCAACCCCCCACCCAATCCATCGTTGCCTCAGCACCATAACCCTCTCTCCGCAAATAACAACCCGATCCGCGCTGAACTGTGTATGGCTCAGGATGACTGGCTAGCAATTATGGGAAAATGCCTCGCGTTTGGATCGCCTCTGCCACGCGTCGCACCGCCAGCATATGGGCGCCAATGCGCAAGGGCACCTGATGCGCCTGGCTGAAATCCCACACCTCACGCAAGCTGCGCTGCATAATTGCTTCCAAGCGGGTGTTGACCTCCTCTTCTTCCCAGAAGAAGCGTTGTAAGTCCTGCACCCACTCGAGATAGCTGACCACCACGCCGCCCGCATTTGCCAGAATGTCCGGCACGACGATTATGCCACGTTCATTGAGGATGTCGTCCGCGCGTCGCGTCGTGGGGCCGTTAGCACCCTCGACGATCAAGCGCGCTTGAATGGCTGCGGCGTTATCGGTGCGAATCTGATGTTCCAACGCCGCCGGCACCAGCACATCCACATCGCTGGTCAGCAACTCCTCGTTGCTAATACGCGCCCCACCGTGTGTCGGATAGTCGGCCAACAAGCTGCGTGGATGTGTCTCCAGATAATGGGCAATAGCTGCGACATCCAGTCCTTGCTCGCGATACAATCCGCCGCTCACGTCACTGATCGCCACAACGCGGCAGCCCATCTCCTGCAACAACCGCGCGGCCACCGAGCCGACATTGCCGAAACCTTGCACTGCCACACGTGTGCCCTCTATGCGACGACCCAAGCGTTGCAATGTTTCGCGCACCACGATGGCCACACCCCGACCTGTGGCCTCCTTGCGCCCCAAGGAACCACCCAAAACCACCGGTTTGCCCGTGACCACCTCGATAACCGAGCTTCCCTCTAACATACTGACGGTGTCGGCCATCCAGGCCATCACCTGAGGGTTCGTGTTCACATCGGGTGCCGGGATATCACGGCGCGGCCCCAGAATCGGCATAATCATAGCGGTATAACGGCGCGTCAGGCGACAAATCTCTGCCTCGGACATTTGGCGCGGGTTACAGGTCACCCCTCCTTTGGCACCGCCAAACGGGACATTGACCACAGCACATTTCCAGGTCATCAACGCCGCCAAGGCGCGTGCCTCGTTCAGGTTGACCTCAGGATGGTAGCGGATACCCCCCTTACAAGGTCCTCGTGCACTGGAGTGCTGCACCCGGTAACCCGTGAACACCTCGATGTGCCCGTCGTCCATCATCACGGGCACCGCGACGGTCAGCTCGCGTTCTGGTTGACGCAACATCGCATGGATGCCCGGGTCGAGCTGCAATCGCTCTGCCACCTCGTCCAGCTGAGCCAACACGGTACTCCACAGATCACCTGTTATCTCAGTCTTTGTCGCAATCTGGGCAGTTTGCTCCACAACACACCTCACATTTGCATCGCCATTTCCAAATCGGTTTTCATCCTTGAGGGTCACACCCAACCGCGCAGCTTGCATGCCTCGGCCACACGCTGCACAGCCACCAGATAGGCCGCCAAGCGGTTATGGAGGTTGCGCTTCCTCGCCACCTGGTGCACCATCTGGAAGGCCACACTCATCCGCGTATCCAGGCGCTGATAGACTTCTTCGGGCTCCCAGTAAAAGTTGTAAGCATTTTGCACCTGTTCGAAATAGCTCACTGTGACCCCGCCCGCATTGCATAGGATATCCGGGATCACGTAAACGCCATTCTGGTGCAAGATGATGTCCGCTTCTGGTGTGGTCGGCCCGTTGGCCAGCTCCGCGACAATGCGCGCTCGCACGTTGCCAGCATTGGAACCAGTGATGACGTTCTCCAGTGCAGCCGGGAAAAGCACCGTCACGTCCAGCTCCAGCAGCTGGGCATTACTGATCGGCTGGGTGAAGGGCATCTCGACCACGCTGCCGGTCTTGCGTTTCCAGGCACTTCCCTCGCTATAGGGAATGCCCTCAGCCCGATACACCCCACCCTTAGAATCGGAGAGTGCCACCACCTTGAGCCCCAGCAATTCCTCAGCCAGCTGATGAAGTGAACGCCCTACATGGCCATACCCCTGGATCGCAGCCGTAGCCCCTTTGAGATCCATTTCGAGTGCACGACCTGCCTCACGCACGACATATATACCTCCACGCGCAGCCGCATCAGCACGTCCCGCCGAGCCTCCCAACGCCGTCGGCTTGCCAGTGATGATGCCTGGCGTGTTATGACCGCGCAAAATGCTGTATTCGTCCATCATCCAGGCCATCACCTGGGCATCGGTATACACATCGGGCGCCATGACATCCGTATCTTCGTCGATCAAGCGGGACAAGGCACGCACGTAGCCACGCGCCAAGCGCTCGCGCTCAGCGGTCGAGAGCTCCTTGGGATTGCACGTGACTCCTCCTTTACCACCGCCCAATGGCAGGTCCATCACCGCCGTTTTCCACGTCATCCATGCTGCCAGCGCGCGCACCGTGTCCAGCGTTTCGTCCGGATGCCAGCGCAGCCCCCCTTTTGTCGGTCCACGGGCATCATTGTACTGAACGCGATAGCCCCGCAAGATGCGCACATCGCCATCATCCATCCGCACCGGGATAGTGATTGTCACTTCGCGACGTGGCCAGCGCAACAGCTGGTGGGTTGCTTCATCCAGACCCAACAGCTCAGCCGCCTCGTCAAGTTGACGCTGGGCGATCTCAAACGGATTCAGTGTCTCCGGCATTACGATGTTCACCTCCTTTGCTGTGATCAACACGGTGACGGACAACCCAAGGCGAATCTCAACTCCCTGTGATAGCCTATCGTCGAGCACAGTACACCGCATCGACCAGAGATGCGTCACTCTGACCTTGTAACGGCATTATAATGTGATCCGCGCGATATAGCCAAACCCAGTTCCACCATAATACCATAACGATACCCTTTGACGCCGATTCTCCCGCTGAAAAACTTTGTGCATTTGTGCGGGTCGACAAATGAGCTATTTTGATTCTTGGCCGGCTGGGCATCTAGCACCTGGAGCCAATAGGGTCGGAAGAATCTCTCGTCACCAGTGCGGTGGCTGTGTTCCACCTGATCGCCATAATGCTTGTGCCCTGACGGATAACGTCACAAAACCCTGCTGAAGGATGTCCGGAAGCGGGTGTGGTTCATCCCTGTCCGCCCTCTCCTACTCAGCCGGAAGGTCACCGTTGTCTCGCCAGGTTGCGCATCCGGAAAACGCTGCCTCTGGCCGGGCTTCCTTCCGCCGGTTAACGATCTTACAGCGTGCGCACTCGCAACGCTTGACGGTCTTATGATGCCACGTTATCATCAGCATGTCGTGTCCAGAGCTGCTTGGACAAATTTGAGGATGAACGTAGAGAGGGGCTGGATCGAGCGGGGTGATTGGTGAACGCCTTTATGCAGAGGATGAATCCGTTGTCCGGTGGGATATCCAAGCATTATGACGTGATTGTGATCGGCGGGGGCCATGCCGGCATCGAGGCGGCATTGGCAGCGGCTCGCATAGGCGCGCAGACCCTCTTGCTCACCACCCACCTGGATGCCATCGGCCGCATGAGCTGCAATCCCAGCATCGGCGGGCCGGCGAAAGGACACCTGGTGCGCGAGATCGACGCCCTCGGCGGGGAGATGGCGCGAGCCACGGATCGCACGTTCATCCAGATCCGCCTGCTGAACAGCAGCAAAGGGCCAGCCGTGCGCGCGCTGCGCGCTCAGGCGGACAAGCGGCAATATGCCTGGACTATGCGGCAGACGCTGGAGAATACCCCAGGGTTGGACATCAAACAGGCGACTGTCGAGGAAATCCTGGTGCAAGGGGAACGCGTGGTCGGCGTGCGCACCTTGTACGGCCAGACCATCTTGGGTCGCGCGGTGGTGCTCACCACCGGCACCTTTCTGAGCGGGCGCCTCATCACCGGCGACTGGGTGCGCGAGGGCGGGCGCGACGGGGAGCCACCTGCCGTGGGGCTGTCGGCATGTCTGAAGCAGCTGGGCTTCCGGCTGGGCCGCCTCAAGACGGGCACGCCGCCCCGGCTGGACGCCCGTACCATCGATTTCAGCCAGACCGAGCCGCAATACGGCAGCGATGAGCCAGCCTTCTTCAGCTTTGAGAGCGATGCGAGCCAGCTGCCCGAATTCCTGCGCGTGCCACCCCATCCGGTGTACCCCTATGTGCGCCCGACCCCCTGGCGGCCGCAGCTGCCGTGTTACCTGGTGCACACCAACCAACACACGCATGAGATCATCCGCGCCAACCTGGATCGCGCGCCCCTCTTCACCGGCGTGATCCAGGGGGTGGGGCCGCGCTATTGTCCTTCCATCGAGGATAAGATTGTGCGTTTTGCTCATAAGGAAAGCCATCAGCTCTTCCTGGAGCCGGAAGGCTGGAACACCACCGAAGTCTACCTGCAAGGCGCCAATACTTCCCTGCCGCTGGATGTCCAGGTCGCTATGGTGCGCAGCATCCCCGCATTGCGCTATGTCGAGTTGATGCGCATCGGTTATGCGGTCGAGTATGACTATGTGCCCCCCGACCAGATTCAGCGCTCCCTGGAGACCAAGCAGATTGAAGGGCTTTTCCACGCTGGTCAGATCAACGGCACGACTGGCTATGAGGAAGCGGCCGCGCAGGGGCTGATCGCCGGCATCAACGCCGCGCTCAAGGTGCAGAACCGCCCGCCGGTGGTTTTGGGTCGTGATCAGGCATACATCGGGGTGATGATCGACGACCTGGTGACGCAGGAGCACCACGAGCCCTACCGCCATATGACCTCGCGGGCGGAGTACCGATTGCTCTTGCGCCAGGACAATGCCGAGTTGCGCCTCACCCCCATCGGTTACCAGGTGGGATTGGTGGCTTATGAGCGTTACCGACGTGTCGAGGCACAACGCCAGGCGATTCAAGAGGAGCTGGAACGTCTGCGGGAACTCGTCATCGCGCCCAATCACGGCAACGCGGAGCTATTGCGGGCGTATGGCCTCCAGCCTCTCCAGGAGGGGGTCAATGCTCTGCAGTTCCTGTGCCGTCCTGAGGTTACTTACCAAGTGATCAGCGCGCTTGTGCCGGCATCGCAGCCATTGGCGCCAGAGGTGGTCGAGCAGGTGGAGATCGAGGCAAAGTACGCCGGCTACATCGCCAAGCAGCAGCGCCTGGTGGAGCGCATGCGGCGCCTGGAAGAGCGGCCGATCCCGCCTGACTTCGACTATCGCGCCGTGGTTGGCCTGCGCGCTGAGGCACTTCAGAAGCTGTTGCATTTTCGTCCGGCGACGATCGGTCAGGCGACACGCATTCAGGGAGTCAATCCCGCTGACATTGCCCTGCTGCTGATCCACCTCGAGCGCCGATCTTAACCGACGTTGCGGCGAGCTTATGTGGCAAGTGCTGAGTTCACCAGTCTGGATAAACTCCGCTTCCGCTCAGCCGGCTCATATAGCCTTCATGTCCTATTGATATCGCACTTTTACCATTCTATACTGATAATGCACTGGCAAAACGTTGCCAATCAGACGGGGTAGGTGCAGTGTATTTCAAACTTTGGAGGCGATTCCAGACGGTAGCGCAGAGTGACGCGCATGGCTCGGTTTGAATCCCCACATCTCCCAGATGAAATGCACTCGGGCAGGTGAGGATGCTGCATCAAAGACCTTCCGACCGATGGCTGATAGATGCTTGGGATTTGCGCTATGGCTTTCCGTCTTCGCAGCGCATCCTGGTGGTTGAGCATGATGGGTATTTGGCACGTGCGATCGCCTATCAGCTTGAGCACGTCGGCTATGAGGTGCTTGTCTGTGGCTATGCATGCGAGGCCCAAGAGATGATCGAGCAGGTCGGCCTGCCGCACGGCGCCGTCGTTGATCTCTCCTCGTCCGACCAGGCCGGCGATGGGCTATGCCAGTGGGTGAATGCGTTCAGCGACATCCCGACCATCGCGCTGATGCCGTCAGACGTATCCGAAGCTCGCTTGCAATCCATCCGCGCCTACACCGACGCGTGGCTGTGCAAACCGTTTGAACCCTGCCACCTAACACGCCGCGTGCAGTGGCTGATGCATGAACTGGGGGATTCCAAACTCCCGTCCGCCCCGTTGGTCCAGGTGGACGAGGCGTTCGCGGTGGACTTTGTGCACCAATGGATCCTCCTGTGTGGTCGCAAGATCCCCCTCAGCCCACCTGAGACGAAGCTCATGCATATCCTGATGCGCCGTTCCGGTTGCGTTGTCTCTACCGCCTTCCTTGCGGGTCGACTGGACCGGAGCAGAAACTGCAACGGAGCAGCAGAAGAAGCGGTGCACGCTGTTCTCCAGTCCTTGCAACAGAAGCTCGAGGCTGTCCAGCCCGGAATGTGCTACATCCACGCTGTGCCGCCCTCAGGCTATAGGTTCAGCCAGTCGGAAAGTGGGGGTTCGCGGCGGAACATGCAAGGCGTCCGACGAGGAGGAACCAACTGATACGGGCTTGGTGGCCTCTATAAAGGCAGCTGCCCGCAGGGCTAGAGCCCGGGGCCGACACACAAGCTCAGACAGGCTATTGGGTTGTCGCCTCTAAAACCGCCCGTGGCGCCGCGTGGCCGATGTGCGTCGCTCAGAGACGTGAAAAAACCACTGTGAACGCTGGAGAGGGAATGTAAGCGGACACGGTGCGCATCCTCTCCTTGGGATGAATCCCCCATCGGCTGATGCAGGTTGGCGCAAAGGTGACCGGGTTCTCCGGCATCCGCCGGGCGGTCCGGAGCGCTAGCCCTCGACAGTGGGCTTTGAGGTGCGCATTGCCGCTGGCATGTACATCTTATCGATGTACTCCTTCAGCATTCGCGCAGTGCTGAAGGTGGGGGCAACGCTGCGGATCGACTCGCGCATCATTTTCAACCAGCCGCGCGGAAGGCCTTGATCGTCGCGTTCGTAAAACATGGGGATCACCTGTTCCTCGAGGATGCTGTACAGCGCGCGGCTGTCCTCTGCATCCTGTGCCGCTGGATCGAGCTGGTCATTGGGTTGTCCGATCGTCCAGCCGTTTCGCCCGTTGTATCCTTCCGCCCACCATCCGTCGCTAATGCTCACGTTCAAGACGCCGTTGAGCGCTGCTTTCTGACCGCTGGTGCCGCTGGCCTCATTGGGCCGTCGCGGCGTGTTCAGCCAGACATCCGCTCCCTGGATCAGGTAGCGTGCCATGTTGATGTCGTAATCTTCCAGAAAGACGATGTGCCCAGCCAATCCAGGCTCCTTGGCGTGGCGGTACACCTGGCGGATGATCTCCTTGCCTGGCTCATCGGCCGGGTGTGCTTTGCCGGCGAAGATGATCTGAACCGGCCGTCCGGGCTGATTGAGGATGCGTTTCAGCCGCTCGATGTCCTGGAAGAGGAGATAGGCGCGTTTGTAAGTGGCGAAGCGTCTGGCAAAACCGATAGTCAGGGCATCACGATCGCATAAGGAAGCCACGCTTTCCAGTTGCCACGCTTCCGCACCCAGGCGGCGCAAATGTGTGCGCATGCGCTGGCGCACGAACTCGATCAGGGCGCGCCGCAGCTGCTGTCGCACCGCCCACAACGCGGTATCGGGGATGGAATCCACCGCCTCCCACACCGCCGGGTCGTCCACGCGCTCCAGCCAATCGGCGGGCAAATACTCATCGTACAACGCCTTCATCTCCGGCGCCAGCCAGCTAGCGGTGTGGACGCCGTTGGTGATCGCTTGGATGGGCACCTGCTCGATCGGCTGGTCGGGCCACAGAAAATGCCACATGCGGCGCGTCACCTCGCCGTGGAGACGGCTGACAGCGTTGTAACGGCCAGCCATACGCAGCCCCAGCACCGTCATGCTGAAAATAGGCCCCCACGGTTGGTCCTGACGCCCCAGATTCAGGAACGCATCCCGACTCAACCCCAGCTCTTTCCAGTAACCGTTGAAGAAGTGCTCGATCATCTCAAACGGGAAGACATCATGGCCGGCCGGCACTGGAGTGTGGGTGGTGAACACCGAGGTGGCACGCACCTCCTCAAGCGCCTCCTCAAACCGCCTGCCGGCCTGCACCAGGCTGCGCGCGTACTCCAACAGGGCAAAGGCCGGATGCCCTTCGTTCACGTGCCATACTGCCGGCCGTATGCCCAAGGTCTGAAGCACTCGAGCGCCGCCAATGCCCAACATCATCTCCTGTGACAGGCGCATTTCGCGATCGCCGCCGTACAGCCGCGCCGAAAGATGCCGGTCCGGCGGGGCGTTGGGATGGATGTCGGTGTCCATCAGATAGAGCGCCACCCGGCCGACTTGAATGTGCCACACCTTGGCGTAGATGGTGCGGTCTGCCAGCTGCACCTCGACCACGACCTCACAGCCGTTGCGGTCGAAGGCAGGCAGGGCGGGCACTTCGGCAAAGTTCAGCTTCTCGTAGATCGCCTGCTGCGTGCCGTCGGCGTCGATCTGCTGGCGAAAATAACCCTGCGGATACAGGAACCCGACCCCCACAAAGGGCAACCCCAGGTCGCTGGCTTGCTTGCAATGATCGCCAGACAGGATGCCCAACCCGCCGGAGTAGATTGGCAGCGCCTCGTGCAATCCAAATTCGGCCGAGAAGTAGGCCACTGGTCCGCCGCCGAAGGTGGGATAATGGCGGCTGAACCAGGTGTCCTGAGCGGTCATATACGCGTCAAAGTCGGCCAACACGCCGTGATAACGACGCAGGAATTCAGGCTGCCGGGCGACCCGCTCCAGCGTCACCTGGCGGATCTCGCGCAACAGCCGCACCGGATTGTGATAGACCTCTTCCCACAACGGCTCGTCCATAGCGCGGAACAGCTCCTGCGCAGTCGGATGCCACGACCACCACAGGTTATACGCCAGCTCAGCCAGACGGGCCAGCCGCGACGGGATAGGGGTAAAACCGGAAGCGATCTGCAAGATATCCAATCCGTACACTCCTTGATCCAATGCTACCCTTCTCCGAATGTAGCAAGTGTTTCAGCCCACAACCGCCGTTGCATTGTAAGGGGTGAACCCATGGCACGTCAAACCGCAGGCGCACACGCGTCGATCCGCGTGCCCTCGGTGAGTGTGCCCAGCAAGGCATTGTGCACCCGGCCGGCGATAGCACCCGAGACAATGCGCACCTGCAACTCCGGATGTGCCTGCACCAGCTCGACCATGATCTGCACTTTGCTCACCATACCACCGGTCACATCCACGGCGTGCGATGCCCCCAGTGCCGTGCGTACCGTTTCCCATTGCGCTGGCGTGATCCAGGCGATGCGGCGCGCCGAGGGATCGCGCATCGGATCGCGCTCATACACACCGTCTACCATGCCCGCCAGCACAATGCGCACCGGATGCAAAAGCCCTGCCAGGTAGGCAAAGATGTGCTCGGTGGAGATGATGGTGAAACCCCGTTGCGCATCCAGCGCCACATCGCCGTAGATCACCGGGGTCAGGCCGGCGTCCAGGGCGCGTTCGATCGGTTGCACAGCCATCATACATAGCTTCCCTTCCTGACACAAGGCGGAAGCAGAGGGTTGAAAGCTCACTGCAGCCACCCCTTCGTCAAGCAGCCAGCCGACGACCAGGCGGTTGAGCTGCGCCGCGGCGTGAGCGGTCTCAGCAAAGCCACGCCAGCTTTTCGCATCTCGCCAGCCCTCGTGCGTACGGTAGCGGTGAGCTACCACATGCCCAAACGAGCCCGACCCATGTCCAATCACCAGGCGCATTGTGGGACAGGCTTGCATGGCCTGGACGACCTCGCGGGCGATGCGGCGCACCACGTCCTCCCGTGCGGTGAAAGGGGTCTCTTTGTCGGTGATCACCGAACCACCCAGCTTGAGAAACACCAGCTCTGTCATAGTGCTATGTCCTCTCAACCGCCCCCAGCACATAGCGGTGATGCGCCCATCCCAATTTCATCTGCCACGGAAGGGGCAGGTCTTCGAGCCAGACGTAGCGCATCACCCGCGCGTGCAGGTCGGGCTGTTGACCCAAGTAGTAAGCCATCGTGCTCCAGTTCCAGCGTTCGCCGGTGAAGCGCGCGTGCAAGCGCGGGCTGGTGATACCGAGGCGACGGAGCACCTCCGCGGCTGGCATCACCGTGTCGGGCCAC
The DNA here is from genome assembly GCA_003130875.1 of Ardenticatenia bacterium. GTDB lineage: Bacteria > Chloroflexota > Anaerolineae > 4572-78 > NAK82 > NAK82. Next base: position 99,030 of record QEXY01000143.1, read on the forward strand.
GGAGGGATGTCCATCACCCCTTCTTCGATCAGGCGCAGGCCAGCGTCGCGCAAGACGCGCTTGATGCGTCCGATGTCCGTCCACTCTTCCGCCACAGTGTGGAAGAACGCGCGTTCCAGCAGATACTTGCGCAGCAAGTAGCCGGGCTGGAGCGGGTTGGGCATGGCGACGAACACCAGCCGCCGGCTGACGCGCACCAGCTCACGCAGCAATCCGGCCGGGTCGGGCAAGTACCACAGCCCGGCCCACTGCCACGCCAGATCAAACGTGGCATTGGCGAACGGCAGGCAGGTGAAATCCCGATGCAGCACCAGGTGCACCGGCAGGTCCAGCTGCTGCCAGATGCGCCGGACGCCTTGCAACCGCTCGGCTACCTCGTCCACCAATGTGACCGCGCATCCGCAGCGCGCCAGCTGCACACTGTTAATGCCGCTGACGCCGGCCATGCCATAGAGGGGCGCCTCCAGCACGGTGTGGATGCCGAAGCGCTCCCTCAGCCGTTCCAGGTAACGGTTTAACACCAGGCGCTCATAGACCAGGCCAAGGCCCTCGTTGTAATCGGTGAGGTAGCGTCTCCAGACGGGTTCTGTGCTGGTGGCTTTCATCGGGCAACTCCGTTCAGCGTGGTCCCAGAGGTTTGGGGGGATTCTGTGCCGTTCCCTGTGGCACCAGGCGCGTGGCGCCCAACACCGGACGCCCGCTGCGCTCGTAGAAGGCAGCGACGATATCCTCTTCCAGCGCCAGAGGCTGGTATAGCGCCTTGAACTCACGGCTGCGGTCGAAGATGACCTCGTCCGGTGCGCGCCACAGATAGAGCGCCTCCGGCTGACGCACAAAACGCTCCAGCCGGGCGGTGAGCGCGGCGTCCGGCTGCCATTGGTAGCCAAACGCTTCCACCGGCCGCACCACGCCGAGGGTCAGGAAGTTCACGGGCGCGGCAATGCCCCAATCCATCGCTACAACCGGCAATGTTCCCCGCCCCGTGGCTGCATATTCCCGCTGAGCTGCTACCAGCCAATCCGCCATGTCGTAGATGGCATCCGAATGGGCGCTGAGTCCGCCACTGCGCATCAATGCCTGGTGATAGCGCAGGTCATTGGCCGCGTGCATCGCCCACGCCGCGGCGAGAAGGATCAACATGCCGATCACTCCAACGGGCAGGCAGCGCCGGCCCGGAATGGGCCTCTCGGATGGTGCGCTCGCATGTTGCCCGCATCCTCGCGCTACCCGGAGCATGGACGCGACGCTTCCGCCCACCGCCAGGGCTGGCCATGGCATCAGGACGGCAAAATGGGTCACCCACAGCGCCGAGACGGTAGCACAGCTCGACAACAGAACTCCCAGGATCACGAAAAAGGGCACCAATGCGCCATATCCTGACCGGGGGTCGCGCCGCAAGGCCCAGATGAGACAGGCCAATCCTGCCGTCAGGGTGAGCGGCGCAAGCCAATTGGCGTACTGATCCCCAAGATACCATAGATGGCTGCCCGTCAGCATCACCAACAATTGCCCGCTGCGTGCCATCAGGTTGGCCAGATATGCCAGGTTGTTAGTGCCGTAGTAGGAGACGGTCAGGTTCTCCGCGATGCTTTTGATCGTACCGCCCGTCTGCCCATTGTAGGCGATCAAGGGAGCACAACCAGCCAAGAGACCAAACGCCGCCCACACCCAGGCGGAGCGCTGACGCAGCTTCTGGGCACCACAACACGCGACCTCGGGCAAACGCCCGCGCTGCTGGACCAGCATCAAGCCCAATGCCGCGATCCCCAACCCCACTATTATCCAGAGGAAAAGCAGCTTGGCGTAGAGGCCCAGGCCGAAGAGGAACCCTCCGGTAAAAGCGCAGACCCGCGACCCGCTGCGCCACCAGCGTAGCCAGGCCCACGCCGCGGCTAGCCCCAAAGCAGCGGTCACCGAAGTGACGAAGACGCCCTGGCGGCTCCAGAAGACAAAGGTAGGGTCGAGCGCCAGCAGCCACGCTGCGATGCTGCCTGCCAGTGGCATAACCAGCGCCCCTGCCAGGCGATAGGCCAGACAAAGTGTGAGGACGCCCAGGGCGATGGTTGTCAGCCGCACGCTGACCACGCTGGGTCCGCAGAGCACAAAAAGGGGCAAGGCCAGATAGGTGTGCAGGGCGCCGATGTAGTCCTGAGTCATCAGCGGCAGCTGCCATTCGCCCAGCTGGATGCCATTATCCCGAAAGGTGGTCACCGGTTGGCCCAACACCAGCTGCATCGCCGGCAGCACGTCGAATGCCTCATCGTAGTGCAGGCCGGGCAGCGCGAGCTGCCAGACGGCTGCGCTCAGGTAGAACAGCACAGCGAGGACAAATATGGCACGTTCCAGCAAATGATGAGGCATCCCTATTCTTGGGCCAGCAACGTGACGTTGGTCACATAGGCATCGTACAGCCAACCTGAACCATACAGACGGATGAACTTGAGGTAGACCGGCTTCGCCGTGCTCAAGCTGTCCAACAGGTTGGGCGACTCGAAGGGATACCACACATAACGCACGACCCGCCGGCTGGAGTTGAACGGCGTGTCATGGAGGATCCAGTCCGCGGGTGCGGACGCATAGTAGAATCCGCAGTACCAATCCCGATCTGTGCCGTCCATCTCATCATAGGCCAGGTGCACCATCAGAGGGAACTCGGAGCCAAGCGTGCCGCCGCCGGGCAAGCTCTGCAGGTTAACGCGCACGTCGAGCAGGATGCGCAGGGATTCGAAGTCCTGGATGTTCTTGTTGATCTGCTGAATGACGCCGATCTCGCTATGGAGGTTGTCCTGCCCGCTGCTTTGGAGGTGCAGGACCTTCTGGACACCGGTGGAGATGATTTGCGCGGTGGTGGTGATCACCCCCGAAGGGGGCTCGATGCGATACACCTGCCAGCTTCCCTCCAGGGGCTGCGAGAAGTCCCCGTTCACCAATAGGTTTCTTTCAGCCGGGACGGGGCCCAGAGGGGGTTGGTTGCGCGGCAGGATGGCGCGCTCACCAGCGGCGAGCACCAGCTGCTCCTCTCCGCTGGTGATGCGGGCCACACCGACGCGTGTCGTGATCTGCACTTCATCGTCGCTCGCCTCCAGCGCATAGCTGCCTTCGCTGAGTACCGCGTGTGCGTCCCGACAGCGCACCTCGAAGTGCAACGCCCGCGGATGGTCGTTCATCGTCTTGCTCATCGGCACCACCCGTACCCGACCATAATGCAGCTCCACGAGGATGGTGTCCGGCTGTTGCCCGCTCGTGAAACGCGGCGAGCGAGCCTGATGGATGGTCACGCTGGTGTTGTTATACAGGGTCAAGAGGCTATCGTTGAAGAAGGTCACAGTCGCCTGCGCAGTGCCATCCGTGCGGATATTCGTGTTTTCTTCGACCTGGATGGTGGTACCATCCGAAACGGGGAGTGGGATGCTGGCATCCAGCCGCTGGACCAGCACAGTGCCCTGCACCGAGGTGACGGAAGATGGTTCCGGTTGAGTCGCGTTGAGGATATAGGCACGGATACCCAAAGGAATGCCGGTCACCAGGACACAAAAGGTGACAAACGCCAGTATCATGATGGTCCAGGCAAGGCGCTCGGGATTATCTCGCATCCGGGTCAGATCCTTTTCAGGTCAGTGGCGATGGAATCACAGGCCATCCAGGCGGTAGAGACCGGCCTTGCGTGCCCACGCGACGGCCTGTTCCCATTCCGCGCGCGTGATGCGGCGGCTCAGCTCGGGGTATTCACACGCCTTATAGGCGGGCCGGTATTGGTCCATCAGGTTCAGGTAAGTGTGAGGAGATATCTCGCGCGCCAGGAACTCGATGATGCGCTCGGTACCAGCCAGGTTTTCCGGCAGGATCAGATGGCGCACCAGCAGACCACGCCGCGCCAGTCCGTTCTCATCCACTACCAGGTCGCCCACCTGCCGATGCATCTCGCGCACCGCTGCCTGGTTGACCTGGGGATAATTGGCAACCCCTGAATAACGGCGCGCGATCTGGGCATCGGCGTATTTCATATCGGGCATGTAGATGTCGATGACTCCATCCAGGATGCGCAGCATGGTAAGGGAATCGTAGCCGCCGCTGTTGTACACCAGGGGCAAACGCAAGCCAGCCTGCGCAGCGATGAGCACGGCCATCAGGATTTGGGGGACGACATGGCTGGGTGAGACGAAGTTGATGTTGTGGCAGCCCATCTCCTGAAGCTCCAGCATAATCGCTGCCAATCGCTTGGGCTCGACCGGGTCACCCTCATCCAGCTGACTGATCTCATAGTTCTGGCAGAATTTGCACTTCAGATTGCAGCCGGTGAAAAAGATGGTGCCCGACCCACGCCAGCCACGCAGCACGCTTTCCTCGCCCAAGTGAGGGCCATAGCTGGCGACGCCGGCCAGCTCGCCGACACGACAAAAACCGCGCTCACCGGCGCGCCGGTTCACCTTGCACACCCATGGGCACACGTCACATTCACTTAGATGCGCATAGGCTTCCGCAGCGCGCCGGGCCAGTTCACCGCTGTGTAACAGTTTTACATAGGAAGGCTCCCAGATGTCCATCCGGTCCTTTGATTGCACGCTTCGCGCCCACCCGCGACTCAAATACGTCTACACCTCCTGAATAATCTGGTAATCGGTGCTGAACTCCACCGCCTTGGCCAGAGTGGTGCTCACCGAACAATACTTCTCCTCCGACAAGCGAATGGCATCCGCAACCGCTTTTTCGGACAGGTCGCGCCCGCGGACGATGTAGTGCACATGAATCTTTCGGAACGTCCATGGCGGGTCGGCGTCCTGTTCCCCATGCACCTGCACCTCCAGCCCGGTCAGCTGTTGGCGCTTCTTCTGCAGGATGTTCACAATATCTACCGCGCTGCAGCCTCCCACGGCTGCCAGGAGCAGCTCGCTGGGTTTCATCCCGATGCCGTTCTCCTCATCCTGGGTGGAAAGCACCACGGAATGCTTGCTGCTGTCCACGGCAAGAAATTGCCCCTTGGTGATCCAACGTACGGTTGCATTGGCCATCGCACTCATTCCTCCTCTGATAATTCGCGCGTTTATCTTACCCCGTAACTTGGCGCTGTCAAACAGAGTGGATCTCCTTTTTGGAGAAGAGGCGGGATACAAACCGCGCTGCGCGCGTCAGCAGTGTGAGCAACCAGCTGGACGTCCCTACCGTTGCTCCCTGGTGGTCGCAGCTCGGATAACCCGCGTCCCTCTGGATTTCCGCGCCAAACCGCTCCCGAATTTGAAATGCATCCTCTGAAATGCACCAATTTGAGGGTGTTGAAAAAGTCCCTTGACCGCTCAGATTTTCATAGAAAATGGGTCAATAAAGCGGGTAACTAAAGAGTTTTTCAACACCCTCCCAATTTGACAGATGACAAACTGTCGATTATCATGGAGCGTATACAAGCGATGAGGCTCGCTTGGGTGTAAGCAAAACCGCCGGATGTCCGGCTGATAGCCTCTGTCTGTGACGAAATCGCGGGCAGAGGCTTCTTTGTTTGGGCAGGCGAAAGGACATATCAAAAAGCTATAACCAGATGATCACCTATTACTGCCCGTCATGCTGGAGCACCGTCGTCGCGAATGCGGAGACATGCCCCACGTGCGGAGCGCGCATCCAGGATGGCCCGGCGGACATCGTTGAGAAATATATTGCGGCATTGCGCCACCCTGAACCGATGACCCGCCTGCGCGCTGCCTGGATGTTAGGGCGCATGCGTGCGGAACGCGCGGTGCCAGCGCTGGTACAGCTGGTGACAACGCGCCATGCGAATGACCCGTATGTGATCTCTGCAGCCGCAAAGAGCTTGGGATTGATCGGCAGCCGGGACGCAGTGCCGTGCCTGATCGAGCTGCTGCGGGATCCAAGCGCCTCGTTTATGGCTCGCGCAGAAGCTGCTGAGGCGCTGAAACGCATCGGGGGTGATGAAGCGCTAGCCGCGCTGACCGACATCCATCATCGCTGAGGTGCAGCACAACACAGCACAGGATGGAGCTTCTACATATACAATGCGTGCTATAGCGGGATAGAAGGGGAACCAGAGAGATATGGAGAATCTCACCATCGCAGCCATCGCTGGGGCACTGATCCTTTTTGCCAGTATCCTATCCGCCGAGCTGGGGTTATCGGTCGCCATCGTCGAGATCCTTGCGGGCGTGATCGCCGGCAATTTCTTGGGCTTGCACACAACCCCTTGGATCGACTTCCTGGCGGGGTTCGCCGGCATCGTGCTGACGTTTCTCGCCGGAACGGAGGTGGATTCCGACCTGTTGCGCGAAAAGTGGAAGGAGAGCCTGTTGATTGGGGGATTTTCCTTCCTGGCGCCGTTTCTGGTCTGCATGGCTTTCGCCGCATGGGTGCTGCGCTGGAGTTCCCCTGCCGCTTCGATCGCCGGCGTGGCACTTTCCACCACCTCGCTGGCGGTGGTCTACGCCGTGCTGGTGGAAACCGGCCTGACGGAAACGCGCATCGGCAAGCTCATTATGGCTTCAACGTTTGTGACAGACTTTGGCACGGCGATGGCTCTCACCCTCTTGTTCATCCATCCGGGGCCTCTGTTGGCCGTGTTTGTGGTGGTCTCGGCAGCGGTGATCATCTTGGTATATCGCGTGTCACCACAGTTCTTCCGGCGCTACGGCGACCGGGTCACCGAGCCCGAGATCAAGCTTATCTTCCTCGCCCTGTTTGTGATGATGCTGGTGGCCGAACTGGGACAAAGCCACGCAGTGCTGCCGGCGTTTATCTTCGGCCTGGTGATGGCGCAATTCCTGGCCACACATCGCAATCAGCTGCGCCGGCTGCGCGTGGTCGCCTTTGCCCTCCTGACCCCGTTCTTCTTCCTCAAGTCGGGCATGAACGTTTCCCTTCCGGCAGTGGTGGCTAACCTGGGCTGGCTGGCGATCTTCCTCAGCTTAAAGTTGTTAGCGAAGTTTATCGGGGTATATCCTCTGGCGCGCCGTTATGTCCAACGCCACGCCTGGTACACCACCTTGCTGATGAGCACAGGGCTGACCTTCGGCACGATATCGTCGCTCTACGGCCTGAATACAGGTATTTTGGACCAGGCGCAGTTTTCGGTGTTGGTGACAACGGTCATCGCGACCGCAGTGGTCCCCACCTTCTTTGCACAACGTTTCTTCTCCCCCAGTGTGGAGCTGGAAAAGGAGGTCGAGAGTGTATAAACATATCATGGTCGCTATGGACGGCGGAGCTGGCTCGGAACAGGCGCTCAAACAGGCCATTGCGCTGGCACGTGCATTGGGCGCATCGCTCACAGTGATCTCGGTGATCGAAAAGCTGCCCGCCTATGCCGCTTCAATGGGCGAGGTGGAGGAGACGCGAGGCGAGATCGAGAAGTTCTTTGTTAATCTCCATGCCAATGCGGCGAAGATCGCTCAGGCAGCTGGAGTGAACATGAAGTCAGTCATCCGCGTGGGCAATGTAGCTCAAGCGATCATCCGCCACGCCGAGGAGACCGGCGCACATTTGATCGTAGTGGGAGCCGGTGCAGGGCAAGGACTGGGAGGTACGGCGGATAAGATCACAGAGAACGCTCCATGTTCGGTGCTCGTCGCCCGTGTCAACCTGTCGGCGGTCAAGGTGAAGGATGCGATGACGCGGGCGGTGACTTCGATTGCACCAGACATGCCTCTCAATGCGCTGCTGCAGCTGCTGGTCGAGAAGCAACTCAAGGCGGTGCCCGTCGTAGACGGCGGTCACATCGTCGGGATTATCACCGGAGGAGACCTGCTGGCACGTGCAGGGATGGAGCTGCGCTTGAGCTTACAACGGACACTGCCACCGCATATCCTCTCGCGCCAGATTCAGAAGCTGGCCGAAGAGGGCAAGACCGCCCGCGATATCATGACCTCACCAGTGATCACCATCGGCGAGGACGAACCCGTCCTACAAGCCGCTGCGTTGATGTCACAAAAGAATATCAAACGTCTGCCGGTGGTGAACCAGCAGGGCGAGCTGGTAGGGATCATCAGCCGGCTGGACATCATGGCCATGGTCGCAGCGAGTGGCGTCACGACGGAGATGTTGCCCACCATAACCGGCGGCGCGGCGCGCGTCGCGGGAGACATTATGTTCCGCGATGTCCCGACCGTCATGCCTGACACGAACCTGAACGAGGTGGTCAACAAGATTCTCTCGACGCCGCTGCGACGGGTGGTGGTGACCGATGAGCGGAGACACGTCATGGGAATCATCGTGGACACGCAGCTGGTCAAAGCTGGCTTGCACGACAGGCGACCAGGGCTACAGAACATCCTCGCCCGTCTGGTGCATGCCCCAATTGACCCGCTGAGCTTGGAGGGAACCGCCCGCGATGTGATGAACAAAGAGGTGTTCTCCGTGCGACCGGATACGCCACTCGCTGAGGTGATCCAGATCATGGTCGAAAAACGCATCAAGCGCCTGGTGGTGACTGATGAGGAAAGGCGGCTGCTTGGGATGGTCAGCCGCGAGAGCATCCTGAATGTGCTGGCTGAGAGCAAGCCATAAGCGCGCTGTACCGCGGTGGGATGTGCATACCGAGACGTGAGAAGATTTTCTGTGACGCTAATGAGGAGTGAGGTGTATGGGTCGCACCATGAGCTTCTATGATCTGCGCGATGCGATGGCATTGCCGGGCTGCCCGGTGTGCCGTCTGAAGGCGAACGCCGTGCGCCGGCATCTGGACAACCTGCTGTGGGAAAGCGTCAACGACGCCGGCGTGCGCCGGGAGATCCGCAACGCACGCGGCTTCTGCCAGCAACATGCCTGGCAGTTGATAGAAGGTGGCAGTTCCCTCGGCGTGGTGATCATCATGCACGACGTGATGCAGCATGTATTGCAGCTGCTGGAAACCGCCGAGTTTCAGCCGCCTGCCCCCACCCTGCGCCAGCGTGCCCGCAGTGCACTTGATCCTTCCCGCGCGGCGCCAGCCAATGCCGGATTGCTCGCCAAGCTGCGCCCCCAGGCGCCGTGTCCGGTTTGCGTCCACGCCGAGACAACCGAACGGGTGCTGATCAGCACACTGGTGCAGGAGCTGCTCGGCGAGGACGGCCTGTTGCCCGCCCTGCGCGCTTCGGAAGGGTTGTGTTTGCTCCACCTGCGGCAGGCATTGGCACAGACCCCCAACGCCGAGGTCTTCGACGCATTGGTCGGTGTCCAACGGGAGATTTGGCGCCGCCTGACCGACCAGCTCGCCGAGCTCATCCGCAAAGAGGACTATCGCTTCCGCCACGAGGCACGTGGCGAGGAGAAGGGCGCTTCCCTGCGCGCCCTGGCAGTCCTCTCCGGGCCACGCATCATCACCTCGGACGCGGGATAGTGCCACGGCGCATGGAGCAGAGACACAATAGGAGGCATGCGATGAGTCGCCATATCGCCTTCTATGAGCTGCGCGATGCGCTAGCTCAGCCGGGCTGTTCGCTGTGCCGTCTGGAAGCACGCGTGGCCGAGCGTTATCTGGATTTTCTCTTGTGGGAGCGAGTCAATGACCCCGACCTGCGGCAGAATCTGCGCCGGGCAAGAGGCTTCTGCCGCGAGCATGCCTGGATGCTGGTGCGACCGGGAGCTTCTTTGAGCATCGCGGTCATGCTGCACGATGTGCTACAAGATGTGCTCCAATCGCTCAACGGTGCGGTGATACAGCCGACACAGGAGACGCGCCGCCCATTGGAACGGCTGCGCACCACAATCGCACCAGCACCCCCACCCGCCGTGGCCGATATCGTCGCCGCGCTCGAACCTCAGGGTGAACAAATTTGCCCGGCGTGTGCGCAGTGTCGTGTGATGGAAGAAGTGTACCTGGATGTGTTGTTGGATAGCCTGCCGGAGGCGGGAGGCTTGCTGGAAGCTTACCAATCCTCCGACGGCCTGTGTCTGCCCCATTTTCGCCGGGCGGTGCAACGTGTGCGCACCCAGCGTGTGTTGGATGTGCTGCTACACGCTCAGCGCACCGTGTGGGAACGACTCAGCCATCAGCTGGGAGAAGTGATCCGCAAGAATGATTATCGTTTTCACGACGAACCATGGGGCGAGGAAGCGGATGCGTGGTTGCGCGTCATCGAAGCACTGGTCGGTGCAGCGCCCACTCAACTGGAAGTACCTGGACGTGCGCGAGGAGAGGATGGATATGAACGTACCGGAAGATGAGCCGGCAACGCCGAGCAGTGCCGACTTTGAACAGCGCTTCTTTGCTGGAGCTGAGATCGTTACCTTGCAGATTGAGGTTCTCAAGGAAACCTATGATGAAATGCTGAAAGTCATCCAGCGCAACGGATGGGAGCTTGAAGAAGGCCTGCGCATCCTCCTCACCTTGGGATCAGGATATGCACAAGGGCGCTATCTCTTGCAGGCGGACACGGAGCAACAACATCGCCTGGCAGAGCGTCTGGCCGATCTCGAGTCGGTGGCTGCTGTCATGAAGTTCCGCACCTACACGTTCATGCGCGATAATCAAGTGCTGGAAATGCGTTCCGCCGCGCTCCAGAACGCCGTGGTCGGACTGGAGGCGGTGGTGCAGCGTCTCCGCAGCGAGCGCGACGCATTATGTGCCGAGCTGGAAAAGTTGCGCGCGGAGGTGACACGATTGCAGCACAGTGCTGGCAACAGCGCAACACTTATGACCTCCGCATCCCCGCCGGAAGTGCCGGCTCCCCCCGGAAATAAGCTCCTTTATGTCCTTCACTTGCTCACCTGTGGGCTTCAGAGAGGAAACTCAGGATGCAGGAGGTCTGGATGGTGGAGAGCTAGGAGTTAGTCGCCTCTCTGGCGCAAGAATACGGCTGGCCGGCGGTGGGGTGGAGGGCGCGGCGACGCTGGCGGCGACGGATTGAGCATCCGGAATAGGCGCAGGTAGAAGAGACCTTCTGAATGGCAGGTGGTCATCTCCCGACCTTCGATGTGCAGAAGGCGCTGACAGTGGTGGCGTGATCGCTGGGAGATCGAAAATCGCGTCTTTTAGGTACAAGATATCCCATATGGCGAGCGTCGCGATTCTGCGCAGGCTATCGGTGTGGTATCGAGCAGTTTGCGCACGATTGCGCTGAACCTAATACGTTATCTGAGGTTTCGGTTCATGCCCGACGGCTGACAAGCGCTGGTGGCCCGATCGGATCAAGCTCTGAGCCTCGCTTTGTATCCGAGTGGAGGGAGCTTCCCCTGAGAACTGAAAAGCCCCAGCTTTTCTGGGGCTGGGGTGGCAAAGAGGTGAGATTTGTGCTATCATAAAAACTGTGAGCGACTTTATATCTAAGGCGATACAGGTGATCCTATAGAGAGGAGAAGGTTTCATGAGTGGGCACTCAAAGTGGAGCACGATTAAGCGCAAGAAGAGCGCCGAGGATGCAAAGCGGGGCAAATTGTTTACACGCCTGGCACGTGATATTACCTTAGCAGCACGAAATGGTGGTGATCCGAACGCCAATCCGGCGCTGCGCTTGGCCATTGAAAAGGCAAAAGCGGCCAATATGCCGAAGGAAAACATCGAACGCGCCATCAAACGCGGCACTGGTGAGCTGGAGGGCGGTGCACCCGAAGAAGTGATGTATGAAGGATATGCACCTCACGGGGTTGCACTGTTGATCAAGTGCCTCACAGACAATCGCAATCGCACCCTTGCAGAGATCCGTCGTGTGCTCAACCGAGGCGGTGGCAACCTAGCAGAGGCCGGAGCAGTTACCTGGATGTTTGAGAGCAAGGGGCTTATCACTATCGAGCGTGGAGGGCGCGATCCCGATGACCTCTTTATGATGGCCGTTGATGCGGGGGCAGAAGATGTAGATGTCAGCAGCGAGATTGTCGAAATCTATACGGAACCCGCTGATCTCCGCGTCGTGGCAGACGCTTTACAAAAACGAGGGATCAAGGTCGAAGAGGCTGAGCTTTCTATGGTGCCCAAAACGTTGGTCTCCCTCGATGAGAAGGAAACCTTGCAAGTTTTGCACTTGATCGAGCAGCTGGAAGAGCTGGAGGACGTGCAACAGATCTATTCCAATCTGGACGTGCCCGAGGAGATCCTTGCTACGGCGTGATGATGCAGATTACCGTTTTATCTGTAGGACGCTAGTCAGTGCGTGTCCTCGGCATAGATCCAGGTACCGCGACGACCGGCTACGGTCTCGTGGAAGAACACGGGGATCGGATCGTCGCGCTGCGCTACGGAGTCATCACGACACCTGCCCGCTGGGAGCTGGTCCATCGTCTACAGGAGATCTATCGTCAATTGCGAGCGTTGTTAAGCGAGTGGCGGCCGGAAAGTGCGGCGGTGGAGGAGATTTTCTTCAGCAAAAATGCCCGTACCGCCCTGGCGGTGGGACAGGCCCGTGGCGTGGTGCTTTTGGCGCTGGCAGATGCGAACATCCCTGTCCATGAGTATAAGCCCTCCGAGGTGAAAGAGGCTGTCACCGGTTATGGGGCTGCTTCCAAAGGACAAATGCAACGGATGGTGCAACATTTGCTCGGCCTGGAACGAGTTCCCGGACCAGATGACGCGGCAGATGCTCTGGCTTTGGCGATCTGCGATCTCCATTTTTCTCGCTGGCGCGTTTTATCGGCGTATGGCAAGGACGATCTCTAGCGTTTAGAGTGTTCGAATGATCGGGCGCATTCGGGGAGAGGTTTTAGAGAAGCGGGAAGATGCTCTATTGTTAGATGTGAATGGCATCGGCTTCATTGTGCACGTGCCGGTCGATCTGCTGGACACAATTGACAATGGCTTTGTAACACTTTATACGTATCTTCAAGTGCGACAGGATGACCTCACCCTATATGGTTTTGCCGACCGAGAGTCATTGCAGCTGTTTCGCACATTGCTGAGCGTTCCGGGCATTGGACCTCGGGTAGCACTCTCGATCTTATCCCATGTGCCAGTCGAAATGTTGCGTCGAGCAGTGACGCGTGAGGAAATCGCGCTATTAGCGCGTGTGCCTGGAATCGGTCCTAAGAAAGCACGTCAGATCGTCTTTGCGCTTCGGGATAAGATTGGAGTAGAAGAGGGAGAAATTGTCGGCACACCCATCACCGACGCGGATAGTGAAGTGATCGCAGCGCTCACTGCATTGGGATATTCCGCTGCGGAGGCCCATGCTGCGCTACGCGCACTGCCGCCAGAGGCGCGCGATCAACCCGTGGAAGAACGGGTGCGCTTAGCGCTCAGCAGCTTAGCACGATTGTAGCTACTTTCCAATGCAGAACTGGCTGAAGATCGTCTCCAGCAAGTCTGCGGTGGCAGTCTCACCTGTTATCTCCCCCAGGGCATCTACCGCCTCGCGCACATCGATGGCCACCAAATCCGCGCTCAATCCTTTGCGATGTCCTTCGATGGCTGCCAGTACATGCTCACGTGCCTGTGACAGTGCAGCTTTATGGCGCGCATTGCTGACCAGGGGCATGTCAGAAGTGAACACATGACCCCCCAAAACTTTTTCGAGGATTGCAGCCTCCAGCTCCGCTATTCCATCTCCGGTTAGCGCCGAAATGCGTATATGGGGCGCCGATGGCAAAATGGATAGCACCGCATTTGTCTCGGCCTGGGCAGGCAGGTCACTCTTGTTGATCACTACCAGGGCAGGTCGCTCGCCGATGAGCGCGGCGATTTCGAAATCGGCCGCTTCCAGGGGGCAACTCCCATCCAGGACCAGCAGTGCCAAGTCGGCTTGACGCAGTGCGGCGCGGCTGCGCTCCACTCCGATACGTTCTACTTCGTCCTGAGGATGGGCACGGATGCCGGCGGTGTCCACCAAAACCAGGGGTACGCCTTGGAGATTGATGGTTTCCTCCAGCGTGTCGCGCGTGGTGCCTGGAATGGGGGTCACGATCGCGCGGTCGCCGCGTAGCAACGCGTTGAGCAGCGAACTCTTGCCCACATTAGGACGGCCGACAATGGCTGTGCGCACTCCGTGCCGATAAATCATACCGTAGTCCGCGGCAGCTAGCAGCTCGGCCAGCGCATCCGCCACCGCGCCCAAGGGGGTGATCACATCTTGAGGTGGGATCTCATCTTCGACAAAGTCGATGCTGGCCTCCAGATAAGCCAGGACATTCAGCAATTGGGCTCGCGTCAGCCGCACACGTGCCGATAGCTGCCCCCCTAGCTGGGCGACTGCCATGCGCAATGCTGCCTCGGTGCGTGCCTGGACAATATCACGCACGGCCTCGGCTTGGGCAAGGTCAATGCGGCCGTTTAGAAATGCGCGCAAGGTCATTTCGCCAGGTTCGGCCAGACGTGCTCCATAGGTCAAGGCTAGCTCCAGAATGCGACGCACCGGCAGGATGCCACCATGAGATTGGATTTCGACGACGTCTTGTCGGGTGTAGCTGTGTGGAGCGGGCATCACCACCACTAACACTTCGTCCACGATGTTGCCGTCGCGCGGATCACGAATATATCCCCAATGCAGCTGACGTGGCCGAAAACTGAATGGAGCGGTGGATCGGGTGGGGGGTGAGAAAAGGGTGTGGAGGATCTCCACAGCGGCTGGGCCGCTTATCTTCACAATGCCAATGCCACCTTCACCGAGAGGGGTAGCGATGGCTGCAATCGTGTCGTCGAGGTTGAGGACACCCATCGCTACTTGACAAAGACAGGTCCAATCGGCTCGCCCGGCGGCGGTGTGTTAGGCACTGGTACAGGATCGGGTGGCGGAGGCACCGGCTGAGGGACGCTGGGTGGCGCTGGTGGTACGTAGGGGACGGGGGGGTGCGGCGGTGCATGGTTATCCGGAGGAGGTGCCGGAACGAAAATGACAGGCGGTGCCGATGTGATACGTGGCGCGGGCACGGGTGGCATCGGTATTGGTCCGACTGTGATCGCCGGCGCCGGGGTCGGATAAGTTGTGACCACCGGCGCAGGTGTGGGGGGTGGCAACATCGATGTTGGATAGACTGGAGGCAGGGGTGTTGGCCACGGTGCCCATGTAGGGGGCGGCGCAGGGAACACAGGTGTCGCCCTGGGCGCTGGTGGGTGAATCGGCGGTAACCATGGGGTTGCTGGGGCCGGGACTCCGATCAAAGGTGGTGACGAGAATGGTGTCGCCGTCATGGTCGGGGTTGCGGTTCTGGTAGGGAGTGCACGGGGCAAAAGCAAGGTTACGCCTGGCTTGATCGAATCGGGGTCGAGCAGACAATTCGCCTGTAACAACGTGGCAACGGTGGTGCCCGCTTCCTGTGCCAACGAAAAGAGGTCATCACCCTCCTGGACCACGTAAGCCACCCAAGTTGAACGGTCTCCCCAGCTGGGCGGCGCTGTGCCACACGGTATCGAGGTCAGAGATGGTGTGGGCGTGGAACTGGCCGTGCTTGTTGCAGTGGGTGTCAGCGAAGGAGTCATTGTGGCCGTCGGTGTCGGTGAAGGGGTGTTTGTAGGGCTCGGCGTAGGCGAGTAGGTTGGCATGGCGGTCGCTGTGGGCGAGAATGTCGGTGTTGCTGTCCATGTAGGGATAGGCGTAGGACTTCGCAGCACTGTGGTGGCTGTCACCGCGCTTGTTGGGTGGGGAGTGGCTGTGGGAACAACGGATGGCGCAATTGCCTCGGGGGATGATATGCGCATCGCTCGCTGTCCGACTTCAATGTCCTGCACGCTTAGTGATGTCGCCCCGACATATACCATGATGAGGATTGCCACAGCGGCCAGACCAATGGCGACGTAGCGCCAATCAATTTCCCGAAAATCGGAATTTAGTGACAGATCAGGTCGTTGGATGATGGGTGGTTCTTCGTACACAGGTTGTTTCTTCCCCTGTTCCCGTCATGGTGTTTGTGCTGTTGTCTTGGTACCCCAAAGTCCAGCTATTCCTGGCACTCTGTGCCGAAATCAAGTGGCGGCACGTCCATTTCCATCCAAGGGTCGTCGTATGTTTCGGTGATGGGTAACAAGAAGCTAAAGGTGGAGCCAGCACCCATTTCGCTTTCCACCCAGATGCGTCCTCCGTGGGCTTCCACAAGTGCCTTTGCAACGGCCAATCCAACACCTGTTTCACCCAAGCCGTTGATCAACGCTTTATCGGCATGATAAAAACGCTCAAACACATGCCCCCGATCACGTGGTGCGATGCCTCCCCCCGAGTCGCGCACGGAAACCTTCACATAGCGAATTGGAGATGTCTTCTCAGATTCACTCTCTTGATATAGAGAAGTGGAAATCTGAATCGTGGATCCTGCAGGGGAGCATTTGATCGCGTTTCCGAGCAAATTGGCAACAATCTGTCGTACTCGATCGGGGTCTGCTTCGATCGAGGGGGGGTGTTCCATCAGGTCGAGTGCGAGGGTGATCTCTTTATCTTCTAGCTGGGCACGCGAGGTGATCACCGTGTCCTCGACAATCTTATTGATGTCCACCACGGTGCGATGGAGCTCCAACTGGCCGGCGTCGATCACTGTGACGCTGATCAGGTCGTTTAATAAACCGTTAAGACGTTCCACATTCGCTTTGATGCGCTGCAGAAACTTGCGCTGCATTTCGCCCAAAGCCCCTACCGACTCGCTCAGAAGCAGATCGGTATATCCAATGATAGAGGTCATGGGAGTGCGCAGCTCTTGGGAGAGCGAGGCGACGAGTTGATCGCGTGCTTGCTGACTTTCTGTCTCAACCGTGACGTCATACAGGATCACGGCACAGCCTTTTTCACGCCTGCCAATCGCGTCTCCTGCCACATCCGTCATCGTGCTGAATGTGGCGCGCAGTACACGGTTACCTGTTTCTAGAATGGTTGCGACGGTTGAATAGGGATTCCGTTCCAATTCCTTGAGAGCCTTATGCCATCGCTCATCCTTAACAACCGCAGTGATAGGGCGATTTAACATCTCTCTGGACGGCAAATTAAGCATCTGGGCCGCTATACGGTTGACCCGACTGACATTTCCTGTGCCATCGGTGATGATGACACCACAGTTCAGGTCTTCAAGGATGTTCTCAAATCTGCGGTCAGAGGTGCTCAGTTCATGCTGAAGTTCGCGCAGCTGCTCTTGAAGCGCATCGCGTTCTGCAAGACTCCTTTTGACCTCTTCTTGCAAGCTTAATACCCGACTGTGGGCTGCCTCTTCTATTTTTTGACGGGCACGTCTGGCAACCTGCTCTTGCTCGTAAAGCTTTTGGGCGAGCGCTGCCACTTCTTCTTGGCTCTTTTTCAGGGCCACTTCCAATTCGGCCCGTTTTTGACTTGCCTGTGTTTCCTGATCGCGCAGTGTCCTGGTTAGCTGTTGCAATTTGGCCTGAAGTGCCTGATGGATGCGCGCGTTCTGGATTGCGATGGAGAGATGATGACCTAGTAAGGCAACAGTTTGCCTATCGGCAGCATCAAAGGGCAGATGGCTGATCCCATTTGCCAGGATCAACACACCTAGCGCCACTTTGTGCTGCCCCAGTGGTTGGATCAGGATTGGGGCGCGATCTTGGTCGCCCAAAAGGGGCATAAGAGTGGCGGAGGCATCATCGGTCTCGTCCAGCACTACCTGACACATAGTGTGCAGAGCACTCTCGATTGCCGGATACACCGAAGCGATAAAGCTGATGGGCTCGTGCTGATTGGTGGGTCGCAAAGCACGATGCAAAGCCACTATGCGCAGCTGACCGGGATGCTGCTCATCCGCAAGTGCGATGGCACACAGGTCGGAATTCATCACCTCAGCGATGCTCTTACTGGCTTGCTGGACAACTGCTTGGACGTCGAGCGGACCGTTGAGGCGGAGCGTGACACTCAATAGGTTGAGCAGCTCGGCCACTTGGGTGGGTGCAGTACGTTTCAATTCAGACAGCCTGGCGCCAGGGGGCATGACAGAGGGGAGAGCGGTCATACGTGCCATAATGCCGCTGTACAGAGCGGCGACAAGCAGCGGATAACTGATGAGCTGGCTCAAGCGCACCCAAAGCGGTAAATTGTTAGGTGGGGCATAAGGGGGTACCAAACCACCCAATGTCACCCAATGCAGCAAATAACCGGCCAGGAGAACAAGAAAAGCCACCCAGGCTAAGCTGCGCGTTTCGGTCTGACCTTGTTTCTCGAGCGGTCTTGCAACACGTCGCCCTTGAGGGAGCAAGAGCCCGATCAGTGCTATCATACTTATGAGTATCTGCCACAGAGACCATCCGCTTGCCACGTTGATCGTGTTGTAATCCGAGGCAGGCAGAGGAAAGTAGGGCATGGAGAATGCGCTCATACCTGCGTAGAGAAGACAACCGAGGCCGTTGATTCCCAGCCAAATCGCGCTCGAGAGTCTACTCTGACGTAGGAGAGGCACAAAAGCCCATGCGAGCAGTGCTAGGCTGCCTAGATCAGCGATTCGTTCCGCCGGTAGCGACCAGGGCACAGGATCTGCTGGGGAGATGCGGGAAAGTGTTCCGGGTAGTAAGGCTTGGGCGATGCGCAAGGCGATGACGCTGGCCCAAGCGATAGTATAAGCGCGCATAGCACCGGCCCAAGTGGAGGGCTTATCGCGTATGCGCTGATAATGGCTGAGCGCTACGAGAAAGCCAGCAACGCCGATCAGCAATACAATGCTGTGATAGGCATAGGATTGTGTGCTCAGAAGACTTGCGATATCAGCGGGCATATCGACTCACTGTGGAATGAGAACTCATTTGAGCACAGGAAACGGAAATCCATGCACTATTGAGATTATAGCACAAGGTAGGAAGCGCGGCAATCGGGGATACCTTGTAAACATAAATCCCGATTTGTCCATTGTGGCTGACTCTTCGTCTGGTGGGATGTAGGTACGGCAGGGTTGCTATTGTTTACATAAGTAATTCGTCGCAAAATTGGTCGCAAAAGGTCTTGACAAACGAAAAAAAATGTGGTAGATTAGCATACGCTGTCATGCGCTGCAGGTATTTGACAAATGAGAAAGAGGGTGTTGAAAAAGTCCCTTGACCGCCCAGATTTTCATAGGAAAATGGGCCAATAAAGCAGGTAACTAAAGAGTTTTTCAACACTCTCCGGGTCCGAAAGAGAGATTTGACAAGCGTCACGGTATATGTTATAATAAGCGGTGACAGTGATTGGTACTGTGTCATTTAGATCTCGCTCCGAATTGGGAGAAGATCGGATACAAGTGGAAAGGAGAAGAGACGCCCTGATCTAAGCATTGAGACGTTGCTGAGTTGAAAAGGGGTTGTCTCTCTCCACCGGCGGCTGAAAGTTAGTCGTCGGTTTTGTGTCTGCACCTTAACAACTGAAGAGTGGCAGGAAAGTCCGACGAGTTCGGGTCGTAGTCCGTGTGATGACGAAAGCAGCCGATGAGGCTGTGGAGTTTCTACGGAGAGTTTGATCCTGGCTCAGGATGAACGCTGGCGGCGTGCCTAACACATGCAAGTCGAACGGTGCCTTATCTTCGGATGGGGCACAGTGGCGAACGGGTGAGTAACACGTTGGTGACCTGCCCCGAAGACGGGGATAACCCTTCGAAAGGAGGGCTAATACCCGATGGTCTTACACCGTTTAGAAGGGTGTAAGTAAAGCTCCGGCGCTTCGGGAGGGGCCAGCGGCCTATCAGCTAGTTGGTAGGGTAATGGCCTACCAAGGCGAAGACGGGTAGGGGGCGTGAGAGCGCGGCCCCCCACAATGGAACTGAGACACGGTCCATACTCCTTCGGGAGGCAGCAGTGAGGAATATTGCACAATGGGGGAAACCCTGATGCAGCGACGCCGCGTGGGTGAAGAAGGCCTTCGGGTCGTAAAACCCTTTTCCAGGGGACGAGGCAGGACGGTACCCTGGGAATAAGTCCCGGCTAACTACGTGCCAGCAGCCGCGGTAAAACGTAGGGGGCGAGCGTTATCCGGAATCACTGGGCGTAAAGCGCGTGCAGGCGGTCTGGTAGGTTGGACGTGAAAGCTCCTGGCTCAACTAGGAGAGGCCGTTCAAAACCGCCAGACTTGAGGGCGGAAGAGGGGAGTGGAATTCCCGGTGTAGCGGTGGAATGCGCAGATATCGGGAGGAACACCCGTGGCGAAAGCGGCTCCCTGGTCCGCACCTGACGCTCAGACGCGAAAGCGTGGGGAGCGAACGGGATTAGATACCCCGGTAGTCCACGCCGTAAACGATGGATGCTAGGTGTGGGAGGTCTTGACCCCTTCCGTGCCGTAGCTAACGCGTTAAGCATCCCGCCTGGGGACTACGGCCGCAAGGTTAAAACTCAAAGGAATTGACGGGGGCCCGCACAAGCAGCGGAGCGTGTGGTTTAATTCGAT
The DNA here is from genome assembly GCA_003130875.1 of Ardenticatenia bacterium. GTDB lineage: Bacteria > Chloroflexota > Anaerolineae > 4572-78 > NAK82 > NAK82. The sequence goes on from QEXY01000143.1 coordinate 119,201, forward strand.
GCTACACGAAGA